>CAIWFK010000179.1 GCA_903911905.1 uncultured Myxococcales bacterium
CGTGCGCAAGCACCCGCACGCGGTGGTGCTGCTCGACGAAATCGAGAAGGCGCACCCCGAGCTGTTCAACATTCTGCTGCAGGTCATGGACCACGCCACGCTCACCGACAACAACGGGCGCAAGGCCGACTTCCGCAACATCATCGTCATCATGACCACCAACGCCGGCGCGCGCGAAATGAAGCAGAAGTCGGTGGGCTTCGGCGAGAAGGCGACCGTCGACGCCAGCCGCGCGAAGGAAGCGCTCGAGCGCACGTTCGCGCCCGAGTTCCGCAATCGGCTCGACGCCACCGTGCAGTTCGGCGGGCTCGACCAGGCCATCATCCTCAAGGTGGTCGACAAGGAAGTGAAGGCGCTGCAGGCCCTGCTGACCGAGAAGAAGGTCACCATCTCGCTCTCGGACCAGGCTCGCGCGTGGCTGGCCGAGAAGGGCTACGACCCGGCGTTCGGTGCCAGGCCCATGGGCCGCGCGGTCGACAACGCCCTCAAGAAGCCGATGGCCGAGGCGCTGCTGTTCGGTACCTTGAGGAACGGCGGCAAGGCGTTCGCCGAGCTCAAGGCCGACGGTTCGGGCCTGGAATTCACCTTCACGGCCGCCGAGGCGTGAGGGCGGGGTGGTGGCTGGTGCTGGCGCTGAGCGCCTGTGCCGGCAATCGTGCCGAGCTGGTGGCGACCAGGGTCACGCTGGCCCACGTGAGGGCCGGCGGGCCCAACGAGCGACACCTGCGCCGCCTGGCCGCGCTCGCGCCGGGGTTCGCCCGGGCCGAGGGCGCGCGGGTCGAGCTGGTGCAGGTGGCGGCGTTGCTCCACGACGCGACCAAGGAAGATGGGGCGGGCACGCCGTACGAGCGGTTCTGCACGCATGGTGAGGCGGGCGCGGCGCTGGCGCGAGTGGCCCTGCCCTCGCTCGGGTTTGCCGACACCGACGTCGAGACGGTGGCCCTCGCCATCGTCGAGCACATGGGCCCCTGCGGTGAAGGCCGCTTCATGAGCGCGTTCTGCAAGCGGCCCTACCCGACGCCCCGGTCGGCGGAGGCGAAGGTGCTCTTCGACCTCGACATGCTCGACCTGATGACGGTGAACGGCGTGGCCAAGGTGGTCGAGCTTCGGCAGCGCGGCGCGGAGTTCGCCAGGGAATCGGTCGAAGCGTCGGCCGCCTCGGCGTGGAAGAGCGTGGGTGAGGCGCGCGAGGTGTTGGTGACGCGCACCGGTCAGGCCTGCGGAGCGCAGGTGACCTCGCACACCCGGGCCTTCCTGGACCAGGTGCGGTTCGACGGGGTCGACGTCGAGGGGTTCTCGGCGCAGGTGGGGCCGTGGCTGCGGGTGCACCCGTTGCCCGAGTGCGTTCGGGAATGAGCCGCGGGCGACGGCGCGAGGTTCCCGGTCCGGGAGTGCGCGAAGGCTGCCCAGAAGGGGAACGCGGCGAGCCTCGAACGAACGCCGGCGCGTGGCGTCGGTCGCCGCGCGCTACGCTGCCTCGCCCGGCCCGGTCGCCAGCGCCCGCAGCAACGTGATGCCGGTGTGCCCACGGTTCGGCCAGTCCTTCACGATGCGGAGGATCGCGCCGCGCAGGTCAGCCTGCTGCCGCAGCCCCGACTCGAACGCCCGCTCGAGCGCTTTCGGTTCGAGCACTTCGCCCAGGTCGAGCATCGTGCGGGCAAGCGTCGTTCGCGGAAAGCCTGCGCCCTTCGCCGCGTGGCCAGGCTGCAGCGTGCGGCTGCGGTGCATCGTGGCCAGCCCACTCGTCGGAGACCCGGTGAAGGTCACGATGATGTCGAGCTCCTTCGGCGCCGCGCGGCCCAGCCCGTCGAGCCCGTACGACCACCCGGCCGTGCGGTGCGACGCGAGCCCACCCGTCGCCAGACATGCCGCCCACACCCGCTGCTCCCAGGTCTCGGGCACCTCGGCCAGGCCGTAGACGCCGCGCGCCAGTTCACGCAGTTGGCCCGTCGACAACGCCTTGACCACCTGGTGCCGGCTCAGCCCCGCATCGAGCACCTGCTCCCGCGTCACGACGCCGTGCTGCGGCTTCGAGCGCGAGGCGATGATCTTCCACTGCTTCTCGGTCGGTGTCATTGGTCTAGGGTTACACAGAGAAACGGGGAAGTCGCGAAGGAATGACCCCGCGCCTACAACCCGGTCGCGAGCTGGGTGAACGCATCGCCCGTGTCGGCCGACCCGTTCGCGTTGGAATCGTCCCACTGGTACAGGTACCAACTGTTCGGGTACTGCATGCGATTGGGCAGCATCTGGTTGGCCCAGTACCAGGCGCCGGTGGCGGTGCCGGCACCCGAGCACAACCCATAGGTCATCAGCACCAGCGTTCCCGACATGGGGTCGCTCGCGAGCTCGACGAGGAACACGTCGTGGCCACCGGCCGAGCACCAGCTCGACGGCTCGGTCACCAGCACCGACCCATCGCTGCGCTTCTTGAAATAGAACGTATTGATGCCGTTCGACTCGAAATACACCTTGGTCACCTGCTGGGTGCGCTCGAGCCACTTCACCGGCTTGTTGGGGAACGGGCCGCCCGCGGTCACCACGGTGGTGCCGCCGCCGAGCAGCAACTGCCCGGTGGTCTGGTCGACCCACGCCGCGGTGGTCTGCGGCCCGGTCTGAATCACGGTGCGCGAGCTGCAGTACTGCTGAATGGTCGACGCGAGCACGCCGGTGGCGGCGGTGTCGAGCGCGATGCCGTCGGTGATGGCGTAGACGCTGGTGTTGGCGCAGAACTCGGGGAAGGTCTGGTTGCGGCAGGTGGTGCCGTCGCAGAACTGGTCGACGCCGCAGACGTTGCCGCAGGCGCCGCAGTTGCTCTTGGTGTTCAGCGGCGTGCAGGTGGTGCCGCCGCCGCAGCAGCCCTGGCCGGTGGCGCACGCGTTGCCGCAACTGCCGCAGTCATTGACCGTGTTGAGCGCCTTGCAGCTCGCGCCGCAGCAGGTCGTGCCCGAACCGCAGGCCATGCCGCACACGCCGCAGTTGTTGGGGTCGGTCTGCAGGTTCTCGCAGTGCCCGCTGCAGCAGTCCTGGCCCGCGCCGCAGGGGTTGGTGGCGCTGCAGCCCGGCACGCAACTGCCGTTGGTGCAGATGTTGCCCGCGGCGCACTGCGCGTCGCCGGTGCACATGGTGCACGAATGGTTCACGCACATGCCCGACGGGCAATCGGCGTTGGCCTTGCAACCGCGCTCGCACACGAAGTCGGGGCGGCAGTACTCACCCATGGGGCAGTTGTCCGACGCGCCGGGCAGACAGGCCACGCAGTGGTTGGTGCCGGTGTCGCAGCGGGGCGTGAGGCCCGAGCAGTCGGCGTCGTGCGCGCACTGCACGCAGGTGCCGTTGGGCCCGCAGACTGCGCCGCCGGGGCAGCCATGCGCCGCGTTGCAGCCGGGCACGCACGAGGTGGCGTTGCACACCTGGCCCGCGGGGCAGTTCGCGTCGGTGATGCAGGCCACGCAGACGTTGCTGGTGGGGTCGCACACCGGCTTGCCGGGGTCGTGGCAGTCGGCGCCGGTCAGACAGCCGACGCAGGTCTGGGTCACAGGGTTGCACAGCGGCTGCTGCGCGGTGGTGCAGTTGGCGTTGGTCAGACAACCCACGCACGCGCCGGCGTCGACGTCGCAGGTCAGCCCCATGGTGCACGAGGTGGCGTCGCAGCCGGGGTGGCACTGGCCAGTGCCGTCACACACCTGGCCCGCGGGGCACATGGTGTCGTCGAGGCAGGCCACGCACGCGCCCAACTGCGGAGAACAGTGCGACTTGCTCGGGTCACCGCAGTCGGTGGTGGTCTTGCAGGCGCCGGCGGGGCCTCCGCACGAGCACGACTGCAGGAAAGCCAGGGCAGCGACGACGGCGAGGGGCAGGGCACGCATGGCGCTGCACATCACTCATTCGTCGCGATGCGTCAAGCCGCCCCGGGGTCCTTCGCGGGCGCGGCGGCGGCGAGAATGGCCGGGTCGACGGGCTCGGCGCCGATGGCGTGGTAGCCGCCGTCGACGCGCACCAGCTCACCGGTGGTCGACGGCATCCAGTCGCTCAACAGCACGCAGGTGGTGCGGGCGACCGCGGCGATGGACGCTTCACTGCGCGCGTCCCACCCCAGAGGCGCCTGGCGGCCCCACTTGTCTTCGAGGTGCTTGAAGCCGGGAATGCCCTTGGCGGCGATGGTGGCGATGGGGCCGGCGGCGAGCGCGTTGACCCGAATCTGTTTCGAGCCCAGGTCGCGGGCCAGGTAGCGCACGGTGGCCTCGAGGCCGGCCTTGCAGACCCCCATCCAGTCGTACAGGGGCCAGGCGGTGGTCGAATTGTCGAAGTCGAGGGTGACGATGCCGCCGCCCTTGTCGAACAGGGGCGCGGTGGCCGCCGCCAGTTCCTTGAGCGAGAAGGTCGACACGCGGAAGGCCTGCATCACCGATTCCCAGGGCGCGGTGAGGAACTTGCCGCCCAGGGCATCTTCGGGCGCGAAGGCCACCGCGTGCAGCACGCCGTCGAGCCGACCCCAGCGCTGCTTGATGGCGTCGTGCAGGGCGGGGAAGTGGGCGGGGTTGGTGACGTCGAGCTCGAGCACCTCGGGCACCGGCGAGAGCTTCTTCGCGGTGCGCTGGGTCAGCGACATGGGGCGGCCGAAGCTGGTCAGCAGCACCTCGGCTCCTTCCTGCTGGGCCAGCTTCGCGACGTGGAAGGCGATCGAGGCGGGCGTGAGCACGCCGGTGATGAGCAGCTTCTTTCCCTGAAGGAGCATGAGCGGGCTCTACAACCATCGTGACCTCGAGTCGATCGGCGCGTTTGCGGGCTGATCACGGGGTCGCCACAGCCCTGTAGTCACGGGTCGCAGTTGCGCGGCGTCACGTCACGAGCTAGTTCACGTGCATTCGATGAATCCAAATTCACCCATTCGACGATCGCCTCAGCGCTTGCGCGACCGCTTCAAGGACGAGACCCGCGCTGCCATTCTCGAGGCGGCCGAAGGGGTCTTCGCCAGCGACGGCGTGCTCACCGCGCGCATGGAAGCGGTGGCCTCGAAGGCCGGGGTGGCGGTGGGCACGCTGTACAACCACTTCGCCGACCGGCACGCGCTGGTCGACGCGCTGATGAAGGTGCGGCAGGGTGAACTGCTGGGTCGGCTCGACGAGTCGCTCGAGGTGCACGACGGCCGACCCTTCGTCGCGCAGTTGGACGCCTTCGTGGCCTCGCTGCAGGAACACTTCACCGCGCACGCCGGGTTCGTGCGGGTGTTGATGGACAGCGACGGCCAGAACTTCGGCAAGAAGGTGCTGCAGCCGCACGAGATGATCGCCCAACTGCGTGACCGGCTCGAGCTGCTGGTGAAGCGGGGCGTGAAGTCGAAGGACGTGCGCGCCGACGACGCCGAGCTCTTCGCCTGGTTCTTCTTCGGGGCCATGCGCTCGATGATGGCGCGGCGAGTGAAGGGGCTGGCGACCGAATCGTTGGCCGAGCAGCGCGCGGCGCTGGTGCGGTTTCTGATGCAGGGCGCTCAGTACGAGCCGAGGGGCAGACGATGAACGCAGCAGCGCTTCCCGCAGTGGTCGTGGCGCCGCCGAAGCCGAAGGTCAACAAGTGGCTGGTGACCATCTCGGTGTCGTTCGGCACGTTGATGGGCGCCATCGACGCGTCGATCGTCAACGTGGCGCTGACCCACATTCGCGGCACGGTGGGCGCGACGGTCGAAGAGATCACGTGGATCTCGACCGGCTTCGCCATCGCCACCATTCTGGTGATGCCGCTGACCGCCTTCCTGGGCCGGTTGTTCGGGCAGAAGCGGGTGTACCTGGCCTCGCTGGTGCTCTTTCTGGTCGGCTCGGCCTTGTGCGGCCTGGCGCGCTCGCTCGAGACGCTGGTGCTCTTCCGCGTGATTCAGGGGTTCGGCGCCGGCGCGCTGCAGCCGACCGAGCAGGCCATTCTGCGGCAGACCTTTCCGCCGAAGGAACAGGGCATGGCGATGGCGCTCTTCGCGCTGGCCATTCTCATCGGGCCGGCGGTCGGCCCCACGCTGGGCGGCTACATCGTCGACCACTACGCCTGGCCGTGGATCTTCTACATCAACATTCCGGTCGGGGTGCTCGGGCTCATCATGGTCGTCTCGTTCGTGCACGAGCCCGAAGACATTCTCGAGGCCAACCGCAAGGCGGCGGTCGAAGTGCGCAAGCACATGGACTGGGCGGGCATCGCGCTGTTGGCGGTGGGCCTGGGCACGCTGCAGTACGTGCTCGAAGAGGGCAACCGCAACGACTGGTTCGAGAGCCGGCAGATCGTGGGGCTCTCGGTGCTGGCCCTGGTGACCATCGCCGCGTTCTTCATTCGCGAGACCACCGCCATTCGGCCCGCGGTCGACGTGTCGTTGTTCCGCGACCCGGTGTTCCTCTCGGGCACCCTGGTCAGCGCGCTGATGTTCGCGATGCTGATGTCGCTGACCTTCCTCTTGCCGGTCTTCATGCAGGAACTGCTGGGCTTCACCGCCATGCAGTCGGGCCTGGCGCTGATGCCGCGCACCCTGGTGATGATGGTCTTCATTCCCATGGTGGGCCGCAATTACAACCGGCTCAACCCGCAGCTGCTCATCGCCATGGGGGTGGGCACCTTCGTCATCTCGGCGCTGATGATGAGCCACTACACGCTCGCCACCACCGCCAGCGGCGTGGTCGCGGCGCTCATGGTGCAGGGCCTGGGCTTCGCCTTCCTGATGGTGCCCATCAATACGCTCGCGCTCAGCAACATTCCCCGCCACAAGATGACCGACGCGACGGGGCTCAATTCGCTGATGCGGCAGATCGGCGGGTCCATCGGCATCGCGCTCTTCGCCACGCTGCTCTCGCGCTCGGCGGTGCAGTCGCGGGCCTCGGTCGGGGCGCACCTGGTGATGAGCGACCCCAACGTGCAGAACCGCCTCGCCGCGGTACAGTCGGGACTGATGGCGCGCGGTATGGACGCGGCCAGCGCGCAGGCCATGGCGATGCAGTCGCTGGCTGGCTCGGTGATTCAGCAGGGCATGGTCATCGCCTTCGAGCACCTCTTCTTCGTGGCCGGCATGTGCTTCCTGCTGGTCACGCCCTTCATCTTCTTCCTCCGTCGCCCGCCCGCTGCGGGGCCGTCGGCGGCGCCGTCTCCTTCCGAAATGCACGTCGAAGTCTGAAAGCCCACCATGTCGACCACCACCACGTCCGAAGCTGCCGTGTCTTCCCCCGTCGCCGAGGTCGCCCCGTCGGGCGCGCGCCGACGATTCATGATTCTCGGCGTCGTCGCCGTGGTCGCCATCGGCGCCATCGGCGCGTACGCCCTGGCCACCGCCAACCAGGAGAACACCGACGACGCGCAGGTCGAGGCCGACGTGGTGCCGCTGGCCTCGCGGGTCAGCGGGCTGGTGCTGAAGGTGGCAGTCACCGAGAACCAGACGGTGAAGAAGGGCGACGTGCTGCTCGAGCTGGACCCGGCCGACTACGCCGCGCGCGCCCGCCAGGCCGACGCCGAGGTGGCGACCGCGACTGCGCAGGCCGCGGTGGCCGACGCGCAGGTGCAGATCGCCGAAGCGACGGCGCGCGGTGGGCTGGCGACCGCCAAGGCGCTCTTCTCGGGCTCGGGGGTGGGGGTGCTGAGCGCCGACGCCAACATCGCGGCGGCGAAGGCGTCGCTGGCCCGTGCCGAGGCCGACGCGCGCAAGGCGGCGCTCGACTTCGAGCGCGCGAAGGAACTGCGGGCGGCGAACGCGGATCTGCGCGTAGTTCGGCACCAATGTAATTTGCAGCTCCCGCTGTACTTAA
>CAIWFK010000180.1 GCA_903911905.1 uncultured Myxococcales bacterium
CGCTTCGAGCAGGTCACGCTGCTCCCCGCAGCGGCCAAGTACCGCGCCATCATCGACGAGGCGACCCTGGCCAATGGCTGGGCCACGGCCGCGGCCATCGTCACCATCTTCCTCGAGGGCACGGCGAACGAGCGCTCGGTGCTCGAGGGGTCGGAGGCGACACTCCCGCCGCTGAACGCGCACCCGCTGGTGGTGCACTACGGCTTGCCGCTGGAATCGCTCGCCCTCACCAGGGCGCACCGCGGCGTCGAAGGCTCGCACCGTGTGGCCGCGTGGAAGGTCATGGACCTCGCGCCGCCCGACGAGCATGCGCGCGTGCTGCGCTTCATGAACCAGGCGCTCGAGACGTGGCTCGCCTGGCGTGACGAGGTCGCCCAGGTCTGCGGCCTCACCCGCTGAGGGTCACGGGCAGTTGGGGTGCTGGTTGGCCCAGATGGCGTCGAGCGCGGGGCAGGTCCACGGCGTGCCGAGCACGTCGCCGATGCGGGTGGTGAGCACCTGCTTGCGGTTGGCCGGCGCGACGCCCTTGAGCGTCTCGGTGAGGAAGGCCTCGAACGCGGGCTCCTTCTCTCCCAGGTCGCCCATCACGATGGTGGCGAGGTCTTCCGGCGCGGCGGCCTTCAGCTCGGGCCGACACACGTCGGCGCGAATCGACTCGCAGGCCGTCGCGAGGAACGGCTTGAGCTTGCCCGACGACCAAGGGGTGGTGGTCGAGGCAGGCGTGGCACAGCCACAGACGACGAGCAGCGGCAGGAGCAGGGTGCGCATGGTGGCGCGGACACCATGCCATGGCCGCAGGTTCCCGCTGAAGTCACGGCCGCTCAATCGACTTGATCAACGTCACTCGCCGTCTCTTCCCGCTCGTGAAGGGCGGCGCTCGCGTCGGACAGCGGTCGACAGTCGAGCTCGTCGGCCACCTTCGCCGGCACCTTCGGCAGCCCGTCGTAGATGTTCTGCATGTCGTTCGCCCGAGCAGCACCGCCCGGCAGGAGGAGACAGATCACCAGCAGACGCCGCATGAAGTCGACTCCTCGGGGGTAGGGAAGGCCGCTCGCTACACCGGGGAAACCGGCCCGCGGCACGTGAGCGTCTTCCCCACACGAGAATCGATGACTGTGGGGCTGCGATTGGCTTGACTGCGAAGCCCATGCACCGCATCGACGAGCCACACCCGTTCGCCCTCGAGACCGCCACCCTGCAATACGCGCCCGATCGCCCGGTCACGGCGAAGCACCTGGCCATCGACCTCGAGCTCGACTTCGCGAAGCAGTCGATAGCAGGGGTGGTGGTGCACACGCTCGAGGCGGTGCGCGAGGTCAGCGCCATCACCTTCGACGCGGCGGAATTGCAGGTCTCGCGGGTCGACGTCGACGGCAAGCGGGTGAGCTTCGACGCGGCCTCGGGCCAGCAACTGCACGTGCAGCTGAGCAAGCCGCTCGCCGCCGGCCAGACCGCGAAGGTGCGCATCACCTACCGCGCCACTCCGCGCCGCGGCCTGTACTTCGTGGGCCCCGACGAGGCCTACCCCGACCGCCCCAAGCAGGTCTGGACCCAGGGGCAGGACATCGATTCCCGCTGGTACTTCCCCTGCCTCGACACCCCGGCGCAGAAGTGCCCCAGCGAGCTGGCGGCGACCTTCCCGGCCAGCATGACGGCGCTGAGCAACGGCGCGCTCGTCGAAGACGTGAAGCTGAAGGGTGGCCAGCGCCGCATGCGTTACCGCCTCGACCAGCCACACTCGCCGTACCTGGTGACGCTGGTGGTGGGTGAATTCGAGACCCACCAGGACACCAGCGGCAAGACGAAGGTCACCACCTGGTTCCCCAAAGGCCGGAAGGCCGACGCGCTTCGCTGCGTGAAGGGCACGCCGAAGATGGTGGCGCTCTTCGAGAAGCTCACCGGCCGCGCGTACCCCTGGGGCGATTACGCGCAGGTCTTCGTCAGCGAGTTCATCTTCGGCGGCATGGAAAACACCAGCGCCACCACGCTCACCGACTCGGTGCTGCACGACGAACGCGCCGCGCTCGACTACTCGGCCGAGTTCCTCATCGCGCACGAACTGGCGCACCAGTGGTTCGGCGATTTGCTCACCTGCCGCGACTGGCCGCACGGCTGGTTGAACGAAGGCTTCGCGACGTATTCCGAGGTGCTGTGGAAGGAAGAGGCCGACGGCGTCGACGAGGCTGACTTCGTGCGCGCGGGCGATCTCGATGCGTACCTCGACGAAGTGTCGAGCCGCTACGCCCGCCCCATCGTCGCGCGCAAGTTCGACGCGCCCATCGACCTCTTCGACCGCCACCTCTACGAGAAGGGTGGGCTGGTGTTGCACGAGCTGCGCACCCGGCTGGGCGACGACGCGTTCTTCGCCTCGGTGCGGCACTACGTCGCCGCGCACGCGCATGGCTCGGTCGAGACGGTGGACCTCGCGCGCTCGGTCGAACTGGCGACGGGCCGCAACCTCGATCGCTTCTTCGACGAATACGTGCTGCGCGCCGGTCACCCCGAGCTGAAGGTCGACGTCTCGTGGCAGAGCGAGTCGAAGACCGTGCGCGTGCAGGTCAAGCAGACCCAGGCCGGCGAGGTGTTCGCGTTGACCCTGCCGGTGGAAGTGACGGTGCAGAAGAAGAGCACCACCCACCGCTTCGAGCTGACCGAGAAGGAGCACGTCTTCTCGATTCCCGCCCAGCGCGAGCCCTCCCGCGTGGTGGTCGACGCGCACCGTGACCTGCTCGCCACGCTGACCGTGGAGCAGCCGCCCGGGTACTTCCGCGATCAACTCCGCAACGCGAAGGTGGCCCGCGCCCGCACCGACGCCGCGGGCCCCCTGGGCAAGGAAGGCTCGGCTGACTCCATCGCCGCGCTCACCGAGGTGCTGCTGCAGGAAAAGGCATTCTTCGCCACCCGCGCAGCCTGCGCGAAGGCGCTGGGAGCCATTCGCACCCCGGCCGCGAAGGCGTCGTTGCTCGAGGCCTCGAGCATCAAGCACCCCAAGGCCCGCCGTGCAGTGATCGCGGCGCTCGGGCAGTTCCGCGACGACGCCGAGGTCGGCGCGGCGCTCCTCGCGCTCGCAAAGAAGGGTGACCCCAGCATCTTCGTCGAGGCCGACGCGGCGCGGGCCGTGGGCAAGCTCAAGCCCAAAGGCGCCTTCGAGGTGCTCGAAAGCATGCTCGCTCGCCCCAGCTTCTCGGACACCGTCAAGGCCGGCGCGGTAGACGGCCTCACCGAGCTGAAGGACCCGCGCGCCTGGAAGCTGGTGACGAAGGCCACCGAGTACGGTCAGTCTCCCTGGGCCCGTCGCGGCGCGTGCCATGCGCTGGCGAAGCTGGCCGAGCCGCTGGACAAGAAGACCGAAGCGGTCGAGCGGCTCACGCAGTTGCTGCGCGACCCGGCCTTCCGCGTGCGCCTGGGCGCCATGGAAGCCGCGACCACGCTGGGCGACGAGCGCATGATTGGGCCGCTGAGCTCGACCCCGTTCCTCGACGGCCGCGAGCAGCGCCTGGCCCGTGAAGCGGCGCGTACGCTGCGCGTGAAGTCGCCGGCGAAGGAGCTGGCGTCGGTCCGCGCCGAGCTCGACGCGCTCAAGACCGAGGTGCGCGCGTTGAAGGAGAAGGTCGCGACCGGCAAGAAGAAGTGACTACGCGATGACCTCTTCGCTGTCGGCCCGCGTGCCGTGCCAGCGATGCAGCGACGCGTTCGGCACCCCGTCGTCGCCCCATTCGACGACGCCGTAATGCAGTTCGAGGTGTTGCCCCAACCGCGCGAAGCCCAGGTCGACCATCGGCATCCACGTGCCGGTGTTGACGTAGGTGCGCAGCGTGCCGGCCACCTGTGAGGTGCGCAGCATGGGTACGTGGGTGTGGCCCATGAACACCGCGCGCACGTGCTCGTGCTGCTTGAAGATGCGGTCGGCGAAGTGGTCGAGCCGCTCGAAGAACCCCAGGTCGCGCCGCAGGAAGTGGCGCAGGTTGGCGAAGGGCCGCTTCTTCCACCAGGTGGGGTTGAAGCGCGCCTCGACCAGGCCCTTCGCGGTTTCCCCCAGCATGCGCGCCGTGAAACGGGTGTCGAACACCATGCCGCCGGCGATGAGCGGCCAGAATGGGTGCACCTTGTCGACGTACGGTCGCTCGCGAATGAGCGGGTTCAAGATGCGCAGAATGAAGAGGCTGCCCCAGGGCAGGTTGAGCACCGGGGGCTTGCCCTTGCGGTCCATCAGCCGCCGCTTCCAGTCGAACGCGTGCAAGGCCTCGAACTGGTTGCCGTGGTGGAACTGCACGCCGTCGAGCTCGAAGAAGGGCTCGTTGGTGACGAAGCGCACCCGCTCATGCTCGTCTTTCCCCGAGATGACGCGGGTGAAGAGCGCCTGCACCGAAGGGAACATCACCTCCATGTCGTGGTTGCCCGGCAGGTAGGTGATGCGGCTGGCGTCATGCGAGAGGAAGCGGGTCAGCGCCTGGGTCACCTTGGGGTGGCCGCGCAGGCACAGGCGCAGCTTGATGACCGCCAGCCGCTCCGAGATCTCGTCGGGGAACTGCCCGCGCACCGACACCTTGAGCAGGTCGAAGATGTCGCCGTTGAGCAGCAGGTGCTCGCCGTGATGCCGGTCGAGCAGCTGCGTCAGCCGGTCGTCTTCCTTGAAGTCGTCGTAGATGTTGACGGCACCGCGCCGGTGACCGGTACCGAGGTGGAGGTCTGAGAGGACGAGCGCGCGCCGCACGCCCTCGAGTGTACCTCCACCGTGGCTGACCGCCGGTTTTCTACGGCGCCATCGCGGCCGTGCTGCGAATGGCCGCTTCGATGTCGTGCTGCTGCGGCACCGAGGCCGCCTCGAGCGGGTCGGCCAGGCCAATGCCGGGCACGAACTTGCCCGCCACCAGCTTCGGCGGCGCGAGCAGCTTGTAGAACAGCTCGTCGGTGGTGCGCCGCATCAGGTGCTCGCCGAAGTTGGTGACCTCGGTGTCTTCGTTGACGAAGACCACCCGGCCGGTCTTCTCGATGCTGGCCTTGAGCGCGTCCCAGTCGTAGGGCCAGAGCGAGCGCAGATCGATGACCTCGGCGTCGACCCCTTCGGCCGCCAGCGCCTCGGCGGCCTTCGCGCACATCGGCAGCGTGCGGCCATAGCTGACCACTGTGACCTGCGAGCCTGTGCGCACGGTCTTCGCCTTGCCGATGGGAATGATCACCTCGTCCAGCGTGGGCCACTGCGGCACCCACTTCGAGCGGTCGCCCAGCGGCGCGTCGATCAGCTTCGAGAGCGCCTTGTCTTCCACCGGCTCACCGGGAATGAGCTCGTCGCCCTTCACCCGCATCAGCGCCTTGGGAATCAGGAACATCACCGGGTTCGTCTCGCGGCACGCCGCCAGCAGCAGCCCGTAGGTGTCGAGCGGCGTCGACGGCATCACGATCTTCCAGCCGGGAATGTGGGTCGCCGTCGCGTCGAAGGAATGCGAGTGGTAGATGCTGCCGCGAATGCCCGAGCCGACCGGGGTCATCACCACCATCGGCAGGTTCCACTGGCCGTTCGACGACCAGTACGTGTTGCCCGCCAGCTTGAGCAGGTCGATGGTGTTGTACACGTAATCGCAGAACTGAATCTCGGCGACCGGCCGGCCACCCGCCATGGCGATGCCCATGGCCATGCCGATGATGCCGCGCTCGTCGAGCGGCGAGTTCCAGGTGGTCTTCAGCCCCTGCGTGCAGGTGAAGACGCCGCCCAGCGGAGGCCCCACGTCTTCTCCGAAGATGTCGGTCACGCCGAGGTGCTCTTCGGCGTAGTGCAGCGCGAGTCGTACGGCCTGAGCGATGTTCGCCATGTCGGTGTCGTTGGGAAAAGGTGAGGTTCAGCGCGGGAACGGGTCGCGGCCGGGCTCGCCGTGGAACACGTGGTCCCAGATGGTCTGGCCGTCGGGGAAGGCTTCTTCCTTCGCGATGCGGGCCAGGTCGGCGAACTCGGTGGCGTACTTCTCGCGCAGCGCGTTGGCCTGGGCCCGGGTCAGCACGCCGTGCTGTTCGAGCCGCTCTTCGAAGCGGGTGATGCAGTCGGCTTCGTTGGTGACGTAGTTCGCACCCGACGCCGAGCTGTGCCCGAACAGGCGCGAGACGTTGGCCTCGACCAGGTACGGCTTGCGCTCGGTGCGCACGTACTCGAACGCTTCCTTCAGCTCGAGCCACGCGCCGATGGGGTCATTGCCGTCGATGGTCTTGCTCTTGATGCCGAAGGCCACGCCGCGATCGGAAACCTTCTCGACCGCCTGCACTTGGCCCGCGGGCGTCGAAATGCCCCAGCGGTTGTTGGTGACGATGATCAACACCGGCAGTTCCTGCCCCGGCCGGCTCGACCAGGTCAGGCAGGTCGCGAAGTCGCCCTCGGCCGTGCCCGCGTCGCCACCGGTGACGATGGTGATGCCGTCGCCGCCGTGCCGCTTCTGCACCAGCGCCGTGCCCGGAGCCATCGCGTACTGCACTTCGATGGGGCTCGAGACCGGCACCAGGTTCCATTCCTTCTTGGCGAAGTGGCCCGCGAAGTTGCGACCGCCCGAGTAGGGGTCGGCCGCCACGTTCTTCATCTGCCGAATGGCGCCCATCGGGTCTTCGCCCATCGCCAGCAGCGTCGCCGACTGGCGGTAGTGGAAGTGCAGGTAGTCGAAGGCCGGGCCCTGGCCCTTCTTGATCAGCAGCCCCAACGCCACGTTGAAGGCCTCTTCACCGGGCCCACCGATCCAGAAATAGCCGTGGCCCGACTTGTACATGGCGATCAGCCGCTCCTCGAGGCAGCGGGCCTTGACCATCAGGTCGTGCAACTGGAGCAGCAGCGGCGCTTCGAGCGGCAGCTCGTTCGACTGGCTGATCATCGGGGGGAACCGCTGCTGCTCGGGCCGCGAGGGCTTCGCGGGGCTTTCGTCGGGCTTCGCAGCGCGGGTCATCTTCCGGGCGTCACGGACCATGCCGATTCGTGTACACGCGATCGGGCAGCAGATCCACGATCGACGCTACAGGTTCTTCAGGTACTTCGCGTACAGCGCGGCCACCATGTCGTCGCAGTCGAAGAACTGCTTCTTGGTCTGGGCCTCGTTGCAGAACTTGCGGGTGCGCTGGCTGAGGGTGTTGAGCATTTCCTTGAGCTCGGCGTTGCGCCGCATGGCCTCGTCGACCTCGTCGAGCCGACCGTCGATGTTCTTCTCGCGCCGCAGCTCGCCCAGTCGCACGTCGTCCATCACCGCGTTGAGGTCTTCGACCAGCTCACCCGCGTCTTCCTCTTCCAGGTTGGAGACGACGCTGCCCGCGTCGACCTCGGCCTTCGGCGGCACGGCCACCACCGCCGCCGGCGCGCCAGAGTCGGGCGTCGCTTCCACCACCGGGTCCTTCTCGGGTTCCTTGACCGGGTCGGCGGGCTTGACCACCGGGTCGACCGGCCTGACCACCGGCGCGTCGGGCAGCTTGATGGGGTCGCCGATGCGGGTGTTCGGCTTGCGGGTGCTCACCACCGGCTGCGGCGAGCTGGGCATCAGCACGTAGATCAACACGCCCAGCAGCCACACGCCCACCACCGCGCCCAGCACGATCGGCCAGCGCCGGGTCACCTTGCGCTTGAGGTCGGCCACCTGCGCGTCGACCGCCAGGGCCCGCGCCCGCTGCTTGTCGTTCTTCGCCGGCGCGTCGCCCGTCACCGGGTCGATGGCCGCCAGGCTCATCATGGTGGTGGCGTTGCGCAGCGCTTTGGTCGCCGCCCGCAGGTCGGCCTTCACCTGCGTCGCGTCGGGCCGCGCCCCCGGGTCCTTCTCGAGCAGCTTCAGAATCAGCTCGCTGAGCGCCTTGGGAATGCCCGGGTTCACCTCGTGCGGCACCGGCGCGGGGGAATGGACGTGCTTTTCCATCACCTCCATCGGGGTGTTGCCGGCGAAGGGCAATTGCCCGGTCAGCATGTGGAAGCAGAGCACCCCGAACGCGTACAGGTCGGCCGGCGGGCCGGCAGGGCGACCGCGCGCGTGCTCGGGAGAAATGTAGTCGGGCGTGCCCGCGATGCGGGTCACGTTCTGCGACTGTCGGCGTGCCAGGCCGAAGTCGAGCAGCTTCACGTAGGTCTGGTTCGCTTCCTTGACCAGGAAGATGTTCGCCGGCTTCAGGTCGCGGTGAACGATGCCCGCTTCGTGCGCGGCCGCCAGCGCCGAGAGCGTCTGCTCGAGAATGAGCACCGCGTCGCCCGGGTTCACCTTGCCCTCGCGGGCCATCAACTGCTCGAGCGATTCGCCCTCGAGCAGTTCCATGATCAGGTAGTGCCGACCGTCTTCCAACGTACCGGCGCCGAAGATGTTGATGATGCCGCGGTTCTTGATCGAGCTGACCACCCGCGCTTCTTCCAGCAGGCGGTCCATGTCGCGGGGGTCCTGCACCACGTCGGGCCGCAGCACCTTGATCGCCACGTGCTTGCCAATCATCGGGTGCACGGCCTTGTAGACGACCCCCATGCCGCCCACGCCCAGCTTGCTCTCCAGCACGTATTCCTGGAGCTTGCGGCCGATCAGCGAATCGCGCCCGCCCGAGCTGCTGATCAGGCTGTCACTGAGCGGCTGCGGGGCCTGCGGAGGTGGGCGCGTGACCGCCGACTTGCGGGGGTTCGAGGTCGGCGCACGCGGCACCGGGCCGGGCGTCACCGCTGGCCGGCGCGCCGCGCCCTCGTCGACCGTCTCGGCCGGCCGCTGGCGGGGAATGGCGCTGCTGGTCGGGCGACGCACGCCCTGAGGAGCGGGTGGTGGTTCGGCGGCCAGCGCGCGGCCCTTCGAACCGGTCGGCTCACGGCTCGCAGCCAGCCCCGTGCCGCACTTCGGACACACGCGCACTTCGGTGGGCGAAACCGTTCCGCACTTCGGGCACATCACTCCAGCCATGGACCCGGGCATTCAACCACAGTTGTGGTGCACCAGACGGAAGAACGTGTGACAACCTGCCTGATGGAGGCAGCCGGCTCGCGGGTACCGCTGTGGGTGTGGATTCTGGGGGCGATTGGCCTCGGTGCCGCGGCCGGCCTGCTGCTCGGGCCCTCGGCCGCGCCCCTGGGCGAATTGGGCGCCATCGTGGTGCGCCTGCTCAAGGCGCTCGCCACCCCGCTGGTGTTCTTCGCCATCACCGATTCGCTGGTCAAGGCCAACCTGCCCGCCAGGCAGGGGCTGCGGCTGCTCGTCATCTGCCTCGTCAACACGGTGGTCGCGGCCACCGTCGCCATCACCCTGGCCACCCTCGTCGCGCCCGGCGCTGGGGTGTCGGTGACCCTCGACCCCGAGAAGGCACCCCAGAAGGCCCCCGAATGGGACCTGGCCGGCGCCCTGGGCGACCTCATTCCCGACAGCGTGGCCGGGCCCTTCGTGAAGAACCAGGTGCTGGCGGTGGTGCTGCTGGCGGTCATCGTGGGGCTGGCGCTGCGCAAGCAGGTCAAGGCGGGCTCGGGTCAGCGGGTCAGCGAGCTCATCGCCGAGGGCTTCGTGCTGCTGACCACGGTCCTGGGCTGGGTGGTGAAGCTGGTGCCGCTGGCCATCTTCGGCGTGGTGGCCAGGGTGGTCGGCACCACCGGGTTCGCGCTCTTCGCCTCGCTGGGCCAGCTGGTGGCGACGGTGTCGGTGGGGCTCTTCATTCAGGTCTTCGTCTGGTACTCGCTGCTGCTCCTGGTCATCGCGCGGCGCAACCCGCTCGACTTCTTCCGCACCGTCACCACGCCGCTGCTCACCGCGCTGTCGGCCGGCTCGAGCATGGCGACGCTGCCGGTCACCTTGAGCACGCTCGAGGGCCCGCTGAAGGTCACCCCGGCCAGCGCGCGCCTGGCCGCCTGCATCGGCACCAACTTCAACAACGACGGCATCATGCTCTACGAGGTGGTGGCCGCGCTCTTCGTGGCGCAGTTGACCCACACCGACCTCACCTTCGGGCAGACCCTGCTCATGGCCGCCACCAGCGCGCTGGCCGCCGCCGGCATCGCCGGAGTGCCCGAGGCCGGGCTCATCACGCTCTCGCTGGTGCTGCACGCCGCCAACCTGCCGCTGACCGTGCTGCCCGTGCTGCTTTCGGTCGACTGGCTGCTGGGCCGGCTGCGCGCCGCGACCAACGTGGCCAGCGACCTGACCGTGGCCACCGTGCTCGACCGCTGGGCCGATCGCTCGCCGAGGTCGGTCACTTGAGAACTCGATCACAATTCGTTACGTTTCGACCATGGAGCGAAAGGCCCTAGAAGAGGCAATCGTTGCCGCCGTGAGGAAGAACCATTCGCTGGCGGTGGTCGACGTCCACGCGCAGGTCGTAGGTATCACCGCGCAACCTGCTGAAGTGCGTGCAGCCGTTCGTGGGCTCGTTGATCGAGGAAGCCTCGAGCTCCGAGACTGGAAGCTCGTTTCCGCGACCGTCGCTCCGTGAATCGCGAAGGTCGTTTCGTTACCGAAGGAGAAGTTCAGAAGACCCGGACTCCATTCGAACGCGACCGAGATCGCATCCTTTATTCAGACGCCTTTCGGCGGCTCGCACAGGTAACTCAGGTCGTGTCGGCGAACGAGGGGCGATTCTTCCACAATCGGCTGACCCACTCCCTGAAGGTCGCCCAATTCGGGAGACGATCAGCACAGATTCTCAGCGCCCAGCCTGGTGCAGCGAATCTCGTAAGCCCCGATGTCGTCGAAGCCGCTTGCCTCGCGCACGATCTCGGTCATCCCCCGTTCGGCCACGTAGCCGAATACGAACTCGATCGCCGAGTCAGGGAACTCGCCCAAGTTCCGGACGGTTTTGAGGGCAACGCACAGTCCTTTCGCGTTGTCACACGACTGGCTCTTCGCCGTGAGGGCGTCGAAGGCTTGAACCTCACTCGCGCCACGTTGAACGCACTGCTGAAGTACCCGTGGTCTCGCAACGACGAGAAGAAGGGCGGCAAGAAATGGGGCCACTACGAGGAGGACAAGCTGTCGTTTGATTTTGCTCGCGAGATGGGGCCAGCAGGGGACCAGCGGTCGATTGAAGCCGAGATAATGGACTGGTCCGACGACGTCACCTACGCCGTCCACGACGTGGAAGATTCATTTCGAGCAGGAATGATCCCACTCGACAGATTGCTGCTCGGCGGTCCTACACGCGACGACTTCGTGAACGGTTTGGGCCATTCACAGGTCGAGGCCGACGCTTTCTTTTCGACGCTCAATTCGCTTGATGTTCCCAAACTGGTTCGACCGTTCCATGGCTCGTCAGCGCAGCGGGGCACCCTGAACTGGTTCTCGTCACAACTCATCAACCGGTTTATTGACGGGCGCTGCGCTCGGCACCGTCCTCGACGCAATCTGGTTCTGAGTGAGTGTCGGGCCTGCTGGCTTGTGCTCAGGGCGCGACGTCGAAGTGCGAGGCCACGCTCTCGCGCTCGACCGGCCCGAAGTGCCCCACGAAGAACACCTTCGCGCCCGGCGCGAGGTCGGTGAGCAGCTTCGCCACGTCCTTCCTGTTCTGCTCGAGATCGCACATGTACAGGTGGGTCGCCGCGCCGCTGCCGACCAGCGAGCCACGGAAGAGGTCGCCCACCAGGGCCACGTCACCAATCGTCACCACCATCGACCCGCTGGTGTGACCGGGCAGGGGCGTGATGACCGCCTCGAGGCCTGGCAGCGTCTTCGGCGACGAGAGCAGCTCGTCGGGCGCGTAGCCGGTGAAGGTCGCGTGCTGGTCGGTCTCGACCCGGGTGTTGGCCAGAAAGCCGGTGGGGCACAGCTTCTCGTTCTTGCCCGCGGCGATCATCGGCCCGTCACCCGCGCCGGCGATGACCGGCACCCCGAACTTCGTGCGCAACACCGCCGCGCTGCCCGCGTGGTCGGCGTGCCCGTGGGTGACGACGATGGCCTTCAGGTCCTTCGGGTCGACGCCCGCCGCGCGCAGGTCGGCCTCGATGGCCGAAGCGTGCTTCTCGAGCCCCGAGTCGACCAGGAACGACGCGCCGCCCTTCGTCACCAGGAAGGTGTTCATCGAGTCGTGGGTGAACTGCCGCACCGTCACCTCGCCGCGGGTGAACACCGTCGAGGCGCAACCGCAGAAGACCACCACCGTGACCGCCAGCAGCATTTTCATGCGGCGATGATGGGTGACAAATCTAGTCAATGTCAAGTTGAGGTCAACTGACCGACGCCTGCCACGCTGGCCGGGCCTTGAGCCGTTCCAGGTACGCCTGCAGGTGCGGCGCGTCGGTCACCGCGCCCATCGCCGCGGCCCAGATGACCACCGAGCCCAGCACCACGTCGGCCACCGAGAAGCCCGAGGCCAGCATGAAGGGTTGCCGGGCCAGAATCGCCTCGAGCGGGTGCAGGGCCTTCCTCACGCCAGCCTTCGCCTCGTGACCTTCGGGGGTGTCGAGCGTCCTGGCGCGGGCATGCGCGGCCAGCTTCACCGCCGCCGACTCGGCCTCGCTCATGGCGAAGAAGGTCCACTGGTAGCAGAGCGCCCGCTCGTGCGTGCCCGGCGGCGGAATGAGCTTTTTCTCGGGGTGCAGGTCGGCCAGGTGCAGCGCGATGGCCGCCGACTCGAAGACGGGGCCTTCGGCCGTCTCGAGGACCGGCACGTGACCCCACGGGTTGCGCGCCAGGTGCTCGGCGGTCTTGGTCTCGCCCGTGCTCGGGTCGAGCCGCACCAGTTCGTATTTCTCGCCCAGTTCTTCGAGCAGCCAGCGGGGCCTCGTCGCGCGCGTCCGGGGAACGAAATAGAGCTTCATCATCACGCCGTTCTAGCAGGCAGCGCTTCGGCCCGCTTCACCAGCGGCAGGGTGGGCAAGAAGGGCCCGCGCGAAATGCCCGCCATGCCGGTCAGCATCTGCCGGCCCACCAGCGGCCAGCGACAGGTGGCGCCCATCACCAGGTCGCGCACCGGGCCCAGCCAGCCGTGGTCCGACTGGAAGAGCGGGGTCAGCCACCGGGTCGCCAGTTGGTAGTAGCCCAGGTGCCAGCGCCGCCGACGCGAATAGGCGGTCAGCGCCGAGGGAAGTTCGTCGTGCGCCTCGAGCACCCGCGACAGTTCCCACGCGTCGACCAGCGCCAGGTTGCAGCCCTGGCCCAACTGCGGGCTGGTGGCGTGCGCGGCGTCGCCCAGCACCACCACGCCGTCGGCGTGCCAGTGCGGCATCACCACGTCGTGGTACTCGCTGAAGAGCAGGTCGTCGACCGAATGAATCTGCTCGAGCACGTGCTCGGCCTGCGGTGCCAGCCGCCGTACCGCTCGCTTCCAGGGCTCGAGCCCGGCCGCGCGCCACTCGCCCACCTGGTCGGCTCGTACGCTCCAGAACAGGCTGACCCGTGGCGTCTGGCCGGTCGGCCCCAGCCCCGTGGGCAACAGCCCCAGCAACCGCTGCGTGCCGTCGACCACCTGGAAGAGTCGGCGCTCGAAGTGGTGCCCTTCGTCCTTCGCCACGAACCACACGGCGCCCCAGGGGTAGCGCGACACCTCACTGGGCGTGACCAGTCGGTCGCGCAGTCGGCTGCGGGCGCCGTCGGCGATGATGACCAGGTCCCACGGCCCGAAGCGACGCCCCTGCTCGTCGACCAGCACGTGCCGCCCGTCGGCCAGTCGCTCGAGCCCATCGAGCGTCACGCCCAGCTCGAGGGCGAGGCCCCCCGTACGCTGCAGCTCGTGGAGGAGCGCGTCGAAGAGCACGCCGCGGTGCAGCCCCAGCCCGAACAGCTCGCTCGAGAGCAGCGCATATTCGAGGTGGATGACGCGCTGGCCCCGCGCGTTCTGGCACCACAGCTCGCGCAGCACCGCGCCGCGCGCCACCACCGCCTCGCGCAGCCCCAGCACGTCGAGCACGCCCAGCCCCGAGGGTTGGAGCACGATGCCGGCGCCCACGGCCGAGGGCGTCGCCACCCGCTCGAACACGGTCACCTGGTGGCCGGCCCGCGCGAGGAAGAGCGCCGCCGCCGGGCCTGCGGTGCCCGCACCCACCACCGCGACCTGAAGTGACCTCAGGGCTCGCCCCGCGGGTCGAAGCGCGGCGCCCCGGTCACCAGGACCTCGCGCTCGCCTTCGAAGTGCAGCACCTCGGGTCGGGTCAGCCAGGTCGCTTCGCCACGCACCGAGACCACCAGGCGACGCACGCCTTCCCGCCAGGCCAGGTGCCGCCACGACAGCAGCGGTCGCAGCCCCAGCACGCCATTGGCAAACGGCGGGTTCTCGTCGACGCCGGTGGCGAAGGGGTGGCCGTCGAGCAACACCCGCCACTCGACGCGGTTGGGCGCGAGGGCGTTGACCGGCACGTCGACCTTCAGTTGCCCCTCACCCGGGCCCGAGAACGAGAGCTCGAGGTTCGAGACCTTGACCCGCTCGGTGACCGGCGGCCGCGCCGTGGCACACGCCGTCAGCAGCAGCGCCAGCGCCGCCCCGCGCACGTCACCCACCCAGCAGCGGCTTGAGGGCGTCGACCGTCACCGGCCAGCCGTTGCGGCGTGCCAGCACCTCGAGCGACCTGATGAACTCGGCCGCGGTCTGGAAGCGCTGGGTGCGATCGGGCTGCAGCGACTTGCGCACGATGGCTGCGGCCATGTCGGGCAGCTCGGGGTTCAGCTTCTGAATCGAGGGCACGCGGCAGTCGCGCACCTTGTGCATCATTTCCATCTCGCTGTTGCCGGCGAAGAGCCGCTGCCCGGTGAACAGCTCGTGCAAGATGATGCCGGCCGCGAAGAGGTCGGCGCGGTTGTCGATGGCCTGGCCCAGCACGGCCTCGGGGGCCATGTACGAAATGGTGCCGCGCAGCGCGCCCGATTCACCGCGCATCACGCCCTCGACCTCGGCCACGCCGAAGTCGGTCAGCTTCACGTCGCCGCCGACCGAGAGGAGGATGTTCGCCGGGTTCACGTCACGGTGCACGATGGTGCTGCCGTTCTCGCCAATCTTCGCGCGGTGGATGTAGTCGAGCGCGCGCAACAGGCAGATGCCGATGAAGGTGGTGGCCGAGGCCGGCATGATGGCGTTGGCCTGGCGAAACGCGTCCTGCATGTATTGGAGCGTCCGGCCGCTCACCAATTCCTGCACCATCAGGTAATCGGAGCCCGCCTTGAAGCAGCGGAAGGTGCGCACGATGTTGGCGTGCCGCAGCCGCACCGTCAGCTTGGCCTCGTCGACGAACTGCTTCACCCACGCCGCGTCGTTGCGGTAGCTGGGCAACAACCGCTTGATGACCACGTCGTCGGGTTCACCCGCGCTGCGTTGGGTCGTGGAGCGCGCCTTCGCCTGGTACACCTCGGCCATCCCGCCCACGGCGAGACGGCCCACCAGTTGATAGCCTCCGAGTTCGGTTTCCTGCGCCACGACGTGGTCAAAACCTAGTCGGTCTGTGGGTTTCGGCAAGAATGAGGTGCGGCCGGGCGTCGAAAACCCCGCAGTTCGACTCAGCGCCGCTCGTACAGCACCGCGCCGTCGTGCACCGTCAACCGCACCCGCGAGAAGGCCAGGGGGTCGACCGTGGGGTCCCCGTCGAGCACCACCTGGTCGGCGGTCTCTCCTCGGGTCAGGCGACCAGGGCGTGGGCCTGGGAGTGAGTCCACGCGCCTTGATGGCCTCGGCGCCCCCGGCGAGCGCCTCGCCCACCAGCGTCACCCGCCGCGCGTGCAGGGGCTGGCCGCGCCGCGCACACAGCGCTAAGCCGCGCCGGTGCTTCGAACTCCCGTGCGGCTGCTGACCGTGGTGCTGGTGCTCTCGTTCATCGGCTGTGGCCCCCAGTTGGGCGGCGACGACGTCTCGCAGCTCGAGCAGGGCCTGACCGTGTGCGCCGGCCCCTCGACCATTCCGGGCATCGACGTCTCGCACTTCGACGGCACCATCACCTGGAGCACCGTGGCCGGTTCGGGCGTGAAGTGGGCCTACGCCAAGGCCACCGAGAACACGAACTTCACCGACCCCGAGTTCGCCGCCAACTGGTCGGGCATGAAGAGCGCTGGCGTGCTGCGCGGCGCGTACCACTTCTTCCACCCCAACGTGGACGGGACCCAGCAGGCCGACTACTTCCTCTCGGTGGTCGGCACGCTCGCCACCAACGACCTGAACCCCATGCTCGACTGGGAAGCCACCAGCGGGGCCACCGGTGCCACGGCCACCGCCAACGCCCTGGCCTTCATCGCCGAAATTCGCGCGCGCACCGGGCGCAAGACCATCATCTACACCTCGCCCGGGCTGTGGTCGGGCTTCGGCGTGTCGATGAGCTTCGCGGCCGAAGACCTCTGGGTGGCGAACTACCTGTACTGCACCACGGCCAGTTGCTGCCCCACCGTGCCCACCGGGTGGACCGGCTGGAAGATGTGGCAGTGGAGCGACAAGGGCACCGTGCCCGGCGTGCCGGCCACCGCGGTCGATCTCGATCTCTTCGATGGCACCATGGCCCAGTTGCTCACGCTCACCGGGGAAGTTGCCGACGGCGGCACCGGCGGCGGTACGGGTGGCGGCACGGCGACCGGTGGAGGCGGAGGGACCTCGACCGGTGGCGGCGCGGCGACGGGTGGCGGCGTTGCGACGGGTGGTGGTGCTGCGACGGGCGGAGGGGGAGGCACCACGACGGGCGGCGGCACTGCGACGGGCGGCGGGAGCATGTCGGGTGGAGGCAGCGCGACCGGCGGGGGTTCGGCTTCCACTGGCGGCGGCACGGCCGACGTCGACGGCGGCTCCATCGCGATGGACGGCGGCACCAGCGGCAAGGCCGTCAAGGGCAGTTGCGGTTGTGGCTCGGTCGACGGCGCTTCGGTGCTCGCGTTCGGCGTGTTGCTGCTGCTGCGCCGCCGGCCGGCCTGAGCGTCAGTCGCTCTCGGGCTTGACGTCGGCGAAGGGCTGCTGGTCGCATTCGTCGACGTGGTTGCCGTGAATGCGGTGCAGGTGCCCATCGTGCTCGTAGTCGACGTGGTCGCCGTGCTTCACGGCCAGGTGACCGCAGGCCTCTCCGTGTTGATGGGCGTGGTCGGCGACCGGAGAACACGCGTCGTTCACCAGGTTGCGCACCGCGGTCTTCGTTCCAGCCAGGTTCCTGGTCATCGGGGCTTTCGTGCGGCAGTTGGGGTGGACAGCAGCTCGACCGGTTGCAACCGCGGGGCCGCACCGCCCTCTGGGAGCCAGCAGCCCGGAACGACCCGAATGACGTGATGGAGGCTTCAGTACGACCGGGGCCTGCACCTGCCTCCATGGAGCGCGGCGCGGCGCGAGGCGTGCAAGGTCCGCTGCTCATGAGCGAACGACAGAACGAGTACCGCCTCCGGAAGGACATTCTCGACCTGCTGTCGGACGACGAGGAGGCCCGCGTCAGCACGGCCGAGACGCGCCCGCACCTGAACGAAGGAGACGAGTTCATCGACCTCCAGGAACTGGGCGAAGGCGTGCGCGTCGCCGACGGCGTGCAGGTGCACATGGGCCACGTGCTGCCGCGCAAGGCCGTGCTCGCCGACACCTGGTTCGAGATTCGCGGGCTCATCGACGAGCACCGCAAGCGCCTGCCGGGGTGAGCGTCAGACCGCCGGAGCGGTGACCGTCGGGGGCCGGGCCATGCGCTTCTCGCCGATGGCGATGCCCACCAGTTGCCGCACCCGGGCGAACACCGACGCTTGCCGGTAGGGCACCCCGTGCTTCTCGCACAGCGCCTTCACCTTCGGCTGCAGCACCTGGTACTGCCGAGGAGGCAGTTCGGGGAAGAGGTGGTGTTCGATTTGGTAATTCAAGAACCCGTGCAGGAAGTCGTTCACGTCGCCGCCGGTGCGGTAGTTCACGCTCGAGCGCACCTGGCGCAGGAACCACTCGCGAGACTGCGCGGGCGGCCCGTCGAAGCGCTCCAGGTCCTCGCCCGCATGGTTCGGGGTGATGATGAAGAAGGTGTAGAGGTTCGCCAGCAGCTCGGCGCCCAGCGAATTGAGCCACACCGAGATCGCCGCGAACGCGCCCAACGGCCAGGCGAGGGCGGGCAGCAGCACGAAGCGCAGCACCGCGTACGGCAGCAGCGAACGCACCCACAGCTCGCGGCCGTCCTTCTGCGTGAAGTCGAACGCGGCGATGGTGCGCTCGGGCCCGCGCGCGTCGGACCGGGCGGTCAGTTCACCGTGTCCTTCGCGGCGGCGCTTCCGCTGCAGCACCTGCAGGGTGTTCGGCGCGTAGTACGTCACCTTCCAGGTCGCCGCCGAGGTCAGCAGCACCAGCACCTTGAGCAGCCGGGGCAGCTTCGCGTCGCGCAACGGGGCCAGGTTTTCTTCCACCAGGTCCGGGTCCACCACTTCGTTGGTGTACGCGTGGTGCAGCACGTTGTGCTCGTAGCTCCACGCTTCGGGAATGAACCAGTCGAACCAGTCGACCCACCGACGCGCGCCCTTCGCGAAGCCGGTCGAGGTCAGTCGCGCCGGTGTGCCGGGCACCCGGTCCATTCCCTTGTGCGTCACGTGGTGCGCGATGATGGCCCAGCGCGACATGGCTCCAGTGGCGATGAGCGCCATGCTCAGCGGGTTGGGCACCAGCCACGACGTCGCGTAGCCGGCGAAGGTGCACGCGCGGCCCCAGCGCTCGAGCTTGAGCAGGTGCGCCAGGTCTTCGGGGCCCACTGACGCGGTGGCCTCGGCCTTGAGCGCGCGCAGTTCGCGGTCGAAGCCGTCGAGGTCGGTGACGGGAGCGGGAACGGGAAGTGACACGAACCGCCCCTTACACGGCTTCGCCCAGGCGGGGGAGCGCTCGATCCCCGTGGCGGCGAAGGTGAAGGTGCTGCACGCGTCGCGGTCACTCGAGCTGCAGCGTGCGCACTTCCCAGCTCTCACCGCCCCGCCCGTCGCGAACCACCACCCAGAAGGTCACCGTGCCCGACAGGCCCGCGACCTCGCGCCACACGTTCGCCACGTTTCCCGAGGCCCTGGGGGTGTTGCCTGCTCCCGCCTGCGCCGTGGTGTCGCTGTGGAAGACGCCCTGGTCGGCGAACCACGCGAAGCGAAGCTTCTCTTGCTGCACCGTGACCTCGCCGGTGATGGCCGAGCGCGCCGAGAAGAATTGCTGCTGCGCCTCGTCGAAGCCGGGCACCAGATCGTGGGTGCAGAACGTCGACTTCGAGCGGTCGGCGTTGGTGACCGTCTCGAGTTTGTCGGGCGCGCAGGTGCCCGCCTTCACCACCAGCGGGGTGCCCGCCAGCCACGGCTGCCCGTCGAAGGTCAGGCCGCTCAGGGTCGGGTTGAGGTTGAGCGCCTGGCCGGCGACTGGCTGCGCGGTCAGGGTCACCACCTTCTCGGCGTAGAGCGGCGCCTCGCCCACCGTCAGCTCGAGCTGCAGTTGCGGCACGATGGCCCGCGGCGTCGCGAGCAGGCCCAGCACCTGCGCAGGCAGGGGAAGGGTGCCGGCGATCGACCCGAGCGGCCCGTTGCCCTGCGCGACCACCGTAGAACCATCGGGGCAGCGCGCGCCCGAGGCCAGCCCCGACGCGGTCGGCGCGACCACGCAGAAGGCGAGTGACCAGGTCACCGACTCCGAGAGGTCGGTGTCGACGACCAGGGCCCGGAGTGAGACCGGTGCGCGGGCGTTCATCGCCGAAAGCTCGGGCGGGTCGACGCTCACCGCCAGGACCCGAAGATCCTTCACCTGGCTGGCCGGGTCGAACGAGAACCCGCAGGCCGAGGCGGTCAGCAGCACCGCGAGCAGTGCGCGCGCCATCAGAACTCTCCTTTCACGCCGAGCGACGGAATGATGGGTAACCCCGTCACCGCGGCGCTCTGCGCATAGCGGTAGTCGTACAGGGTGCGCTCGGGGTTCGGCGCGTCGTAGACGTTCTGCACGTCGAGGTAGACCGAGAACTTCCACAGCGTGAAGGTGAACTGCTTTTCGACCCGCAGGTCGAGCTGGTTGAAGGTCGCCTCGCGCGCCGAGTTGGTCGCGCCGTTCACCGGGCTGTAGCCGCCGGTGTCGGCGTTGAAGGTCGAGCCCAGCACCGGGGTGTACGGAGAGCCGGTGGTCAGGCGGAACCGCACGCCAGCCTCGACGCCCCACCCGATGCGGTACGAGGCGACCACGGTCAGGATGTGGGTCTGGTCGGTCGAGACCGGCGACCACCCGTTCTGCTTCGCATCGAAGTTCTCGGACCGAGACAGCGTATAGGCCACCCAGCCGTAGAAGCGCTCGGTGAGGTCCTGCTTGAGCAGCACTTCGAGCCCGTACGCCCGCCCGACGCCGCCGTTGTTGTAGCCCTCGCGCTGGGTCACGCCGTTGCGCACCACCAGGGTCGACGACGGCTGCACCAGGTTCGTGCGCCAGTTGAAGAAACCCTGTACGTCGAGCGAGAGCTTGGGGCGCAGCACGAACTCGAACCCGCCCGCGGTCTGCTGGCTCATGGCCAGGCCGAGGTTCGGGTTCCCCAGCGCGGCGTCGAGCTCACGCGACTGCGGGGCCTGGCGATAGAGGCCCCAGGCGGCCTTCGCCCAGAACCAGTCGGTCACCCGAAAGCGGGTCGCCAGCCGGGGCTCGAGCGAGGGCACCACCCCCGAGGGCAGGTTGTAGAGCTCGAGCCGCACGCCCGGTATCCACTTCCACCGCTCGATGGGCGAATAGACCATCTCGACGTAGGCCGCGCCGCTGACCAGGTCGAGCGTCTGGTCGTGCACGCTGGGGGCCGGGTTCTCGTCGGTCGGCGTGGGAGTGCCGGCGACCTCGAACCGGTTGTGGAACCAACTGGCGTTGACGTCGAGACCCAGCTCGAACGACAGGTCGCGGTTCATGGTCTTCTTCGCCCACCCCCGCAGGTTGAAGTCGGTCGAGTTCGAGGTGATCGTCGTGGTGTCGTTGACGTCGGTCTGGTTGACCGTCAGGCCCAGCGTGGGCGCCAGGAAGAAGAACCAGCCGTCATCGGTCTTGCGACTCCACCGCAGCCGGAAGCGGTGAAAGCCCTGGTCGTTGGTCAGCGAGAAGGGCTGGGTGCTGGTCGTGCCCGCCTGGCTGATGCCCAGCAGGTCGTTGGCGCCGAACGCCGCCAGCTCGAAGGCGTTGCCGCCCAGGTCGATGGTGTAGCGGGCCTGGTAGTCCCAGTAGCTGGGGGTGGCGACGATCGACGCCTGGCCGGGGCGGGTGGTGAGCTTGAGAATCGGCGGCAAGACGAAGTCGATGACGCTGTGCCGCGCGGCGATCGACAGGCTGCCCCAGTTCACGTCGGTGCGCAGTGGTGACTCGAGGAAGAAGCCTGCGTTGAGCAGGTCGATGCTGGCCTGACCGTGAAAGGTCGTCGGCGGTGGGCCTCCCGTCTCGACGTCGACGATGCCGGCGATGGCCCGGCCGTACTTCGCGCCGTACGCCCCGGGGTAGAAGTTGATCCGGTCGATGTACGAGGGGGAGAGCACCGAAGGCCCGCCCGCCAGGTGGTAGAGCAGGGGAATCGGCACGCCGTCGACCAGCACCTGCGAGTCTTGTGGCTGCGCACCGCGCACCAACAGGGCACCCGAGAGCAGCGGAGCGCGCGCCATGCCGGGCATGTTCTGGAGCACCCGCAAAGGGTCGCCGAAGGTCCCCGGCACCGTGGCCAGCTCGTGCTTCTCGAAGGTGTGCAGCGACACGTCCTTCTTGTCCTTGCCCGAGATGATGGTGGTCTCGAACGCCCCATCGAGCTTCTCGAGCAGGTAGGCGTTCAGGTCGGTGACCTGCCCTTCACGAACCTCGACCTCGGTCGAGAACTTCTCGTGGCGCTGCGCGGTCACCTCGACTTTCAAGCGACCGGCCGGCACGCCGCGCAGCTCGAAGCGGCCCGTCGCGTCGGCCTCGGCGCTGACGTTCGACCCGGGCAGGAAGACCACCGCGTTGGCCAGCGGGTCGCGCGTGCCTCGCTCGAGCACGTGGCCGGTCAGGTTCACCGGAAGAAGCTGCTCGACCCCTGCATCGACGGCCGCGGGAACGAGTGGCTTCTGAACGAAGTGGTAGACATATTCGAGGCGCACCGACGCCGGCGCGCCGTCGATTTCGGCCGGGCTGAAGGTGAACTGCAGCAGAGCGGCCCTCGCCGCCTCGTCGAAGACCGGGCCTCCCGAGCGGGTGACTTCGGCGGCGCTCACCTTGCCCGTCGCGTCGAGGTCGACCTGCAGCCCCACCTCGCCGGTCTGGCCGGCCTCGGGCACGTCGGGCGGAAGCGTCGCTTCGACGAAGTGGGTCAGCTCGGGCGCGCGGGTCAACACCGGCACGTGCACGCCGCCGTCGACCTCGCGGCGCAGGCCCACGCCTTCGTAGCCCCACGCGGTCACACCGGTCAGCAGAATGAAAAGGAACGAAACCCTCACGGTATGCCCCTGTATGGGGGTTCGTCGCCTGGCGATCATCGGCGTGCACCGGCGTCACACTTCTTCACAATCACCGTCGTGCCGGGCCCGCCATGCGCTCGAGCAGCTCGGACCACTACCGCGCCGAGCTGGCCCACGAGAAGTCGGCCTTCATGCCGCGCTTCTGCACCGCCTCGTACGCAGGCTGGTTCCGGAACAGCTCGACCGCGCGCACCATCGCGGCGAACAGCGCGTCTGCGGTCGCGGGGCCGAAGACCACGCCGGTACCCTCGCGCTCCGAGAAGTCGACCACCGTGTCCTTCAGGCCACCCACCGCGCGCACGATGGGCACCGCGCCGTACGCCAGCGAGTACAGTTGATTGAGCCCGCACGGCTCGAAGCGCGAGGGCATCACGAAGAAGTCGCTGCCCGCTTCGATGAGGTGCGCGAGCGAATTGTCGAACCCCACCTTCAGCCCCAACCGCTCGGGGAAGCGCAGTTGCAGCGCCCTCCAGGCGTTCTCGACCGCCGGGTCGCCGTTGCCCAACACCACGGCGCGAGCGCCCTGCTCGAGGAACTTCGGCAGCACCGCCTGCAGCAGGTCGGCGCCCTTCTGGTCGACCATGCGGCCCACCACCCCGAAGAGCGGCGCAGTCGTGGGCGGGGTGATGCGGAACGCGTCGAGCAGGGAGCGCCGATTGAGCGCACGACCCGAGCGATCGGCTGCCGAATAGCGCTGGGGCAGCAACACGTCGGTCGCGGTGTTCCACTCGTGACCGTCGATGCCGTTGAGAATGCCCACCACGCCGCGCTTCACGTTGCGCAGCACGCCGTCGAGCCCGAAGCCGCCCTCGGTGGTTTGAATTTCCTTCGCGTACGAGGGAGAGACCGTGGTCACCTGGTCGGCTCGAACGAGGCCCGCCTTCATGAAGCCCAGGTTTCCCCAGAACTCCACGCCGTCGAGCCCGAAGTACGACCAGGGAATGCCCAGGGCCTCGAGCTCAGTGCGGGGGAAGTTGCCCTGGTAGGCGAGGTTGTGAATGGTGAAGAGCGTCTTCGCCCGGCCCAGTGGGGTGTGCGCGTAGCCGGTCTGCACCGCCAGCGGCATCAGGCCGGTCTGCCAGTCGTTGCCCCACACCACGTCGGGACTGAAGCCCGCGCGCTGGGCCCAGCTCAGGGCCGCCATGGTGAAGACGGTGAAGCGCCGCGCGTCGTCGTCGTGGCCGTAGAGCGCGGGGCGGTCGAAGAGCGCGGGAACGTCGACGAAGACCACGGCGTGGCCACGCTCGAGCGCCGTCGAGCGGTAATCGACCTGGAGCGCCCCGAAGGGAAAGGTGAGCGTCAGCGGCGCACCATCGGGCGAGAGGTTCGCGCGCGAAATGCTGCGGTACAGCGGCGTCACCACCCGCACCTCGTGGCCCAGGTCGGCCAGCGCTCGAGGCAACGCGCCAGCCACGTCGGCCAGGCCGCCGGTCTTCGAATACGGCACCACCTCGCTGGCCAGGAAGAGCAGCTTCACGTCAGCTCAGCCCCTGGTTGGCGGTGGCGATGGCGTTGGCATGCCCGGTCGAACCGTCGGCGAAGAGCGTGGTCTCGGCCTTCTGCAGCAACTGCTCGAACCCCCGTCGTTCACGTGCGCTGACCGCCACGCCGCCATGTTGCCGCAACAGCGCGTGCACCGCTTCCTCGTCGAGCGCGTCGACCTTGTTCCACACCATCAGCCTGGGCGCGTTCAACAGGTCGAGCGACTCGAGAATCTTCTCGACCGCGGCGATCTGCGCGAAGCACGCGGGGTCGCTGGCGTCGACGACGTGCAACAGCAGCGACGCGTCTTCCAGCTCTTCGAGCGTGGCGCGGAAGGCGTTGACCAGGTCCTTCGGCAGGTCGCGAATGAAGCCCACGGTGTCGGTGATGATGACCTCGTGCTCGCGGGGAAAGCGCAGTCGCCGGCTGGTGGGGTCGAGCGTGGCGAAGAGCTTGTCCTCGGCCAGCACCTCGCTCTTGGTCAGCGCGTTGAGCAGCGTCGACTTGCCGGCGTTGGTGTACCCGACGATGGAAATGATGGGCAGGTCCTTTCGGCTGCGCTGGCGGCGGCGGGTCTTCCGGTCCTGCGAGAGCTGGTCGATCTTCCGCTCGAGGAAGGTGATGCGGTCGCGCACCCGTCGACGGTCGACCTCGAGCTTGGTCTCGCCCGGCCCGCGCCCGCCGATGCCGCCCGCCAGGCGTGAGAGCGACGCGTCGCTCTGCACCAGCCGCGGCAGCAGGTACTTGAGCTGCGCCAGTTCGACCTGCAGCTTGCCGTCACCCGACTGCGCTCGCTGCGCGAAGATGTCGAGAATCAACTGCGTGCGGTCGATGACCTTCAGGCTGGTCGCTTCGCCCAGATGCCGCGCCTGGCTGGGGCTCAGGTCCTTGTCGAACACCAGCACCTCGGCCAACTGCTGCATGGCCCGCAGGTTGATTTCGTCGAGCTTGCCCTTGCCGTTGAGGTACTTC
>CAIWFK010000181.1 GCA_903911905.1 uncultured Myxococcales bacterium
ATCGTCATCGGCCGCGATCACCTGGACAGCGGCTCGGTCGCCTCGCCCAACCGCGAGACCGAAGCCATGAAGGACGGCACCGACGCGGTGGCCGACTGGCCCATTCTCAACGCCATGATCAACGCGGTGAACGGCGCGTCGTGGGTCTCGTTCCACCACGGCGGCGGCGTGGGCATCGGCTATTCGCTGCACTCGGGCCAGGTGATCGTCGCCGACGGTACGGAAGCCGCGGGCAAGCGCATCGCGCGGGTGTTGGCGTCGGACCCCGGCATGGGGGTCATTCGCCACGCCGATGCCGGGTACGACGAGGCCATCACCGCGGCGAAGGAACGCGGCGTGAAGATTCCTGGAATCACCGCGTGATCTTCGACCTGCTCGTTCGCAACAGCAGTGAGCTCGTGACCTGCGATGGCCCGCTCGACGGGCCCGCGGAAGCGACGCTCGCGCCGATCGCGAAGGGCTGCGTGGGAGTCGTCCACGGGCGCATCGCCTGGCTGGGCCAGGACGTCCCCACGGGCGCGGTGGGGCCCGACACCGTCATCGTCGATGCGGAGGGCGGCTTCGTGGGCCCTGGCTTCGTCGACTGTCACACCCACGTGGTGTTCGCGGGCGATCGATCGCAGGAATTCGAGCAGCGCTGCCAGGGCCGCACGTACCTCGAGATCGCGCAGGCCGGCGGCGGCATCGCCCGCACCGTTCGCGCGACCCGCGAAGCCAGCGAGCAGGACCTCGTCGACGGCGCCCTGCCCCGCCTGGCGCGGTTGCTCTCGCAGGGCGTCACCACCGCCGAGGTCAAGAGCGGGTACGGGCTCGACGTGGACTCCGAGCTGAGAATGCTTCGCGTCATCCGCACGCTGGGCACGAAGCAGCCGGTCTCACTCGTCGGCACCGCGCTCCCGCTCCACGCCGTCCCACCCGGGGGCACGAGGGAAGCGTGGTTGAAGGTGACCTTCGACGAGCTGCTCCCCGCCATCGCACGCGAAGGGCTGGCCCGCTTCGCCGACGCGTTCGTCGAACAGACCGCCTTCACCCACGACGAAGCGCGCACCCTGGCGGCCAGGGCGAAGTCGATGGGCCTGAAGCTGCGGCTGCACGTCGATCAACTGACCCCCAACGGCGGCGCGCAACTGGCCGCCGAGCTGGGCGCGGTGACCGCCGATCACCTCGAGCAGATCTCGCCCGAGGGGATCGCCGCGCTGGCCCGCGCCGGCACCATCGCCGTGCTCGCGCCGACCTCGACCCTGTTCGCCCGGGCGCGGCCGTTCGCTCCCGGTCGGGCGCTGCGCGAGGCCGGCGTGAAGGTGGCGGTGTGCACCAACTGCAACCCGGGCTCGTCGAACTCCGAGAACGTGACCCTGGCGCTGGGGCTGGCGTGCGTCGAGAACGGGCTGACGCCGGCCGAGGCCTACCTGGGGTTCACCCGCATCGCCGGCCTGGCGCTGGCCGACGACTCGCTCGGGCGCTTGCGCGTGGGGGGCCCCGCCGATCTGGTGGTGTCCCGGGCGACCAGCTACCGCCACCTCGCCTACCATTTCGCCATGAATGACGTGGCCCGCGTCGTGAAGGTGGGCCGCGTGGTGCACCAGCGTTAACGTTGTCGAACGAGGAGCTCGAAGCCCGATGTGCCGAATGTTCGCCGTGCGATCACGCAGCCCGGTCAGCGTCAGTGACGCCATCGAGGGCCTGCGCCGGCTGGCGGTCGAGCACAAGGACGGCTGGGGCATCTGCCGCTTCGATTCGGGGGCGCCCGAGCTGGAAATGGGGCTCAAGCCTGCGCACGTCAGCCCGGCCTTCGAGCGTCACGGCACCGTCGAAGCGGCGAACCTGTTGGCGCACATTCGGCTGGCCTCGGTCGGTGACGTGCACGAGCGCAACCTGCACCCCTTCCACGGGCGCGGCTGGGTCTTCATGCACAACGGCACCCTGCGTCGCTTCGCCGAGGCGCGAGAGACCTTCGATCGTCGCATCGACCCCGAGCTGCGACGGACGCTGCGGGGTGAGACTGATTCCGAGCGGTGCTTCGCGCTCTTCCTCACCCTGCTGGGCGATCGCCGAGACCTCCCCTCGGTCACCCGTGCCGTGGCCGGCGTGATGCGGTTCTGCGAGAGCACGTGCGACGCCGGCCTCAGGCCCGGTGAGAAGCGCTCGGCGATGAACTTCATGGTCAGCGACGGGCGGGTGCTGGTGGCCACGCGCCGCGATCGCACGCTCTACCGCGCCACCCGCGGCGCCACCCACTTCGTGGCCAGCGAGCAACTGTGGAACGACGAGTGGCACGAAGTCGCCCAGGACGGCGTGGTGACCATCGACGAGCAGTGCGCCCTGACCGTCTCGACGCTGGCCGATTGGTCATGAAACTCGCCGATCTGAAGGTCGCGCATCACTTCGTGTCGCTGCCGAACCTGCGCCTGCACTACGTCGAGCGCGGCGAGGGGCCGGTGGTGGTGCTGTTGCACGGCTTCCCCGAAACCTGGTGGTCGTGGCGGCACCAGATCGAGGCCCTCGCCAACGCCGGCTTCCGGGTGATCGCCCCTGACCTGCGCGGCTTCGGCGAGAGCGGCACCAACGGGCCGTACCATCTCGACACCATCACCGCCGATGTGGGCGCGTTGATCGAGTCATTGGGCGTCGACCGCCGGGTGAAGATCATCGGGCACGACTGGGGTGGCGCCACCGCCTGGCACCTGGCGGCGCACCGGCCCGAATTCGTCGAGCGGCTGGCGGTGCTCAACTGCCCCCACCCCGCCCTGCTGCGCTCGTCGATTCTGGGCAACCTGCGGCAGTTGCGGCGCAGTTGGTACATGTTCTTCTTCCAGTTGCCATGGCTGCCCGAGCTGGCGCTGACCCAGAACGACGGCGGCGAGATCGTACGCATGCTCCGCGGCGTGTCCGTCGATCGCACCAACTTCTCGGAAGACGACGTGCGCCCCTTCCGCGACGCAGTGGCTCGGCCCGGGGTGGCCAGCGCCATGCTCGGGTGGTACCGCGCGGCGATTCGGGGCGGGCTGCGCAAGCAGAAGCCGTACCCGCTGATCACCGCGCAGACCATGCTCGTCTGGGGCATGAGCGACCCCGCGCTGGGCTTCGACGACGTGGTGCCGGGCACCGAAGCGCACGCGCCCCACCTGCGCCTCGAACGCATTCCGAATGCCGGGCACTTCGTGCAGTCCGAACGTCCCGAGGCCGTGAACCCGCTGCTGATCGACTTCCTCTCGAGGCCCCTGTGACCGAGCTGACCCTGCACGTCGACGCGAACTACGAGAGCCCCTGGGCCATGAGCGCCTTCGTCGCGCTCGAGGAAAAGGGCCTGCCGTACACGCTGAAGGCCCACGTGTTGTCCAAGAAGGAGACCTTCGCTATCGGCTTCGGCGCGCGCACCAACCGCATTCCGGCGCTGCAGCGCGGGGGCTACTGGCTGGCCGAATCGACGGCCATCGCCGAGTACCTGGCCGAGAACTTTCCGTTTCCGAAGTACCCACGGCTCTACCCCGAGAACCTCGATCAGCGCGGGACCTGCCGCGAACTGCAGAGCTGGATCCGCAGCGACCTGATGCCCCTTCGGCAGGAACGGTCGACCGACACCATCTGGTTCGCTCACGCCACCACGCCGCTGAGCGCAGCGGCGGTGGAAGCGAAGGACCGGCTGATCGCGATCGTCGCGAAGCTGATCGGCGATCGCACCACCCTGTTCGACTCCTGGTGCATCGCCGACGCCGACGTGGCCTTGATGCTGCAACGACTGAACCTGAACGGCGAAGTGCTGCCGCCGGCGATCACCCGGTACGCCGAAGAGAACTGGAAGCGGCCGTCGATCGCGAAGTGGAACGCGCTGCCTCGCGCCGCGAAGCCGATCTGATCAGGGCCGCCAGCGTTGCAGCAGGGCCTGACTCGACGGCCCCGTCGCGCGCAATTCGAACCGGCGCTGCTCGGGCCCCAGCACGGCGATCGACACCGTGAGCGCGTCGCTCGGCGCGGCCGAGCGCACCTGATCGACCCATTCCACCAGGAACGCGCCGTCACCCTCGAGCAGGTCGAACCACCCGATGGCGAACAGATCGTCGTCGGTCGCCAGCCGGTAGAGATCGACGTGGTGCAGCTCCAGCCGACCCCGGTAGGTCTGCACGATGGAATAGGTGGGGCTCGACACGTCTTCCAACGGCACGCCGGTGCCCTGGGCGACGCCGCGAGAGAACTGGGTCTTCCCCGCGCCCAACTGCCCCGAGAGGCCGACGAAGTCCTTCGGCAGGAGTGCTGCGCCGAGCTGCTCGCCCAGCGCGAAGGTCTCTTCCGCCGAGGCGGTCGACACGAGCTTCACCGCTTCCACGACGACCAGACCTCCCCCAGGCCCGCCAGCAGGTCGGACGCGATCAGCCCCATCTGGCCATGTCGGCGCGCAGCGAGATCGCCCGCGAGGCCGTGCACGTATGCGCCACAGAGGGCCGCGTCGCCGACCGACAGCCCCTGCGCCAACAGCGCGCCGCAGAGCCCAGAGAGCACGTCGCCGGTTCCACCAGTCGCCATGCCCGGGTTTCCGGTGGGGTTGATGAAGGCCTCGCCGCTGGGGAGCGCGACCACGGTCCGCGCGCCCTTGAGCATCAGCACCACCCGTCGTTCCTTCGCGAAGGCCCGCGCCACCGCGATCCGGTCCCCCTGAACCTCGGGCACGGTGCGACCGACCAGCCGCGCCATCTCGCCGGGGTGCGGCGTGAGCAGCAGCCCGCCCTTCGCCCTCTCGAGGAGGCCTGGCGCGCCGGCGATGGCGTTGAGCGCGTCGGCGTCGAGCACGCACGGAATCGCCAGCGCTTCGAGGAAGGCCGCCAGCAGCTTCACCGTGTCGGGGCCGCGCGCGATGCCCGGGCCGATCACCACCGCCGTCTTGCGATCAGCCGCCTCGAGCAGCGCGTTGAGATCGCCCAGGCCCAGCGGCCCGTCGTTCACCAGCTCGACGCCCATCAGCTCGGGCGCGTGCGCCAGCACCGCTCCCAGCGCCTCGGGCCGGGTCGCGACCGTCACCAGCCCCGCCCCACCCCGCAGCGCGCCGAGGCCCGAGAGCGCGGCCGCGCCGGTCTTGCCCCGGCTGCCCGCCACCACCAGCACGTGCCCGAAGGTGCCCTTGTTGGCGTCGACCCGGCGCACCGGAATGCGCTCGCGAACGTCGTTTTCCTCGAGCAGGCTCACGCGGGGCTCGCGCAGCACCTGGTGCGCCGCGCGCGGAATGCCGATGTCGATGACCTCGAGGGCTCCACAGCGCGTCGCGCCGGGTTCGATGGCCTGACCCACCTTCAGAAAGCCGAGTGCCAGCGTCTGGTCGGCGGTCACGCACGGGGTGAAGGGCACCCCGGTGTCGCTCTCGAGGCCCGAGGGCAGGTCAGCCGCGAGCACCTTTGCGCCAGTGGCCCGCCAGGCAGCGATGCGGCCGATGGCGTCGGCGTGCACCCCGGCGGGAGCGCGCGAGAGGCCAGTGCCGAAGATCGCGTCGATCACCACATCGCCCTCGCCGACCTGGGCGTCGGCCGGAATCGGCGCAGGGGTCAACCCCACGGCCTGCATGGCCTCGAGGTTGCGGGCCGGCTCGCCGCGAAGGTCCGTCGGCGCCCCCAGCAGCTCCACCAGCACCGCGCGACCCGCCGCCGCAAGTTGGCGGGCGACCACCAGGCCATCTCCCCCGTTGTTCCCGGTACCACAGAGCACCAGGAACCGGCCGTGCGCGCTCGCCAACGTCAACGCGGCCTGGGTGAGTGCGGTGCCGGCGTTTTCCATCAACACCCCACCCGGCATGCCGTGGGTGGCGGCGGCCGCGTCGACCGCGCGCATCTCGGCGACGGTCAACGCGCGCTTCACGGCGCCCTCAGCAGTTCGACCATCTCGCGTACGGCGCGATCGAAGCCCACCAGCACCGCGCGCGCGACGATGGCATGGCCGATGTTCAGCTCGTCGATCTCGGCGACCCGGGCGATGGGCCGAACGTTGTCGTAGTTGAGCCCGTGGCCGGCGGCGCAGCCCATGCCCAGCTTCCCGGCGGCCTTGGCGGCGTCGACGATGCGGCTGAACTCGCGCTGGCGGTCCTTCTCGGTGCGGGCCTCGCAGTACCGGCCGGTGTGCAGTTCGATGCGATCGGCGCTGACCCGGTGGCTGGCCTTGACCTGATCGATCTCGGGGTCGATGAAGAGCGAGACGATGATGTCGCCGTCCTTCAGGTTCTTGACCACCTTGGCGATCGCGTCGCGCTGCGAATTGACGTCGAGGCCGCCCTCGGTGGTCACCTCTTCGCGCCGCTCGGGCACCAGGGTCACCAGGTCAGGCTTGTGCTCGTAGGCGATCTTCACCATGTCCTGGGTGGCCGCCATCTCGAGGTTGAGCAGCGTCTGCACCGTGGCGCGCAGCACCCGCAGGTCTCGCTCCTGAATGTGGCGGCGATCTTCGCGCAGGTGAATGGTGATCTGCCCCGCACCGGCCAATTCGGCCATGGCGGCGGCGGTCACCGGGTCGGGGTACGTGGTCTTGCGGGCCTGTCGCAGCGTGGCGACGTGATCGACGTTGACTCCGAGGCGCTGGCTCATGCCGTCGTTCTACACCCGGGCCCGGCGCCTTCGAAGAATGTCACCCCCGCAGCGCCGTGAGCACCGCTTCTGGCGCCTCGTCGGGCAGGCAATGCCCCACGTCGTGCACCACGGTCAACGACGCCCCGATGGCCCGGGCCAGCCGCTCTCCCTGAATCACGGAAACGAGCGGGTCCTTTTCTCCCCACAGCACCCCCCGGGAAAAGGTGGCGGTGCGCAGGGGGTCGGTCTCGAGCCGGAACCGGCTGACCGCGCGCATGGCCTCGAGCATGCCCTCGGCGAACCCTTCGGCCCCGAGCGCTTCTTCGTACACCGTCAGCTGCGCCGGGGTCATTCGGGCTCGCGGCCCGCGAATGAGATCGAGGTAGGCCTGCAACCCCGGGCGGAAGACGGGAAACCGGCCGAACACGCTCATCGACCAGTCGGCCAGCGGGTTGTCGAGCAGCAGCGCGACCTCGGGAGGCAGCCCCAGGGCCGGCGCGCTGGCCACCACCAGTCGCTCGATTCGGTGGGGCGCGGCGAGCGCCGCCGACAACGCCACCAGCCCGCCGAAGCTGTGGCCGAACAACGAGAAGCGCTCGACTCGGCGACGGGTCAGTTCAGCCAGCAGCGCACCGCCCACCGACAGGGGCTCGG
>CAIWFK010000182.1 GCA_903911905.1 uncultured Myxococcales bacterium
AACCAAGGAGGTCACCGAGTACTCTGACGACGACTACGACGACGGTGTGAATTGACGCATCAACACTGTCCACGAGATCGGATCAGGCCCATAGGCCGCCGTAACCGACTGAAATGAGGACGCCGAGGGGCCGGCCACCGTCCAGCCTGCGAGACACCGTCCAGCCTGCGAGACACCGCCTCGTCGGGTGAAGGGGGATCCCGGAACTCGCACGCCGCGCTATTCGACTGCGAGGCGGCCGATGAGGGCACCGGTAGCGGGTAGCTGGGTAGCTTGAGTCCGCGAATGCGGCTCGCTCATTTCCCGCGGCGCTTCGCAGCCGCGCGGAGCCGAGATCGAGGCGCGGGAGAGGCCTCAACAATCTGCTTCGCCTTCGTGAGTTCCGCGGCCGTGAGCTTGAGCCTCTCGGGCTTCTGGGCCAACTCGAGCGCGGAGAGCGTGGTCGTCGCGAGCGGCGACGAAAACCATCGAGTCGACGAGATGCTGCGAGGGCAGGCCGACAATCGCCCCGTATGCCACGAACTCCACGCGCCCTCCCATCGCTCGGCGTTCGAGACTACCTCTGTTGGATGACGATCGCGGCTGCCCTCGGAAAAGTCGCGCAGATTGAGAACGAAACGGTCAATAGCCGTGGCCGTTGAGCTGCGCGTCAGCAGCGAGTTCCCTGAGAATGGTCTCGCGCTGCTTGTCGTCGCCCTCCCGAAATGCCTGGAGGTCGGCGACGCGGACCCGACGATGCGAACCCACCGTGGCGTACTGCAGCTTCTTCTCCTCGAGCAGCGAGATGAGAAATGGGTGCGAGACGTTCAGGTACTCGGCGGCCTGCTCCGTGGTTAGGTCGACGTGAATGGGGTCTTGAGTCTTCATCCGTGCCCTCAACCAAAACAATCGGGTGCTTCGACCTCTCGGGTCTACCGCACTTCTCCGCAAGCCCTGTTGTCACGGCGTCAGGAGCCTCCTGTAGTCGGGATGCGAGGAGCTCATCTCGCCGACCAGTCCGTGCCTCTCGCACATGCGAAGCGCTGATTGGTTGTCGCGGTGCACGACGGCGAAGACGCGGATTCCGGCTCCGTCACGATTCGCGATGTCGCTCAGGGCCGCCACCATCAACACGTCACTGGCCCGCCTCCCGTCAGGGAACTTCTTTCCGTGCCACTTCGTGGACAGCGCGAGAACGTGGAGTTCGCGGGCAGGAAAGCTGACCTCCCCCACGCCAAGGGTCTTCTTCTCGTGCGCGGCGACGCCGACGAGAGTGGACTTCGAGAACAACAAAAGCACCTGGGGGTCATAGTGCGCTGCCCCGGGGGCCATGCCCCAGCCCAGCAGGTCAGCCCTGATGTAGCGCTCGACCTCGGTCTGCCACGACGCTTCGCCCACCGCGCACTTGAAGCGCTTGAGGAGCTTCTCGTCAGTGGCCGTGGCGACGCGAACCCGCCAGGTCGGCTTGCTCATCGCTCAATCGCGACGGGAAACGGAATCCTGAGCGGCTTCGGCGGGCGTGACAGGAGCGCGATGTCTTGAGCCGTCAAGGTGAGCGGTGTCGTCGTGCGCTCAAAGGGACTGAAGGCTCTTCGCATCAGCGCACCGGTCGTCTCCAGCGCCGGGCGCGCCGAGACGATGAGTTGGGCCGCACCGAGTTGGTCGGAGAAGATGGCAAGACAGTCGCCGGGTTGGTCGCGATGTGCCGCCTCTGCCAACGACTTTGCTACTCGCGTCGTCCCGCCCTGCGAGTCGACCAGTTCCACGAAACTGCCGTCCACTCGCGACACCTTCCCGAAAACCGCGTCGAGCAGAGAGTCGCCGCCGATGAGTTCCTGCCGTCGGTCCTCCGCGGCGTCAGCGGCCGAGCGCAGAAGTCCATCAAGCGCCTCCGGCGCGCCTTCAGTCAGAACGCCCTGCACCACAGCATTGGCGGTGAGGGAGGGGAGAGACGCGAGCAACTTGGCGATTCTGAGGAACGGCTTGCTCGACTCGAGCTTGCCCGCCTCCTTTGCGATTCGAGAGGCGGCCTTCTTGTCGCCGCGTCGAGCAGCGCGCGCGGCATCGAGGTTCAGCCAACTGAAGAACGTGATGCTGCCGGCAGCCCTGGCGCCCGACCTCGAAGGAATATTGAGCCCATCGCTGACCCAATGGTTTGTCCGCAGAGTGCGCAACGGCGGCTCTCGGTTGTCGTCAGTGCCGGGCTTGAAGGCCCTGATGAGTTCGGCACGAGCCACGAGTGGCCAAGGGAGGATTGCCATGCGTCGAAGATAGTCTCTCTGGGACGTCGAAACAACGGTCCAGAAAGGACTCGTGAGCCAAGAACGATGGTTGAGTCGCCAGAATGCCTCGGCCAAGCGACTGCATCTTTTGTGGAGCGGAAACCGGATCTCGAGAACACACCTTCCCAGCAGCCTTGGACGGACACCCGCCGCCCCGCGCACGCCGAGCTGCTACGCAGTGCCCGGTTCAACAAGCGAGCATCAGGCCATTCGCGTGCGACAAGCAGTCGCTACCGAGAGGCACCCACGACATATAGGTCTTATAGTACGTCAACAATCGACAACAACGCCTGGGATTGTTACTTTAAGACGCAATGAGCTCGGTCACGCTTGAGGCGCTGCTCGACGGCGACTGGCACAAGGCGGCATCGCTGGAGTTCCCTGAGGAGGCGAGTGGCGACCTGGGGCGATGTTACTTCGAGTACGGCTTCGAGTACCTCGAGCGGTGGCTCGACGCGGGCCGGTTCGACGTAGGGGCGAGCCTCACGCTTCCGCTCGAGTTCGGCCCGAGCAGCTTGCAGCGATGGCCGAGCTTCCTCGACGACATCAGGCCAATGGGTGGAGCGCGTCGGTGGTGGCTCAATCACCTTGGGCTGCCTGAATCACATGCCTCCGATTTTCGCCTGCTGCAGCGAGGCACCGTTGCTCCCGTCGGGAACCTCCGCATCGCCGAGGCCGTGCCGCCCAAAGTAGAGACTCCCCGCCGCTTCTCGTCGGAGGCAGTCATCGAGCGGGAACAGGGCTTCATCGCGTGGGCAGCAGACCACGGGGCGCAGGTTGGCGGCGCGACGGGCGCGGGAGGCGATTCCCCGAAGGTGCTCTTGCGGCGCGAGGCCGACGGTCAGGTGTGGATTGATGTCTGGCAGGACGAGCCCGCGAGCCCGGCGGCGCACGTGCTGGTGAAGTTCGCCCGAAGCCGCGCCGAGCGCGACCGGCTCATTCTCCGCTCCGAATACATCTACTACCGGGCGCTGACGCAGTTGGGCATCCCCACCATCTCGACGGTGGGCATGGAGTTGCACGAGGGCGCGGCTGGCCCCAGCCTCTGGCTACCGCGCTTCGACGTGCGTCGGCATGAGGGCAAAGAGGTTCGACTGGGCGTGGAGTCGCTCTATTCGCTTCTGGGTGTCCGGCCGGGGGAGCGCATGCGCCATGCAGACGTGCTCGTCGCGCTCCGCAAGGTAGCCAAACCGGAAGCGTGGCCCGGAATGCTGCTGGACTACATCCAGCGAGACGTCCTCAACCTCGTCTTCGGAAATTCCGACAACCACGGCCGCAACACCGCGTTGCTAAAGAGCGCCGACTCAGTGTGGCTGGCTCCCATCTATGACTTCGCGCCGATGAAGATGGACCTCGAGGGTATCACCCGTACGACGCACTGGGGCTCATTCGAGCGGGGCGGCGAGGTCGACTGGCAAGGGGTCCTCTCGAGCCTTGGCGAAGAGGAGACCTTCGTCCGTGCCGGGTTGCGGGAGCTCGCCGAGCGACTCACCTCGCTCCCGTCGCTGCTACGTGAACTGGGGCTGCCTCAGGAGACGCTCGAGTTCTCGGCGCTCGGCCTGCAGCGCACCGAAGCGCGCCTGCGAGAGTGGGGTCTGCTTTGAAGCGCGAAGACATCGCGGCCATGAGTGCGTTGCAACGCAAGGCGCTGCTCGAGGACGTGGCGACGCTGGTTCATTCGGGAGAGTGGCGGTTTGGCGACGCGGTGCGGTTCCTGCGCGCCGTCGTGTTGCGGAAGAACCGTCTGGCCTTCGCGCGGTTGGTTGGCATCTCGCCTGCCGCACTCCAAAAACTCGAGGACCGGGCCGACGCCAACCCCACCCAGGACACGCTCAATCGCGTCTTGCGGCCCTTCGGCGGCGCCGTGGGTCTGGTGTTTCCTCGGATGGAGCAGCCACCTCAAGCGACTGCGGAGGTTGAGCAGCGAAGGGCAGCACTCAAGGCCGCGTTGGTGGGCACGCGACGACGGAAACGGGGAAAGCGGCCGTGAAAGCCTCGATGTTCCGCCATCGATCGTAGCTTCCAGCCGAACTACCCAGTCCTCACCGCAACCCTGTCAGTCACCGTTGCGGTCCGCGCGAAGTCGGTGGGGCACGTGTCGGCGGAGAGCATCAACTGAAAGGCCGGCACCTTGTCGCGCCAGACGCCGACCACCACAAACTCAACCCCGCGCCCCAACACCAGGGTGCCGCGAAGGCGCTTGATGAGGACCGCACGCAACGCCGGCAGCTCCTGCCCAGTCTGCTCGAGCAACGCGCGACGAGCCGCGAGCCAGAGGTCAGCAGCATCACACTCGGCCGAGACATCGAAGCCGACGAAGGGCCCGAGGTTCTCCGGCCAATACGGGAAGCCGCTCCCGACACGGTGTGCACGCACCACCATCCGGTCTCGCGCCGTCAACACGCGGGCGATGGTGCAGGTGACGATGTGCATGGCCTTAAGCCCCTCCCTGGGCTGGGCTTGCTGGCGCCGGCGCAGGTCCTGCGGCACCGGTCACAGCGGCCCCGGCAACACCGGCAGGAGATCCAGAGCCCGGGCCCAGAGTCGGTACCGCACCCGAGAGCCCGGTAGCCACTGAACCACCCTGCGTCGCCATGGCCAGGCCCGCGCTGACAGCCCCGACGCTACCGCCCACCAGCGACGAGGCCAGGGCCGGCACCGCGCACGCACACACCGCCATGAGCAACGCCGTGGCGATGGAGGCGAAAGCAGGGGAGGCGCCGTCGAGCCCCTGCAGCCCAGCCTGCGCGATGATGGACAGCATCACCGCCGACAGCACCGGCCAAGCCAGAATCGAGACGTAGGTACGAAACCACCGCGAGAGACTGTCCGACGTCTTGGGGATGGAGAACACGACTGCAAGCGGCCCCAGTGCGTAGAGCAGGGTGGCCATCACCTTCGCCAGCTCCGTCACCACCCAGAAGGCAGCCTGGCCGACCAGCATCGCCAGCGCGATGAGGGCCCCGAAGATGTACCCACCCAGTCCGGCTCCAGCGGCCTCGGTGGCACTCGCGCTGCCTGACGTGGTGGCCTGCACCAACTCCTGCTGCCACTTCGACGCCACCGCCTTGAACTGCCCCCACAGGTCCTTGGGGGCCAGCGAGTCAGCGATGGAGTCCGACAACCCAGCCAGGCCGAAGACACACCAGCCGTAGACGGTGGTGCTCCGCGCGCTACCAGCGCTGCTGGGCAGGCTGACTCGCACCAGCAGCACCAGCACGATGGCCGCCCGCCACAGCGGCGCCCGAAAGGATGCCGGCTGGGCGGGGTCGCGAAAGACGAGCTCCACCACCAACGCCAGCAGCAGCATGAAGGGGAAGAGCCCGCGGGCGATGCCCAGCACCGCCGAGCCCCACCTGGAACCAAGACTCAGCGCGCTGACCATCTCGCCGCCGGCGAAGGCCGTGCTGGCGAGACACAGCGAAACGGCAAGTGCAGGGAAGAGCCACCGACGCGTGCTCATGGCGCGTCCCCCACCGCTTCTCCCTGCGAGGCCGGCACCGTCCCCTGTGGGATGAGCGGGTGCTTGCCCAGGTCGTCGAAGCCGTTGAGGACCGCGTTGGCGCGCTCCTGGGCCTCGCGCACCTCCCGCTTCTGCTGCGCCGAGGAGGTGGCCAACTGGGTGGCCTGCAGGCGGTTGGAGGTCGCCATCTGCTCGTTGAGGTCGGCAGTGCCGCGAGCCTGAAGAATCTCGGCCATGTTGGCGGCGGCCTGGCACGAAGTCATGTC
>CAIWFK010000183.1 GCA_903911905.1 uncultured Myxococcales bacterium
CTCGCCGATGCGCACCACCACCGGGGTCTCGCTCACCACCGGCTTGCCGGGCACCACCTCGACCCTCGCCAGCTGAACCTCGCCTGCTCGTCCTGCCCGCTGCCTCGTCGCTGTCGTCGCCATTCGGCGACCTCAGGCTCACGCCGACGCGGTCATCAAGCACCGGTCCGTGCAGCGGCTACCGACCTGGGTCGCGCGTCGAGCATCCGCCCCGCGAAGCCGAAAGCGAGAGCGGTGCCTGCCCAACCCGGCCATCCCGCCCCGTCTGACCCAAGCTGCATCGGAACGGGCGCTGAGGGTGCCGGCCCGAGGGCGATAACGGTGGCGACCGGGTTGAGAGCGCCCACGTCGAGTTGAGCGCGCGCGTCGTAGGCCAGTGTGTGGCTCTGCCATCTGACCAGTTCCTGCTGCAGGAAGGCAGGCCGGCGAGCGACAATGGGCGCCAGTTGGAGCTACCTGCCCGGGCGACGAACCATCAGTACCTCGCCCGGCGCCGCCCCAGGCAGGAAGACAACGTCGTCGTCGATACCGAGAAGAGGTTCAGGCCAAGCCTCCCAATGAGGCGTAGGGGTCAGCACTGGCGCGAGCGCGAAGCCAGCGACCTCCCAGACGGGCCAGTGGGCGCGGTGAGCCCAAGCGCCCGACGAGGGCAAGTCGAGGTGGAAGATGCCGCTGGGGTCGATCAGCTGGTTGTTGATGGGCTCGTACTTCAGAGGGCGGGAGTAGCCCGTCCCCGTCACCAACCAGACCGCCTCCCCCGTCAGTCCCGCAGCGAGGTCACCACCGATTCCCCCTCCAACGCCGCCGAAGGTCACCCGGCCGTAGGTGTAGTTGTCGTACCAGCACGCGATGTTGGGAATCCTCGAGACCGGAGCGACGTCGAGGCCATCGATGGATGGGCTGAGTTCCTGAAGGAAATTTCCGTCGAAGCGGTAGCCGTGAGTCCGGACGTCCTCGCAGAACCCCAGGTCGCCGGTAAAGCCGGCCTGCGATGAGATGTTGGTGACGTTCCCCGCGTTGTCGCGTCGAAGAACGAAGCCCCCTGGTGACACTGACCAAATGGCGTCGCCGCCCACCGTGACGCCCTTGCCCTGAAAGCGCGAGACCGCCTGCCCGGCCTTCCAGATGGAAGCCGAGGTGCCGCTCACGCAGAGGAACGCATCGGCAAGCCGGGACACCTCGTCGCAACTCTCCATCCCCGTCGACACAGGCGTCCACGCCCCCATCGCCAATTCGGGGACGACGATGTGGCCGCGCTTGCGACCGAGGTCGGGCTGGAACGTCAAGTTCACTTGGTAGAGACCAGGCTCGGTCGGCGTAAACGAGAACTCGACCTCCAAGCGGCCATCGGGGCGGTGCGTCGACTGGACGATGGTGACCGGTGAACTCGTCGTCGATGGACCAACTACATCCACGAATAATTCTACAGGCTCGCGGCAATCGGCACCTGGGCTCACCGAATGGAGGTGGAGTTCCTCTCCGATGAAGCCGAGCGCCCAGTTGTCGCCCGCATCGAGGCCGCCATCCTCGACTTCGCACATCTGCTGCGCCCGCGGGGAACACGCAGCGAGAAGCAGAAAAGTTGCTGCTGTGAAGAGTCGGCGAATGGAGCGCATTGACAAGTCCACGCACGAGTCAATACCATGCGGCGCCTTGGAGGGTGGATGGAACGGACATGGACGCGGGTTGGGGCGATGTGTTTGGTGCTGGCGGTGGGTGGGTGCGCGAAGGAGACAAGTGCTCCGCCGCCGCTCGCAGTGTCCGACTCAGCCCTTCTGGGGACAGCTCAAAGCGGCGCGCATAACAAGCCCGTTGGCGGCGACTGCACCGCGGGGCGCACGTCCGACTGCGCCTCCGGGTTGTGCGTCAAGGGCACGTTCGACTTCGACGCTGGCTACTATTGCTCAAAGGAATGCGCGTCTGTAGCAGATTGTCCGTCGGCACTCTGGGCGTGCGTCGAGGCGATGCCCGGTCCTCATGGGCGCATTTGCACGCCGGCAACCATCGTTGACGGGGGGACTTCACCGTGAGGCTCGTCGCATTGGTGGTGGTCGGGTTGAGCGGCGCTGCGTTCGCACAGTCTGCTCCTGGTGAGGTCCGCGATCCCAACGCGAACTCGGCGCTGAAGCCCGAAGCTGGTGGGCCGTCGACCATCGGGGATCCGGTGCGAGTCACTGACCTGTCGGTCTCGCAAGTTGAGACGGATCTCGCGATTCAAACCGCACTCGGCTCGTTCTCGATCGAGCGGAGCTTCTCATCATCGAACACGTGGAAGAACTCGATGATTTTGAGTTCGTGGTTCGGCTACGACGCCACGCTCCCCGGTGACATTGGGCTTGACGGCGGCGTCGCCGTTCCTGGCGTCAACAACACCTTTCAGGGGATGCAGTATTGGTGGAGTTCTCTTTCCGCCTACGCCGAGGAATACCTCTGGGCCGTCGGGCAGATTGCGGGCTCACCGAACGGCGGTCGTTCGATCGACATTCGAGACGTCTCCGGGGACCTCTATAACTCGGGGAACATGCTCGAAGTCTACGGGTCGCCGCCCAACGTGATGCCGGCGACGACGACGAGCGCGAGGATCATCAGAACCGGAGCGCCAAATCAGTTCGCGACCGACATCATTCTCGTCAAGCCGGGTGCGGGGAAAACCGAGTTCGAGTTCGTTCAGTCCGGCACGCGGAACTACAACCCACTCACGGGGAACTCGCCTGGAAGTCACTCCTACGCGCTCTATCGGCTCAAGGCGATCTACCCCGATTACTACGCGATGACGGCAGCGCCCACCAGCGTCGCGGATCTCGGGCAGCCACTTTGCACGTTCGAATACCCCGCGGCCACCCCATGGAAGATGAGCGCGATCCACTGCGTAGGGGGAATCGATCTCGGGGTGACCTGGAGCACCACGACGCCATCGCAGGTGGTCTCAGTTACCGACCCCGCGAGTGGGTCACCCTACGTCGTGTACTCATATGACTCGAACAACGTGCTCTCGAAGGTCGACAACTATTCGGCGCGCACGTCGAAGACCTATTCCCCCTACTCTTCAGCGGCACGCACGACCTTCAACGTCGATCGCGGCGCTCTCGGCGCGTCTGAGGCTCTGCGTGTCACTTCGAAGACCATCACGAACGCGCCCGTCTGCGGCAGCCAGGAGTTCTACTCGACAGCGAATGAGAGCAACTTGCAGGGCAGCTATGTCTATGCCCCGGCGTATGGTGGCCAGAGCATCTGCCCGAACGGGGTCGACATTTCGAACACCGCCACCGAGGCCACGCCGTCCGGTGACAGCGTCAGTCGGGTCATCACCCGCAACTCGGTGTACGGGTTCGTCACCAAGATTCAGGAGTCGTGCACGGCATGCTCTTCGATGCGCTCAACGGTTCGAACCTGGAACCCCAACGGAACGCTCCCGACCCCGACCGACACCTGCAAGATGGACAGCCAGGGCGTGTACACCGCCACGTCCGCGCGCGCGGTGTGTGGGCCCAACGATCCGACTTGCTCGAGTGTCTTCAGCTTTCGCGATACCGAGGTGACCGCACGCTCGTACGGCGCAACGGACTGCGCTGGAACCGGGGCGCTCCGGACGGTCAACGCGACGTACAATTACCTGAACAATGCGCACCATCTTCAGGACCAGGTCGCCAGCACGGTGTCGATGACCTCTGTGCTCAGCCCGCCCGCCGCGACCACCGTGCGCTGGGTGTACGACGAGAACAAGAGACCAGTCTCAGTCATTCGAAGCGGCTACACCGCTGGCACCGACGGGGTTGTGACTCCTCTGAAGTACATCGGCACGTTCTATTTCAACAACAACGCCTGCTCCGGCGGCGCCGCTGACCCGTTGGATCGCGTGGTCGAAGTACACGGACCGTGCTGGGTTGCTGGCCCGAACTCAGTTGATTGCGACGTCGCCGGTTCACCCGTTCCGCTCGCTCGTTACTCCTACTACCCGTGGGGGACGAATGGCGGGCGCGTCGCGACCAAGCAGGTCGCGCCAGACTACACCGGTGGTTCTTGCGCGTCCGTTCATTGGCTGACGAGCACCTACAACAGGTACGACACGCTCGGCCACGTTACGCTCGAGACTGACCCGAACGCGACGACCACGACGCGTACCTACACTGGCGATTTGCTCTCGTCCGAAACGGTGGCCGCGGCAGGAATCTCTGCGCAAACTTTGTATTTCTACCACCCCTCTCAGGGCGGGGCACTGTCTTCGAAGCGGCTCCCTTCGGGGGTTTGGGAGCGGTATTGCCACCGCGTTGATACCAAATTCGACGGTCGCGTCGCGGCAGATTGCCTGTCAGGCGGAACGCTCTCGTCGCGGCTGCAATGGGTTGCGCGGGTAGGTTCGGTTGGCACGTCTGAGCCCGTTGGCAGTCTCAACATCGTCGAGAGGACCACGTCGACGTACACAGGCGCGGCTGGCGTCCTTGGCTACGGAAATGGTGTGCTGACTCAGCAAGACTCACAGTCCTTCGTGACCGCCGAGCACGCAGTCTCGTCGTTGGGCTACGACGCGCTGGGCCGAGTGGTTGCTAACCGCGTCCCAACTTCAACGCCGTACCAGGCGAACAAGCTCTTTGACGAAGAGGGTCGACTCATCGCCGATGGAAGTGCGTTCGCGGCAAGCAATGCGTTGTGTAACGGCTTTGCGAACGGTTGGCCAACCGGTGATAGCCGATGCACGTCACTTTGGTACGACGGACTTGGGCGGTTGCTCAACAAGTATGGTCCCGACGGGGTCAACTATGGGTTTGGCTACGACACCCAAGGCCATCTGACCACCGTGAATCGTGGACCTGGCACCCCAAGCGTCGTCACCTATCAGTTCGACGACTTTGGCAACCCTGTCACAGTCTCCGGCGAATGGATGAGCGGTCCGCGCCGTCAGGCGTTCGATGCAGCAGGTCACTTGCAGAGCCGGCTTGACCCGGGCACCACGACCATCGTCGCTTACAACTTCGACGGGCTAGGCCGACTAACGAGCGAAGTGGCAGGCGTCACGATTTTTCAAGTTCTCTATTCGATGGCCTACGATTCCGCGAGTGCGCCGACGGGGTGTTCGGGAACCGGCGTCAATGCGAATGGCCGGCTGCTCCTCAAAGCCGATTCGTTTGGCTCGTCATGGTACGAATACAATGGCCTTGGGGAAGTCACAGCCATTCGTCGGGTGAGGGGCAGTGCCGGCAACTGCAGCACGGTCGGTACGACCGACTCCTCTGACACCACACCCGATTCTCGCTACGTCTACTCGGCGGACGGTCGCCTCACGGCGATGAAGTACCCGCACGGGCGATGGCTTTCGTACACCTACGGAGCGGCTGGTTCAGGTCAGGAGGACCGGGTCATCGCCATTTCGACGGGGCTGACGCAGGCGAGCGCGATCACGCCGCTGCTGAGCGGAATCACCTACGGGCTCGGCGGGGCGATCGCCGGCTACAATCTCGCGACCACCAACCCGGTCTCTGTCGCCTTCACGCGCGCGGGGACGGAGACCGTTGGAGCCGCATGCGCAACCTCTTCCCCTGCTTTTGACGGCTCAGGGCGCTTCTCACGGTTGTCGGTCACGAGAGGCGGAGCGAACGTCCTCTCCCGTCGCTTCGCCTGGTCCGCTGACCAGTTGGCCGCGGAGATGACGTGCGTGCTCGCCGACGTCAACCCGCGCACGGTTACGTACACGGAGGACCTTGGCCTCAAGGTTACGTCTGCAGGGAGGTTCTCGGGCACTGAAGTTGGAGGGCAGCTGACAAGTCGCACCTACAGCTTCGGGGGAGGGACGACCCCAGCTTCCCTGCGCTCATTCGGAGGAGTCGAGTTCGCCACCGAGGCCTTCATCTATGACACCTCCAATCGGCTTACGTCTGTTCAGCCGGTGGTATCGCCGTCGAATTCCGCATGGAACAGCTGGGCGTCTACCCAAATGACCTACGACGCCTCGGGGCGCGTGAGCACGTTGGTCGACTCGCGGCTGCCCGTTACGTACGTGTCGTCGGGCGGCAGAGGTGGCGGCCTGGTTCCCGTTGCCCACCAGGGGCGCTTGCTTCAATTCACGCCGGACACTGCCTTCAGCGGAGTGTACAAGTCCATCAACGTCAACGGGTCGGTTTACCAATACATCTACGACGCGGTTGGTCGGCGTCGTCTGAAGGTGTACCCGTCGGGGAAGTCGGACGAGTTCTTCTACGACGGGAACAATCTCATCGAGGACCGCGGTCAGACGACGCTTGGGACAGGGACTGACCAGACGCTGGATGAGTACGTCTGGCTTAATGGCATGGCGGTAGTACAGATTTCCACGCGGCTCGACGCGAGCTTCAATCGTTTGACCTCGACTGCATGCGACCGAAACGATGACTCGCGCCCCTGCGGAACCGCCTACATCGTCAACGACTACTTGCCGAAGCCGGTGGCGATGATCGATGCGGCGGGGTACCTCGCCGGCATCGGTGAGTACGACCCGTTTGGCCGTGTCAACGAGTACCCCAAGCGTGGAGACGCGCCCTATAGCGTCGCGAACTTCCCGAATGTGCTGAACGCGACGTACACACCGTCGGTGTCGTGGTCACTTCTCGGAAGCTATACGCAGCCCTGGTCGGGGAACCAACGAGTCCGCGCGCGCGTGAAGTACGCGCAGATCAACGCCAATGGCGTGGCGAACGCGCCGGGTGGCGTCACGGATAAGACCTGGGTGACGACAACGACCGCGACCGTCGCACCCACGACTGGCGGGTACTACACGGGACAGCTCTACGCGACGACGACGAATTGGTTTGATGTACCAGCGGATGGGCTTGTCAACGTGAACTGGAGCAGTGATTCGGTAGCGGACCCGGCCCAGTACTCAGGCGCGACCGTTAGGGGGCTTGAGTATCGGCGTTACGAGTTGGGCTCGACCCCGCGATGGGTGCCGTTCCGCTTTCCGGGTCAATATGCGGATGCTGAGACCGAGTTGTTTGAAAACTGGAATCGGTTCTATAACCCGCAGACGGGGTTGTATATGGCCTCGGATGAGTTGATGACGGAGCCCAACTTCAATCTTGTACAGGCGTATGTGTACGCGGATTCCGGCCCAACATGGAAATCGGACAGCTCCGGGAATGCGCCAGATTCATTGGTTCGAGCTTGGAAGCAAGCCATCCTACTGGAGGCCGAGGGTGAGGTTGAAGCAGAGTATGATCTTAGCACTCAAAAGTTCACGGTAAAGGATCTCGACGACCCACAGAAAAAATCCGAGATGAAGGCCGAGTCAGGAGGCAAGCCTATTGGTCAGCCAATACCAGAGGGTGACTACGACATCCTGGAACAGGCAAAGAAGCCAGACTTTTACAGACTTGAGGCCAAGGATGTGCCCTACGGAAATGACAAGCAGGAAAAGGAGGGGCGAACGGAGCTTCGGCTGCATCGTCCTGGAATGACATATGGCTGTATTGCGGCCAAGGACTCGACCGAATGGAAGGGTGTAAAGTCAGTCATTGACTCTACCAAGACGTCCACGGTCGAGGTTGACAGCAAGTCGCGACTACCTTCCTTTCTCGGCGGCGCGTCGAAGGAGAAGCTCAAGAAGTTCGGCACACTGAAGGTCATCAGGAGCGTGCCCGGTGAGCACTAGCGCAATGTCGCGAGCTTTTGAAGTGTCGCTCGTCACGGGGTCGATACTCTCGTGGATCTACTTCTTCGATTTGATCGCGGCCTCTCCAAAATATTTTATTTTCATGGAGTGGCCTGCTGCTGGGGTCATGCGTTCTACTGCGATTGCGTACAGTTTGTTTCTTTGGGTTGTGGCTACGGGACACTGGTTGAAAGGTCTGCCGGGCAAGCAGGGCAGAGTGCTTATGTTTGTGCATTTGGTTTTAGTGGCAATTGTAAATCTGTGTTTTGTTGGTGGCGTCTTTGGTCTTTTGTCTCGGGTCTGACGGGTGTGGTTTCGGTCCTGATCATGCCGCGAGCGCGACCGGCCGTCGAAGCGGCTCAAGCGTGAGAGCCATGGCGCGGTCCCAGCGTTTGCTGAGGACTTGCGCACGGAGGTCGAGGACGTGTTGCGTGTTGACCGGTGTCTTCCTTCCATCGAGCGCCCGGCCGCTTCATGAGCAGGCCGACGAGCGATTTGCGTATCCGTTCGACCATCACCGTCGGCTGAGCGCTTGACTCAGGCGGCGTGAGCGACGGCCGGGTCAGCTTCGCTTCGGCAGTTCGTTGGTCGGCAGGCGCGTGCCGAGCGTGACCTGGCGGTGCACGTTCGCCTCGAGCGCAGCGATGACTTCGGGGCGCGACGACGTGGCTCGCCAGTTCGCCGGCGCGAGCTCCAGCACC
>CAIWFK010000184.1 GCA_903911905.1 uncultured Myxococcales bacterium
ACCCTGGTGCTGCGCATCAACGACACCGCGCCCACCTTCCGCGTGGTCGAGGTGCCGCTCGACCGGCCGAGCGACGTGCGGCGCTGGCGCGAGCTGGTGCCCGCGCAACCCGAGGTGTCCATCGACGACCTCGAGGCCTTCACGGGCTGGCTGGTGCTCTTCGAGCGCGCCCACGGGGTGCAGCGCCTGCGCGTGATCGACCGCGCCACTCTCGAGGCGAAGGTGATCGACCTGCCCGGCGAACACTCGCTGGGCCCGCTCGCCAACCCCGACCCCGACGCGCGCACCTTCCGCTTCGTGCGCACCTCGGCGGTGCTGCCGCCGACCGCGATGGAGCTGGACCTTTCGACCGGCGCCACCCGCACGCTCAAGCGCTCGGCCGTTCCCTCCTGGGACAGCACGGCCATGGACACCGCGCGCGTCGAGGCGGTGGCCAGCGATGGCACCGTCGTTCCGGTTTCGTTGGCCTTCAAGAAGGGCGTCGCTCGGCCCGCGCCGATGCTGCTGCGGGCGTATGGCGCCTACGGAGACAGCAGCGACCCCGACTTCAGCCTCGCCGACGCGGCCCTGCTCGAGCGCGGCGTGGTGGTGGCCACCGCCCACGTGCGCGGCGGCGGCGAGTTCGGCAAGGCCTGGCACGACCAGGGGCGGCTCGAGCACAAGCCCACCACCTTCTCGGACTTCGTGGCCTGCGCCCAGGCCGTGCAGCAACAGGGGTGGACCACCCGCGAGCAGCTGATCATCAACGGCGGCTCGGCCGGTGGGTTGTTGATGGGCGCGGTGCTCAACCAACACCCCGAGCTCTTCCACGCCGCCTACGTCGAAGTGCCCTTCGTCGACGTCATCAACAGCATGCTCGACGAAAGCCTGCCGCTCACCGTCGGGGAGTTCGAGGAATGGGGCAACCCGCGCGAGCCTCGCGCCTTCGAGGTGATGTACGCCTACAGCCCGTACGATCACGTCACGCGCCAGGCCTACCCGCCCCTGCTGGTGCGCAGCTCGTACAACGACTCGCAGGTGCTCTTTCACGAGCCGGCCAAGTGGGTCGCGAAGCTGCGGGCCCTCAAGACCGACTCGAACCCGCTGCTGTTGTGGATGCAGCTCGACGCCGGCGGCCACGGCGGGCGCGCCAGCCGGTACGATCAACTCGAAGACGACGCGTGGTGGCTGACCTTCATGCTCTGGCAGTGGGGGCTGGAATGAGACTCGACGACCTCGCCGCCTCGAGCGCGCCGTGCTGTCTGACCGCGCCGCTGCAGTCCAGAGGCGTCAGCCTGCCCATGCCCGGGCTCGACGATGCCGAAGGCCTGCGCCTGCCCGCCTTCCTGCCGCCAGTCATCGACGCGCACGTGCACCTGTTTCCCGACGGGGTGTTCGAGGCGCTGTGGCGCTGGTTCGACACCAACGCCTGGCCCATTCGGTACAAGCTCAAGACGCCGCAGGTGCTCGAGTTCCTCTTCTCGCGCGGCGTCGAGCAGGTGGTCGCGCTGCACTATTCGCACAAGCCCGGCATGGCCCGCGTGCTCAACCAGTACCTGGCCCAGTTGTGTTCGCAGGAACCCCGCATCATCGGTCTGGCGACGGCGCTGCCCGGAGAGCCGGGCGCGAAACAGGTGCTGCGCGACGCCTTCGCGCTGGGGCTGCGCGGCGTGAAGCTGCACTGCCACGTGCAGGTCTTCGCGCCTGATGCTCCCGAGCTCCACGAGCTGTACGAGGCCTGCGTCGAGGCCGACCGCCCGCTGGTGATGCATGCCGGTCGCGAACCGGCCAGCCCCGCCTACCAGGCCGACCCGTATGCGCTGTGTGCGGTCGAGCGCATCGAGCGGGTGCTGACCGATCACCCGAAGCTGAAGCTCTGTGTGCCGCACCTGGGCGCCGACGAATTCGAGGGCTACCTGCGGCTGCTCGAGCGCCACGAGCACCTCTGGCTCGACACCACCATGATGGGCGCCGACTATTTTCCGCTGCAGGTGCCCCGGCGCCTGTTCGAGGCGCGGCCCGAGCGCATTCTCTACGGGTCCGACTTTCCCAACCTGCCGTATGCGTGGGACCGGGAAGTGAAGAAGCTGGTCGGCCTGAAGCTCGGCGACCAGCACGAAGCAGCGCTGCTGTCGGGCAATGCGCGCGCCTTGTTCGCGGTGAAGTGAATTCGTTGCCAGCCCGCCCCGGCCCTGTTCAATTCGCGCGCATGATCACTCGACGTGATGCCGCCATGGCGGACTTCCTGCGAAGCGTGCCCATCTTCCAGGACCTCAAAGGGCCCAGCCTCGAGATCCTCTACAACTTCCTCGAAGAGCGGAAGTGGGACGTCGGCGAGACCATCTGCGCCGAGGGCGAGCTGGGTCGCACCCTGTACGTCATTCGCGAAGGCGAGGTCGACGTCGAGCGCAAGAGCACCCTGGGCAACCAGGTCTCGATCGTGCGGCTCGGGCCCGGCGAATGCTTCGGCGAAATGACCCTGGTCGAACTGCAGCCGCGCAGCGCCTCGGTCATCGTGCGCAAGAAGGCCGTCACCTACGCGCTGACCAACCTCGACCTGTGGAACCTCTACAAGTCGGACAACTTCGCCTACGTCATCATCCTGCAGAACATCACCCGCATGCTCTCGCGGCGCCTGCGCAAGGCCGACAGCCGCATCGTCGAGTTCCTCGAGATGGCCGGGCCGGCGAAGAAGACGCCTGCGAAGAAGAAGCCGGCGTCGAAGAAGGCGAGGCGCTGAACCATGTTCACCGGGCTCATCACCGGGCTGGGCACCGTCGAGCGCCTCGTTCCCGGCGGCGTCACCGACGTGTGGCTCGCCAGCCCGTGGAAGGACTTCGTGCAGGGCGAATCGATCGCCTGCGACGGCGTGTGCCTGACGGTGGTCGAATGGAAGGGGTCGTCGTTCCGCGTGCAGGCCGCGCCCGAGACCCTGCGGCGCACCACGCTCGGCGACTGGACCCCCGGCGGTCGCGTCAACCTCGAGCGCGCGCTCAAGGTGGGCGACCGTCTCGGAGGTCACTGGGTGCAGGGCCACGTCGACGCGGTCGGCACGGTCGTCGGCACGAAGACCGAAGGCGGCTCGCTGGTGCTGTCGGTCTCGCTGCCGCAGGCGCTCGCGCCGTTCTTCGTCGAGAAGGGCTCGGTGTGCATCGACGGCGTCAGCCTGACGGTGACGAAGGTCGAGGTCGACCGCTTCTCGGTGATGCTCATTCCCGAGACGCAGAGCCAGACCACGCTCGGCAAGAAGCGCGCGGGGCAGGGCGTGAACCTCGAGGCCGACATCATCGGCAAGTACGTCGCGCGGGTGATGTCGTTGCGGGGGTCGGGATCGCTGAGCCTCGAGCAATTGACGGCGGCGGGGTTCACCGCCCCGTAGCGAGCGTCACGGGCTCAAGTGCCAGAGCCCGCCGGTGGAGTCGCCCGCCCAGACGTCGGTCGCGCTCGTGCCGTGAATCGACTGCAGCGCCGAGGTGCCGACCGGCGTCAGGTCGAACCCGGTCCCGTTCCAGCGGGCGACGCGGCCGTGGGTGGCGTCGCCACCGGCGAGGAAGACGTCGGTCGCGGATGCGGCGTAGACGCCGTACCAGCCCAGGCCCGCACCGGCATCGAGTCGAACGGGCGCGGCATTGCCCACGACGCGAAGAACGAGTCCAGACTGGCCGACCGCCCAGACCTCGCCCGATGGGGTCCCGGTGACGGCGTTGAGGTCGCCTGGCGCAGGAGCGGTGAAGTTCGTCCAGGTGCCCCGGTCGAAATGGCGCAGCGCGAAGTTCTGCCCGGCACTGGAAGTCGCAACCCAGAAGTTGCCGTTCGTCTGGCCCCAGCCGCTCTCATAGCGGTCGACCCCCGCGAACTGCACGGAGGCGTCGGCACTCCAGCCGCCATCAGTCGACCCGAGCAACGCGGCACTGCCGAAACCCTGCGCTCGCCCAACCCACGTTTCCGTCCCAGCGGTGAAGACGGTCAAGAAGGCAGTGGTGTCGTTGTCGCGGTAGGTGGGTGCAAAGAAGGCGTCGGTCCCGCCCCAGACCGAGCCGGTCGCGAAGGGGAAGACCCACCCCGCCATGTTGCTGTCGGTACCCGCCATCACCACGCGTTGGGCGTCGCAGGTCATCGAGAGCGCGGCGAAGCTCCCGAGATAGCCCTGGATGTAGGTCACGGGCGCAAGGAACTGCACGTATTGGATCTCGGTGGACGCGGCCTGCGAGAACCACACCTCGTTTGTCGACGCCGCACAGAGGGCGACCACCGGCCCCGAAGTCGTCATCGTGTGGCCAAGTCGCCACGTGGGCGGCGCCCCCGCATCAACCATTCCCGAACCGCCACCCGTTGCGGTGCCGCCACCGGTCGCCGAACCACCACCGGTCGCCGCGCCACCACCGGTCGCCGCGCCGCCACCGGTCGCTCCACCCCCACCGGTCGCCGCACCACCACCGGTCGCCGCACCACCACCGGTCGCTGCACCACCACCGGTCGCTGCACCACCACCGGTCGCTGCGCCACCACCGGTCGCTGCGCCACCTCCTTGCGCGGTGCCTCCGCCCTGCGCGGTGCCTCCGCCCTGCGCGGTGCCTCCGCCCTGCGCGGTGCCTCCGCCCTGCGCGGTGCCTCCGCCCTGCGCGCCGACACCGCCACGAGCGAGGCCAGCAGGAGCGCGCGTTTCACGGGAACACCCCCGAGATGGCGACGCCTGCGCCGTGTTCAGACGCGACCGGCGCGAGGCTCACCTTCGCCTCGCTGCCACCCAGCACCGCCATCAGCAACGAAGTCACCAGCGCCGCACCACCGAGCGCCAGGCCCCCGATGCCAAGCCAGTACTTGAGCTTTCCGGCTGCGGCCACTCCGGGGCCGTCGGTGATCACGGGCCCGCTGGTGGTGAGTGCGCTGTAGTCGCTGAAGGCCAACCCAAAGAGCACGCCGCCCGCCACGGCCAGTGCGCCGCCGCCCACCGCGGGCACCCACGCGAGTGATCGTGCGGACGCGTGGTTGCCTTCGATCGGGCCAGGCACTGGGCGGCCGAGACTGGTGTGCGTCTGGGTACTGAGCGCCCGCGCGCCGCGTTCGAGCGCGTCGAGCACCTGCTGCTTGGAGCCGACCCGCTCCGAGAACGAGCCCAGCACCGCCGCGTTCGCCCCCGAGAGCACCTTCAGGTTGACCTGGTACACGTCTCCGAAGTGCCCGACGTCGCCGGCCACCACGCCGTCGGCGCCCAGCGCGCTCGCCAGCTCGGCGACGCAACTGCTGTTCTGCTCGCACCCCAGCAGCGCCCGCTGGCGTTCGACCCCCAGCAGGGTGCCGATTTCCCGCTGCGTGATGACCGTGAACCCTGCGCTGCGCAGGCGATCGGCCAGGTGCTCGCCGAAGAACGCCAGCGCCGCGGGAGCGACGTTGACGCCCTGGATCGGCGGCTGCGCAAGCTGCACGGGCGCTGCGCCGAGTTGGACGACGAGGAACACGAAGAGCGTCTCGAGAGCTTGCCTCAGCTTCCGTCGCTGCGCACCGACCGCGTGACTGGAAAGTCGCCTCGTTCTGTGGAATTCTCAACTCGAACGGGGGTAGTTGAACATTCCACGGAATGAAGGGTGGGCGGCGGTGGCGGCGCGGGCTCGTACGCAATACGGGTTGGTGACGCGCGCGCAGGTGCTGGAGCTTGGTCGAACGCGCAACCACATCGTCGACCGTCTTGCAGAGGGCGAGTTGATCGAGGTCGCGCAAGGCGTGTACCGGTTGCCGGGGGCGCCCGAGACGTGGGAGCAGCGGGCGTTGGCGGCGTGCTTCGCGACGGGCGGGCTGGCCTCGCACCGGACGGCGGGGTGGTTGTTCGGGCTCGATGGCATTGGCCGCTACGCGCCGAAGGACCTCGACGTGATTCTGCCCATCACCGGGCGAGGGGCGAGCCCGCTGGCCACGGTGCATCGGAGCCGCACGCTGCGGCCGGAGCACGCGGCGAAGCGGCCGGGCATTCCACGGACGAACCTGGCGCGCACCATCATCGACCTGTCCGAGGTGCTCGAGCCGAAGGAGCTGGACCTGGCGTTCTATTCAGCGCTGCGCCAGGCACCGGACCTGCGGAGCTGGGTGCTTCGAATGCTGAAGGGGTGGCCGAGGCGGGGGCACCGGGGCATCGCGGCGCTGCGGGCGTTGCTGGCCGAGCGAGACGAGGCGTTGGACTCGGCGCTCGAGGTGAAGGTGCGACGGCTGATTCGCAGCGCGGGGCTGCCGACGCCGCGGGCTGGTGTCGACGTGGTGCACGACGGCCACCACGTCGCGAAGCTGGACTTCGCGTGGCCGACGAACAAGCCACGGGTGGCGTTGATGGCGCACGGCGCGAAGTTCCACGGCAACACCCCACGGTGGATTCGGGATCTCGAGCAAGCGTCCGAGCTGAGTGCGCTCAACTGGCGGGTCGTGCAGACCACCTGGGACGAGGTGGTGCACCGGCCCGACCGTCTGGTGCTCAGGCTGCGGCGCGCGTTGGAGGGCTCCGACCCGCAGCTCGAGTGAAGTGTCGCGCGCCCGTCGCTGAGGGGCTGGTGGTGCTTGCCTCGACGCTGGCCCCGGGCGCGAACACCCCGTCTCGAGGCGAAGCGTCCCGTTCCACCTCGGCGCGCGTTGGAGGGCTCCGACCCGCCGCTCGAGTGAAGGTCTCGCCCGCCCTCTCTGAGGGGCTGGTGGTGCCCGTCTCGGCGCCGGCCCCGGGCACGTACACTCGGCGCGCGTCGTGGGGCTCCGACCGAGCGACCGCCACCCTCGAAGCGCAGGCTCGCCTTCTGTTCGAGAGACCGCATCAGGCTGGCTGACGGCGTGATACGCCGACCCGGCCCATGCGCCTCGAAGACCACCCGCTCTGGCCGTCGGTCGCGGCGCTGAGCGTGCCGCTGGTGCCCGAGCTGCGGCTGTTGCTGCTCGACCCGACCTCGACCGTCTGGAATGCGACCGACCCCGAGGCGTTGGGCTGGCCCTACTGGGCCTTCGCGTGGCCAGGCGGTCAAGCGCTCGCTCGCTCGTTGTTCGATTCGCCTGACCTCGTCGCCGGCAAGCGCGTGGTGTCCTTCGGCTGTGGCGGTGGCATCGAGGCGCTGGCGGCGGCGAAGGTGGGCGCGCGCGAGGTGCTGGGCAGCGATCTCGACCCGCTGGCCTGCGAGGTCGCCACGCGCAACGCGGTGCTGAACGGCGTCTCGCTGCGCACCACCCAGGCCGATCTCATTGGTCACGACCTCGACGCCGACGTGCTGCTGCTCGGCGACGCCTGCTACGACGACGCGCTGGCCGACCGGGTCGTGCCCTGGCTGCGAACGCTCACCGGCCAGGGCGTCACGGTGCTGCTGGGCGACCCCGAGCGAGTGAACCTTCGCTCCCGCCTGCCGCTCGAGCGGCTCGCCACCGTGCTGGCGCCCCATGACGGCAACCCGTCCGGAGGGACACCCTGGCCGGTGCACGTGCTGCGGGTCTGCGTGGACGGTGCGGAGACGCGCACCGTCGGTGCGTGCCCGGAATGACCCGGAACCGTCGGTGTGACGACTCCCTCACACGCGCACCGTGGGGGTGCGCCCCGCCGCCCCGCCCCCCGTCGGTGCGCGCCAGGCGCTCCGCCCGCAGCGACCGGCCAGTAGCCCCGCTGATACGGTAGCCCCAACAGGCTTGCGAACGAGGACCCGAGGCGACAAGAGGGCCTCATGAAGCCTTCTTCCCGGGCCCGCCCTGCCGATCACCAGACCAGCGTCGCGCTCGTGCAGCGCGCCATCGGCGAAATCAAGAAGGGCCGCATGGTCGTGCTGACCGACGACGGCGACCGCGAGAACGAAGGCGACCTGGTGATGGCGGCCGAGAAGGTCACGCCCCGGGCCATCAACTTCATGGTGCGCGAAGGCCGCGGCCTGGTCTGCCTGTCGCTGACCGACGAGCGGGTGCGGCAGTTGAACCTGCCCTTGATGGTCACCGACAACACCAGCCCGCTGCAGACCGCCTTCACCGTCTCCATCGAGGCCGCCCGTGGGGTCACCACCGGCATCTCGGCCGCCGACCGCGCGCGTACCGTCAAGGCCGCCATCGCGCCCAAGGCCAAGCCCGGCGACCTCGCGCGGCCCGGCCACATCTTCCCCCTGCGGGCGCGCGACGGCGGCGTGCTGGTGCGCCCCGGTCACACCGAGGGTTCGGTCGACCTGGCGCGCATGGCCGGCCTCGCCCCCTCGGGCGTCATCTGCGAGATCATGAACGACGACGGCACCATGGCCCGTCGGCCCGATCTCGAGAAGTTCGCGAAGAAGCACGGCCTGATGATCCTCTCCATCGCCGACCTCATCACCTGGCGGCTGGCCCACGAGCGCCTGGTGCGCCGGGTCGGTGAGACGGTGGTCGAGCGGCCTCCCTTCGGCGACTTCACCGCGGTGGCCTACAGCACCGACGTCGACCCCACCGTGCACCTCGCGCTGGTCAAGGGCGAGGTGAGCACCGGCGGCCCGGTGTTGACCCGCATTCACCGCGCCACGCTGCTGGGCGACCTGCTCGACACCTGCACGGGCGTCGGCAGCATTCGCACCGCCTTCGAGCGCATCTCGAACGAGGGCCGCGGCGTGCTGTTGCTGTTGCAGAAGCACGTCACCGCGAGCGACGCGCTGGCGCTCAAGCCCACCTCGAACATTCAGCCCATTCGCGACGGCCACGGGCAGACCCGGCTCAAGGAATTCGGCATCGGCGCCCAGATTCTGCAGGACCTGGGGGTGCGGCAGCTCAAGCTGCTCACCAACACCCCCAACCCCATCGTCGGCGTCGAGCGCTACGGCCTCGAGGTGGTCTCGCAGGTGCCCCTGTCCGACGAGCGCGCCCCGACCCGCAAGGGTGGTCGCAGCCCCCGCAACGCTGTAGGGTGAAAACACTCATGCCTCACTTCATCGAAGGCCACCTGGTGGCCCCCAAGGGCCGGTTCGCGGTGTGCGTGGCCCGCTTCAATTCCTTCATCACCGAGCAACTGCTCGCCGGCGCCGTCGACGCGCTGGTGCGCCACGGCGTGGCCGACGGTGACATCGACGTCTACCGGTGCCCCGGCACGTGGGAGCTGACCGGCGTGGTTCGCCGCGCGGCAGGCTCGGGCAAGTACGTCGGCGTGGTCGCGCTCGGCTGCGTCATTCGCGGCGGCACGCCGCACTTCGACTACGTCGCCGGAGAGGTCGCCAAGGGCGTGGGCCAGGTCACCATGAGCGCCGAGTGCGCCGTCACCTTCGGCGTGCTCACCTGCGACAACGTCGAGCAGGCCGTCGACCGGGCGGGCGTGAAGTCGGGCAACAAGGGCGCCGACGCCGCCATCGCCGCCATCGAGCTGGCGAACCTCTACGCCAAGATGGTGAAGTGACGTGGGCGCGCGACGCATCGGTCGGGAGCGGGCCCTCCAGGCGCTCTACCAGCTCGAGCAGGACCCCCGGCTGACCGCCAGGGCCGCGCTCGACGCGTCGTGGGCCGCCAGCGACGAAGAGACCAGCAAGGACCCCGAGGCCCACAGCTTCGCGCTGACTCTGGTCGAAGGCGTGCAGAAGAACCTCCTCACCATCGACCAGACGCTCGAGGCCCACTCGCACAACTGGCGGGTCGACCGCATGCAGCGCATCGACCGCAACGTGCTGCGCATCGGCGTCTTCGAATTGCTCCACCTGCCCGACGTGCCGCGCAAGGTCACCATCAACGAGGCGGTCGAGCTGGGCAAGTCGTTCGGCAACGAGGCCTCGAGCGCCTTCATCAACGGGCTGCTCGACAAGGTCGCCGAGGGCCTCGCGAAGCCATGAGCGGGAAGGTCGAGCGGGAAGCCCCCGGCCTCGAGGCGATCGACGAGCTGTTCGGCGTCGACGCGTTCTGCTGCTTTCTGACCGAAGAAGATCGCCCGCTGCCCGGGGCCCTGGGCTTCCTCGACTTCCGCCTGTGTGGGGCGCTCTCGCGGGTGGTCAAGAGCGGCTTCTTCACCGGCTCGCCCGGCGAGAAGCTGCTGGTGCCCACCGACGGCCGCGTGCCTGCCGGCAAGGTCTTCGTGGTGGGCCTGGGTCAGCGCCGCACCATGACCCCCGCGGGCGTCGAGCACGCGCTGGCCACCGCCGCCACCATGGTGGCCCGCGCGGGCGCCGAGTCGGTCGCCCTGACCCTGCCGACGTTGTCGAACTCCATCGACGCGGTCCGCGGCGAACTGGTCGAGCGCGGCTTCGCGGCCAACTTCGCCGGTCGGGTGGTGCTCTTCGACCCCTGAGCCGGTCGCCCCGTTGTCAGGCGGTGGCCCGGTCGGGACGTGCTAGGCTGCCAGACCTCTGTGAGCGCCCTGAAGGTCCTCATCGTCGAAGACTCCCGCGCGACCCGCGAAATGCTCGCCGCCGCCATCGCCACCCTCGGCACGGTCGAGGTGCACACCGCGGTCAGTGGCTTCGAGGCGCTCAAGGTGCTGCCGCGCCACCGCTTCTCGCTCATCATCACCGACATCAACATGCCCGACATCAACGGGCTCGAGCTGATCAACTTCGTGAAGAAGAACCCGCACTACCGGGAAACGCCGCTCATCGTCATCACCACCGAGGGCCGCGAGCAGGACCGGGCCCGCGGGCTGCAGTTGGGTGCCAACGAATATGTGGTCAAGCCGTTCGCCCCCGAGGCCATTTCGGCGCTGGTGAAGAAGTACCTGAACCTCGCCTGAGGCTGCATGGCCCCGCCCCGCGCGCTCACCGAGTTCGTCGCCGAGGCGACCGAGATCATCGAGACGCTCAGCCGTGACGTGCTGATTCTCGATCAGCAGCGAGGCCACGAGCCCGACCCCGATCGCCTCAACGCCATCTTCCGCGCCGCCCATTCGCTCAAGGGCCTGGCCGGCATGTTCGGTGTCGAAGGGCTCGCTCACCTCGCTCACCGCGCCGAAGACGTGCTCGACGGCCTGCGCCTGGGCAAGTTGCCGCTCGACGACGGGCTGCTCGACGCCCTGCTCGAGGCGCTCGACGTCTTCCAGGCCCAACTGGCCGACCTCTCGCTGGGCGAGGCGCGAGACGCCACCCGCCTGGCCGCCGAAGACCTCGAGGCCCGGCTGACCACGCTGGCCACCGGCGGTGCTCGCGACGAAGAAGACGTGCTCGACCAGGCCGGCATCGACCCGGCGGTGCGCGCGGTCTTCACCGAATACGAAGAGCACCGGCTGCGCGAGAACGTGAAGAAGGGCGTGGCGGTGTGGAAGGTGCGCGCGGTCTTCGCGCTCGACGACTTCGACCAGAAGCTCTCGCAGGTCACCGGCCGCCTGAAGCCGCTGGGGGAAGTGGTCAGCACGCTGCCCAGCTCGCAACCCGGCGACGACGCGTCGATCGCCTTCGACCTGGTCTTCGCCAGCGGCCGCCCCCAGGCCGACATCGACGCCGCCGTCGACGCTCTGGCCCAGGTCGCGCCGCTGACCTCGAAGCGGGTGGCGCGCCCCATCACCCGCGAGCGCGAGTCGAGCATCAGCGGCCCGGCCCTGCGAGCGCTGCCCCACCCGAGCGGCGATTCGTCGGAAACCGAGCCGCCGCCCTCGTCGAACTCGGGCCTGCGAATGGGCGCCACCGGCGAGGCCAGCCTGCGCTCGCTGACCCAGACGGTGCGGGTCGACATTTCCCGGCTCGACGGGCTCATGAATTCCATCGGCGAGCTGCTGCTCATTCGCAGCAACATCGACCGGCTGGCCGAGGCCGCGCGCAACCTGACCCCCGGCGCCGCCGCGCTGCCCAAGCTCTGGGGCCAGGAACTGCAGCGCGAGACCCGCGCGCTCGAGCGCAAGCTCGACGAACTGCAGAAGGGCGTGCTCGACGTGCGCATGGTCCCCCTGGGCCAGGTGTTCGACAAGCTGGCCCGCCTGATGCGGCGCCTGGTGCGCGAGTCGGGCAAGGAATGCGACTTCGACGTGTCGGGCGGTGACGTCGAGCTCGACAAGTTGATCGTCGAAGAGCTGTCGGACCCGTTGATGCACCTGCTGCGCAACGCGCTCGACCACGGCATCGAGCGACCCGAGCTGCGCCAGGCCCAGGGCAAGCTGGGGCGCGGTCGCATTCGCCTGCGCGCCCGCCAGCAGGGCAACCACGTGTCCATCGAGGTCGGTGACGACGGCGCCGGTATGGACGAGGCCCGCATTCGCCAGGTCGCGGTGCAGCGTGGGCTGGTCAGCGCCGACGACACCGACGACATGGAACGGCGCGAGCTGCTCAACCTGGTCTTCCTGCCGGGCTTCTCGACCCGTACCGACGTCAGCGAGCTGTCGGGCCGCGGGGTGGGGCTCGACGTGGTCAAGACCAACCTGCAGCGCCTGTCGGGGCTCATCGACATCGACAGCCGCAAGGGCGTGGGCACCAGCTTCGTGCTGACCCTGCCGCTGACCCTGGCCATCATTCGCGCGCTGATGGTGCAGGTCTCGGGGCGCACCTACGCCATTCCGCTCAACGCGGTGTTGGAAATCGTCTCGGTCAAGACCGACGAGCTCAAGACCATCGAGCGCAAGGAAGTCATCGAGGTGCGCGGGCAGACGCTGCCCTTCGTGCGCCTGGCCCGGGTCTTCGAGCTGCCCGAGGTGCCGCGCGCGCAGCACTTCGTGGTCATCGTGGGGCTGGCGCAGCAGCGGCTGGGCCTGGCCGTCGACGAGCTCGCCGGGCAGCTCGACATCGTCACCAAGCCGCTGAGCGGGCGGCTGCGCAGCGTACCCTGCATCTCGGGCGCCACCGAGCTGGGAGATCGCCGCGCGGTGCTGGTGGTCGACGTCGGGCAGTTGATGGAAGAGCTGCTGCGACAGAAGGCCGTGAGCTGAGAGACGGGCGCGGTATGCTCCCTGCCCGATGGCTGTCTTCGCCGAGCTCGTCGAGCGCTTCCTCTACCGTCCTGACGAGCAGGTGGGGCCGTTCCTCGAACTGGCGCCCGAGGCCGAGAGCGGGGCGCGCCCGGCGAACGTCGAGATTCCCGAGGAGTTCCTGGCCTTCGAGCTCTCGGGCGAGCTGTACGCGGTGCCCATCGCCGCCATTCGCGAGATTCTGAAGGTCACCCACGTCACCGAGGTGCCGCGCGCCGAGAAGAACCTCATCGGCCTCATCAACGTGCGCGGGGAAATGCTGCCCCTGTACGACGTGAAGGTGCGCCTGAACCTGGCCCCGCGCCTGCCGGTGGTGCGCGGCGCCAGCGACGTCACCCGCAGCACCCGCATCGTGCTGATGCGCGAGCTCGAGGGCGACGCGGGCGTGCTGGTCGACCGGGTGGTGGGGGTGGTCAAGCTCTCGCTCTCGCGGCTCGAAGCGCCACCGGTGCTGGGCGCCGACCGCAACGGCATCGCCGGGCTGGCGCGCAAGGACGGGCAGCTCTTCATCCTCCTCGACGTCGAGCAGGCGCTGTCATGACCGAGCCCTCGCTGCAGTTGTGCGTGTGGCGGGTCGGCGCCGAGGACTTCGTGGTCGACCTCTCGCGGGTCGACGAAATCCTCACCGTGCCGCCGGTGACGCCCGTGCCGCGCGCGCCCACCTTTCTCGAGGGCGTGGTGAAGCTGCGCGGCGACGTGCTGCCGGTCATCGACGTGCGCAAGCGGCTGGGCGTGGCGCCCGACGCGACCCCCTTCCTGACCCCCAGCGGCAAGACCAAGGTGCGCTCGCGCCTGGTGGTCTGCCGCATCGGCACCCGCAAGGTCGGCTTCATCGTCGACGCGGTTACCGGGGTGGTGCGCCTGCCCCGCAGCGCGCTTCGCCCCGCCCCGCTGGCCACGCGGCCCGGTCAGGCCCCGCACATTCTGGGCGTGTGCGGCGAGGCCCCGGCGTTGCGGCTGATGCTCGACGTGAAGGCCCTGCTGTCCGAGGACGCGCTGTGACGCGAGGAGACCCGACGTGACCTGGCTCGAAGCAGACGCTGGCGCCGAGCAACGCTACCGCGCGGTGGAACAGCTGCGTGACGACGACGGAGCGGCCTTCGTGCAGGCCCTGCGCGACGACAGCTGGCGGGTACGTCGCCTGGCCGTCGACCGGTTGGCGAAGCTGGGCCCGTCCGAGCCCATCGTCGGCCAGTTGATTGTGCTGTTGGGAGAGCGGGGCGCGACCGGTGCGCGCAACGCCGCGGCCTCGGTGCTGGCCCAGTTCGGCGCGCCCGCGCTGCCGCGGGTCATCGCGTTGCTCGGGCACGCCGACCCTGATCAGCGCAAGTTCGCCGCCGACATTCTGGCCGAGCTGCGCCGCACCGAAGCCACCACGTCGCTCATCGCTTCGCTCGACGACGTCGACGGCAACGTGCGGGCGGCCGCGGCTGAAGCGCTGGGCCGAATCGGGGGCACCGAGGCCCGCGCGGCGCTCGACCGGCTGCTCTCGTCGAGCGACCCCATGCTGCGGGTCTGCGCGCTCGAGGGCCTCGCCGAGCTGAAGGCCCCTCCTCCCTTGCCACTGCTCGCGCCGCTGCTCGCCGACGGGTGGACGCGCATGAGCGCCTACCGCGTGCTGGGCCTGGTCGACCACCCCACGGCCGATCTCCTCGTCAGCCGCGCGCTCGCGACCAGCACCAGCCGTGACGCGGGGCTGGTGGCGCTGGGCGCGCGGGGCCGGCTGCTCTCGGCCGAGGGCGACGCCGAGGTGCGCTCGGTGCTCAAGACCTCGAGAGACCATCTGGCGTGGCTGACCAACGCGCTCGAGAGTGACCTCACCGAGCGCCGCCTGGGTGCCATCGTCGCCGCGCACGCGCTGGCCGAGCCCTCGCTGGCGCCCGCCGTCGCCCGCGCCGTGCAGCCCGGGCCCACCGCCGAGCTCGCGCTCACCGTGCTGGTGCGGCTGGGCGTGCGCGGTGCGCGGTTGCTGCTGGGGCGCGACCGCCGCGCTGGCCGACTTGCCGGGCCTGGCCCGCGCGGTGGTGGCCGAAGCGCTGGTGCGACTGGCCGAACCGTCGCTCACCCCCGCGCTGGTGAACCTGTTGCGGGCCGGCGACGGCGAGCTGGCCGAGCTGGCCACCCGCGCGCTGGGCCGCACCCGCGCCCGCGCCGCCATCGACCCGCTGCTGGCCTGCTTCGACGACGACGCGCTGGCCGCCCACGCCTGGCGCGCCCTGGTCGCGCTCAACGAATCGTGGCCGGCCGAGGTGCGGGAAGCGCTCTCGGCGCGCGTGGCCCCGGGCGTCCCCCTGCGCCCGCACGTGGTGCGCGCCTGGGCCGAGGTGGTGAAGGACGAAGCGTTGCCGGTGCTGCAGCGCGCGCTGCACGAAGAATCGAATGCCCTGCGCGCGGCGGCCGCCGACTCGGCCTTCCTGGTGCCGGGGCAGGCGCTGAGCCTGGTTCGCTCGGCCATGCTCGACGAGTCGCCGGTGGTGCGGCGCGCCGCAGTGCGGGCGTTGGCCCGACTGCCGCTGGGCGAGGCCATCGACGTGTTGCCCCGCGCGCTGGCCGACGCCGACACCACGGTGCTGGCCCTGGCGGCGCGGGCTGCGGGCGAGCTGGTGTGTGCCGACGTCTCGCCCCGGCTGCTCGAGCTGGCGCGGCATCTGGACCCGGGCGTCATCATCGCCGCGCTGCAGGCGCTTTCGGTGCTGGGCGCGCTGCCCGACGAGCTGCTGGTCGCCACCGCGACCCACCGCGACCCTGAAGTGCTCAAGCAGCTCTTCTCGCTGGGCGCCGATCGCCCCGCGCTCGTCGAGCAGACCGGCCCCTTCCTCACCCACCCCCGGTGGGACGTGCGGGTGGCGGCGGGTCGGCTGCTGGCGGTCTCGGGCGGCGAGGCCGAGCGCGCCATGCTGCGTGACGCCACCTCGCGCGAGCTCGACCCGGTGGCCCGCGAGGCGCTCGAGCGCGTGCTGCGCGACGTGCGGCGCGCATGACCTGGGAAGACAGCCGCGTCGAAATGACCAAGGAAGAGCGGCACGTGCTGGCCGACCTCTTCCAGGCCGCCTCGGGCTTCGTGCTGCGCGAAGACCTGAAGTTCGTGGCCGAGCGCCGCCTGGCGCCGCGGCTCGAGCTGCTCGGCTTGCGCGACTTCTCGGCGTATGCGCGCTACCTGCGCTTCGACCCGCGGGGCCCCGACGAGCTCGACCTGGCCATCGACCTGCTCATTCCCCACGAGACGTACTTCTTCCGCGAGCCGACCCAGTTGGGCTGCTTCACCGACGAGCTGCTGCCCGACCTCGAGGTGCGCGGGGCCCGCCGCCGGTCGCTGCAGATCTGGTCGGCCGGCTGTGCCACCGGCGAAGAGCCGTACACCCTGGCCATGTTGCTCACCACCCGCCCCGCGCTCGCCGGGTGGACGCTCGACGTGCTGGGCACCGACCTCTCGCACCAGGCGCTCACCCAGGCCCGCAAGGCCGAGTACGGCTCGACCAGCCTGCGCGCCACCAGCGACGCCCAGCGCGCGCGCTTCTTCGACGACCTGCCGGCGGGGCGCTACCGGGTCAAGAGCCAGGTGCGCGACCTGGTGCGCTTCGGGCAGCTCAACCTGCTCGACGCGGGCAACGCGGCGCTGCTGCCACGTTTCGATCTCATCTTCTGTCGCAACGTGCTGATGTACTTCGACGCGCCGACGCGCAAGCGGGTGGTGGAGGGCTTCTACGATCGACTCTACGACGGAGGCGTGTTGCTTTTGGGACACTCCGAGAACCTGCTGACGCTCTCGACGCGCTTCGAGTTGGTGCAGCTCGAGGCCGACCTGGTGTACCGGAGGCCGCGATGACCGGCCGCCCCGACAAGCCCATCTCGGTGCTGGTGGTCGACGACTCGGCGGTCAACCGCCGCGAATTGACCCGCGTGCTCGACGACGCGCCGGGCATCAAGGTGTCGACCGCGCCGCCGATGGCGAAGAGGGGCTCAAGAAGGCCATCGCGCTCAAGCCCGACGTCATCACGCTGGACCTCGAGATGCCCAAGCTCGACGGGTACGCCTTCCTGCGGCTGTTGATGGCGCGCGCGCCCACGCCGGTCATCGTGGTCTCGTCGTACGGGCACCCCAGCGACGTCTTCAAGGCGCTGCAGTTGGGGGCCTTCGACTTCGTGGCCAGGCCGGCGGTGGGTGACAGCCTGAACGCGGTGCGGGCCGAGCTCATCGACAAGGTGCGCGCGGTGAAGTTCGTGCGGCGCGACGAGCCTCCGCCGGCGCCGAAGCCGCGGCTGCGCACCACGAAGAAGCTGGAGCCGGTGAAGGCGCCCGCGCCGGTGGTCGGGCCCGAGCGGCCGCTCATCGTCGGCGTCGGGGCTTCGACCGGAGGGCCTCCCGCGGTGCAGAAGCTGCTCGAGTCCCTGGTGGGCCTGCCGGTGTGCGTGCTGGTCGCGCAGCACATGCCCTCGAAGTTCACCGACGCCTTCGCCGAGCGGCTCGACCAGACCCTGTCGCTGCGGGTGACCGAGGCCAGGTCGGGCGACAGGCTGCTGCCCGGTCGGGTGTACGTGGCGCCGGGCGGAGAGCAGCTCGAGGTGGTCGAGCGCGGCGGCGAGCGCATGCTGTCGGTCAAGAGCAGCCTGGCTGGCGACACCTATGCGCCCTCGGTCGATCGCCTCTTCCTCTCGCTGGCGCAGGTGGTGGGCGCCGAGGCCAGCGCGGTGGTGCTGACCGGCATGGGCAACGATGGCGCGAAGGGCATCAAGGCCCTGGGGCGGGTCGGCGCCGGGACCTGGGCCGAGGCCGAGTCGTCGGCGGTGGTCTTCGGCATGCCCGAGGCCGCCATCGCCACCGGGGCGGTGAAGCACGTGCTCCCGCTCGACGAACTGGGACCGCACCTGGCGCGAGCCTTGAAGGCGAAAACCGCATAGTTTCCCCCTTCAGATGATTCGCGCCCTCGTCGTCGACGATTCCCTCCAACTGCGGCGTTCGGTGATGTACGCGCTGCAGCGGCTGACCGACATCACCTGCGTGGAAGCGGCCGACGGGGCCGAAGCGCTCAAGAAGTTCCAGGGCGGGCGCTTCGACATCGTGCTCACCGACGTGAACATGCCGGTGCTCGACGGGCTGAAGCTGGTCGCTCACCTGCGCAGCGACAAGGCGAACGACAAGGTGCCCATCATCATCATCACCACCGAAGCGGCCGAGGCCGATCGCGAGCGCGCGCTGAAGCTGGGCGCCAACGCGTACCTCATCAAGCCAGTGAAGGCGCCGGAGGTGTTGGACGCGGTGCAGCGCCTGCTGGGGTTGACCTGACATGCTGCTCGCGCTCGTGCTGGCTGCTGCGCCGCTCGCCGACGTGTGGCCCTACGCCGTCAAGCGCCAGGCCGACGGCGTGCTCGAGTATTCGTTCGACCTCTCGGCGGTGAAGGCCGCGGGCGGGCCTCCCGATGCGCACGAGGCGCACGGAGACCTGAAGGTGGCGGCGTTCCTCAAGGGGCTGCCGCGCGAGGTGAAGGTGCGGGTGCAGCCCTTCGTAGGGCTCGACGTGGCGGCCGCGCGCGGGCCCGAGCAGAAGCGCCCGCTGGCCACCGCGTACTCGCTGGTGTTCGACGGCGACTTCGAGGCGGTCAACCCGCTCGAGCGCAAGCTGGGCGCCCGGCTGCGGCCCGCCCTGCACCCCGACGAGCCCAAGCTGCTGGTCGGCGCCGAGATGATGGCGTGGCAGGTGCGGCAGTTCGAAGACTCGGCGCTGGCGGCGGCCGAGGTCGACACGGAATGGATGCGGCGCGAGGTCTGGGGAAAGGTCGCCGAGCGGGCGATGGCCACCTTCCACACCGCCACCGGCGACGCGAAGGAAGGCGCCCTGGCCCTCGCCGCGCGGGTCGTCGCCGCCAATGCCTGCCTCGACGCCTCGCGGGTCAGCGAGAGCGTGCGGGCCGATGGCGAAGTGTTGACCGCGGTGATGGCCGAAATCAGCCGGCTGACCGCCGACGGAGACGCGACGCTGGCGCCGCCGCCCTACTCGTGGACGCCCGAGCTGACCTGCTCGTGGGTCCGGCAGCGGGTGCTGGGCGCGCCGCTCGAGCACAGCCGCGCAGGCGCCGCCGCGGTGCTGACCTTCTTCGCCATTCTCGAGAAGGACGCGAAGTTGAAGGGGCTCGACACCCGCATTCGGCAGCGGCGAGATCGCTTCGAAGGCACGCCGCTGAGCGACCGGCTGCCTGGCTGGCGCGCGCTGGTGAAGGGACCGCTCAACGAGGCGCTCGAGTCGCTGTCCGACTTCGTTCAGTCGTTGCCGGTCGCCGAGCAGGTGCCGCCGCCGCTGTTGGCCGCGCCCAGCACGCCGTTCCTCAAGTACCTGATGGACCTGTCGGGGCCCGAGCGCAACGCCTCGTGGGACGAGCTGGCGAGCGCCGTCCAAGACGGGCGCGTGAAGCCCGAGCCCACCACCTGGCCGATGGCCCGCGAAGCCGCGCTGGTGCCGTGGGTGGCCGACCAGCCGGGCGGGGCGCAGTTCGACTCGGCGTGGAGAGACCAGCGCAAGGCCAGCTTCGCCATGCTGCAGGGCGGGGTGACCGACGTGCGCGCCGGGCTCGACGAGGGCGACGCCGAAGCGCCCGAGCGCAGCCAGTTGCAGGTTCGGCTGATGGTGCCGCCGACGGTGGAAGTGGAGCCCATGCCCGAGGTCTACGCGCGGCTGGCGAAGTCGCTCGAGCTGCTCGGCGAGGTGCTGGCGCAGGAAAACCTGCAGGGGCTCAAAGGGCTGTCGGCCGACGGTCACCGGGCGCCCGACACGCTGCTCAACGTCTCGAAGTGGCTGGGCGCGCGCATGAAGACGCTGGCGGTGCTGGCGGCGCCTGACACCAAAGACGGGAAGGACGCGAAGGCGGTGGCCGAGGCGCGGCGGTTCGTCTCGTCGTGGCGCACCGAGGGAGGGCTCGCGGCCGACGTGCGCAACGAGACCGCCTTCTTCCTGGCGGCCGGAGGCGAGCGCTCGCACGCGGCGGTGGTCGGCGTGTCGCGGCGAGAGTTCAGCGTGGGCTTCACCTCGGCGCCGAAGGTCGAAATCGTCGGCGCGCCCGACGGCATCTCGGCCGACGCGACGGTGCGGCAGCGGTACATCGTGCCAGTGGTGAAGACGGTGAGCGTGTCGGCGCCGGCCAGCGTGAAGGCGCTCGATCGCGCGATGGTGAAGGGCCTGGTCGACAGCGTTCAGCGAGACCCGTCGAAGGTCGAGGGCGCGATCATCGAAGCGTTGCACCAGTAGGGCGGGGAGGTGTCGAACGTGGGGCGGGTGTGGGCGGAAGGAACGCGTGCAGGTCGGTCATGGGGGTCGTTGAGCCTTCACCTCGAGGCTGACGGGGTAGGCGCCGAAGAGCACCGTCGCGCCGTTCCCACACGAGAGGAAGCGGAGTTCGACCCCGGCTTGCACGCCTGCCTGCTCGGCGACCGTCCGCCAACTGGGGCTCGAGGTCTCGAAGCATACGGAATGTTCGCGGACTTCGGTCGAGAGGCCCTCGCTCGGCACCCTCAACGCGGAGGTCAGCTCGTCGAGTCGGACACATCGCGCGCTCAGGCGAAGGTGGCGTCGGTCGATCTCCTTGGTCGGGAGTTGCGCGGCGACGACCAGCGTCAGCACCGCCGCACTGACGAACTGACGAACCCCACGGCCGCCTTCATGCTCAACCAGCGGGCGATCGCCACACTCCCGAGTATCGCGACCAGTCCGCCGAGTCCGATCGGCGTCACACTCGCCACCGTGCCGACCACCACGCCTGACACCACCCATCGGATCATGTCGAAAGGTTACGACAACCGGGGGCCTGCGCGCTCGCAGGAGGCAGTGACTTCGTCGGCAGCGCATGATCTCTTCCCAGACCATGCGCGCCTTGCTGACGCTGTGGTTGCTTCCCTCCATCGTGCTCGCCGGGACGCCTGCATCAGAGCCGCTCGACGGCGTGTGGACCGGCACGCTCGGCAAGACGCCCATCGTCGCCTGCTTCGACCACTCGCGGCACGGCACGTACTACTACCTGCGCCTCGGCTTCGACCTCGAACTCGAGCCGAACGCTGGCGGGCACGGTTGGAGTGAGAAGTCGGGCGACGAGGTGACCGGCGACTGGTCGCTCGACGACGTGAAGGGCGGGGTGGTGCACGGCGTGTGGAAGACCGCCGACGGCAAGAAGCAGCTTCCGCTCGAGCTCAAGCGTACGGCGTCGCTCACCGACACCGGCTGCCCCGAACCGGCCTACGAGTCCGCTCGCCTCGAGGCCGTGGTCCGCACCAGCGGCGCCGAGACGACCACCTCGGGTCACGCCTGGAAGCCCGTCACCTTCGCCAGGGGCGCGCTCAAGTCGGTCGAGCTCACCGACCCCAAGGCCTCGAAGGCGCTCAAGGACGCGGTGGCCGCGGTGACGACGCAGCACCTCAAGAGCTACTTCGGCTGTCGCAGCTCACCGCGCAGCTCGTTCTCGAGCGAAGACCGCATCATCGCGTGGACCAACACCCTGCTCGTGCTCGAACTGCACGAGTCGTACTACTGCGGTGGCGCGTACCCCGACGAGGCCGACGGCGCGCACACCTTCGACGTCGTCACCGGCAAGGAGCTCGACACCGACGCGTGGTTCAAGACCTCGCCCGCCGACCTGGCGACGAAGCAGTACAAGCCGCCCTTCGAGCAATGCGCGACCGACGACCTGAACTGGGTGACGCACCCCTCGCCGCGTGGGCTCGTCTTCCGCCAGGACCTGCCGCACGTCGCGAAGGCCTGCGACGTCGAGGTGGTCATTCCCTGGTCGAAGTTGACCTCGCGCCTGACGCCGAAGGGTCTCGAAGCCATCAAGGGGCTGCCGAGCCCCTGACCAGCGGGCCGTCGTACGTCTCGCCGTCGCAGTCGACGTAAAAGTGGTCGCCCGTGAGCGTCACGGTCAGCGTGATGCGCCGAGCGTCGTGCGCGGCGAGGGCTGAGAGGAGCTCGGCGTCGACCGCCGCGAACTCCCCCTTGCTCAGCCGGGTCAGCTTCGCGTCGGCCGCCTCGGTGAAGAACGCGCGCTGCCGCGCCTCGCTCTCGAACAGCACCGCCACCTTCGCCTGCGAGTTCTGGTCGATGGCGCGTTGAATCTTCGCGGGGTCGCCCTTGCCGACCCGAACCCACCGCGTCACCACGTTCGTGTAGTCTCGCGTCTCGAGGTCGGGAGCCTCGGGTTCACCCAGACCCGGGCCGAACTGCAGTCGCTCTTCCCACAGCCAACAGAAGGCCAGCACCTTGAGCCAGGTGCGCTCCATGACCTCGGACGGGTGGCGCGGCAGCTTGAAGGCCAGTCGTTGCTCGACGCCCCGGTCGACGTTCGAGAGCGACAACTGGAAGTCGTACAGGGTCACGCCAGGGGCCATGCCCTGCACATGGCACGGGCGGCGACCGGCTGCACGCTCGCTTCCCGGGCACCCAGCGCCCTTCACGCGTGACGATTTCTGAGCCGTTTTTTCTTCTCAGGCCACTCGATGAACGTGAACGTTCTGGTCGTCGACGACGAAGTCACCGTGGCCCACGTGGTCACCCGGGTGTTGCAGCGCGCAGGTCACGACGTGGTGAGCGTGGTCGACCCCCTCGAGGCGGTGACCCTTCTTCAGGACAGCCCCTGCGACGTGCTGGTGACCGATCGCCACATGCCCGTGCTGTCGGGAGAACAACTCGTTCGCGCGGCACGTCGGCTGCGGCCTCACCTGGGCATCGTGATGATGACCGCCGACCCCGACGAGTCGCTCCTGCACGAGCTGCAGCTCGACGCTCTGGTCAGCAAGCCCTTCTCCAGCCTCGCGCACCTGGTGCTCGCGACCCGGAATGCGTTCGACGCTCATCACGCGGCGAGGCTCGAGGAGGCACCCGGGCGCCAATGACGGTGCACGGAGGTCGTCACCGTGCGAACGCCGGAAGCGAGCCCCGGGTACGATTGGTCACCCGCACACGCCAGTGATGCAGGTCTGGTTCATCGGGCAGTCGGCGTCGATGCGGCAGGGGGCCGGACCCGCGTCGAGGCCACCGTCGCTCAGCCCTCCGTCCGTCACGCCGCCGTCGAGGCCGCCGTCCACGATGCCGCCGTCGACCGGCCCTGCGTCGATGCCGCCGTCGGTGAACTCGCACACTCCGTTGAGGCAGCTCTGGCCGCTCGCGCAGTCGGTGTCGAAGAAGCAGGCCGCCGGGCCGCCGTCGATGCCGCCATCGGTGAGCACGCACACGCTGTTGAGGCAGGCCTCACCGCTCGCGCAGTCGGTGTCCGCCCGGCACACCCGCCCGCCGTCCATCAGCTCGCACACGCCGTTCACGCAACTCTCGCCGCTGGCGCAGTTGGCGTCGCTCGCGCAGGTCATCATGCCGCCGTCGACCGGGCAGCCCTCGTCGACCACCCCGTTGCAGTTGTTGTCGAGGCCATCGCCGCAGACCTCGGTGGCCAGCGCGCAGCGCAGCACGCAGGCGCCGTTGGTGCACTGTTCGGTCGAGCCGCAGTCGGCGTTGCTCACGCACGCGCCGCTCGCACCGCCGTCGGTCTGGGTGGTGCGACAGGTGCCCGACACGCAGGTCTGCGCAGTGGGGCACTGCGAGTTCGACGTGCACGCGTGGTGACGGCGACGAACCTGGAAGGTCGAGAAGCCGCTGACCTTGAACGAGGCCAGGGTGCGCGTCGCGTCGAGCGTGACGGTGGAAATGGCCTTCACCGTGCCGTCGGCCTCTTCGACCACCACCTCGAGGTCGCTGGCCAGGTCGGTCAACGACAGCGTCAGGGGCAGGGTCATCGTCGCCGGCGTCGAGAAGGTGAGCCCCGACGGGCCCCATTCGACCGCGGGGCTGAGCGCTTCACCGTCGGTCACCAGGGACAGCAGCGCGGGCTCGACGGTGATGGTAGTGTCGGCGGGCAGCGCTCCCGCAGGAATCGCGAGTGAGGTGCCCGCCAGGGCCGCGCTGTCGGTCGCGGTCACGGCGATGGTCGAGCCGGTGCTCGCCATCACGTGCTCACTCTTCACGTAGCGGCTGCCCACCACGGTGCCACACGCCGCCATCAGCATGGCGATGATGCCCAACTTCACGGTCTTCATGAGTGCCCCTCGAAAAATGTCCGACCGTGAAGGCCTTCAAGGCGCCATCCCGTTCATGCGAATTTGGCGATCAGCGGCAGTCGGCGGCGAACTCGGCGAAGTCCTTCGCGAATTGGCAGGCCTCGGCTCGACGGCCCACCGCGAGCAGGGCGCGCACCTGCAATCGGCGCACGTCGGTGGCGCGTTCCGAATCGGGGAAACGGGTCAGGAAGTTGGCGGCGCGGGTGGCCACCGCCTCGAAGCGCGCGAGCGCGAACTCGGCCTCGAGCGACGAGAGCTCGCGTTCCTGGGCCAGGTTGCCCTGGGGAAACCGCGCAGCCGCCGCTTCGAACGTGGTCAACGCGCGCTTCGGGTCGGCCAGCGTGCGCAGCTCGAGCTCGCCCTTCTGCAGCAGCGCGGCTTCGGCGCCCAGCGTACCGGCGCTCGCGACCTCGTCGAGCGCGCGGTCGGCGGCTTCCCATTGCTTCGCTTCGAGCGCCTGGGCGGCCCGTCGCGCGGCGGCGTCGCGGGGCTCGAGCGCTTCGATGGAGGTGGGCCCCGCCTCGCGCCGCGTGGCCTCGGTCGCTTCCATCAACTGGCCGTCGACCAGCAGGGTGCCGCGCACCGGAACGATGGAGACCGATTCGCCGGCAGTGCGCACCAGCAGCACCGCGCCCGTGGTCTCGATCAGCCGACCCTTGACCCGAACGCGCAACGCCGGCGTGCCCCACACCGAGGCCTCGAGCACGCCGCGCTCGAGCGTGACCTCGTTGGCCCCGGGGTTCCAGGTGGCGTGACCCTCGCGCAGCGAGATGACGTCGTTGGTGCCGTGGAAGGTCTGCGGTTCGGGTCGCAGCAGCACCAGCAGCACGGCGGCCAACGCCATGGGCACCAGCACCAGCTCGGCTCGAACCCGGCGGCGGGGTTGTTGCATCGCTCGCCACACGCGCTCCTTCGCGCCGACGGGCGGGGTCTGGGTCGCGGCGCGAACGGTGTCCTTCCAGGCGGCGGTCATGGCTCGACTCCCAGTCGGCGGGCGTGCTGCTCGAACTCGCGGCGCGCGTAGAACAGCCGCGTGCGCACGGTCTCGGTCCGAGCACCCACCAGCTCGGCGATTTCGTCGTGGGACAGCCCTTCGATTTCGTGGAGCGCGAAGGCTTCGCGCTTGTCCTTCGAGAGCTTGCCCAGAATGACTTCGACGTGGGCCAGGGTGCGGCGGGCGTCGACCCGACCCTCGGCAGACGGCGCGTCGGTGCGCTGGCTGGCACCCAGCAGGCCCGAGAAGAATTCGCGCACCCGGCGACGACGGACCCTGGCCGACACCTCGTTGGCGACGATGCGGTAGAGCCAGGTGGTGAAGCGCCCGTGCCGGAACGAACCCAGGTGCTGGAAGGCGGTCTGAAAGGCTTCCTGCACCGCGTCTTCGGCGTCGGCGTCGTCGAGGCCCAGGCGGCGGGCGGTGCGCCAGGCGAAGTCGAAATGCGTGTCGTACAGCGCGCGCCAGGCCGCGCCGTCTCCCGAGCGGCAGCGCTCGACGAGCGGATCCATGCCCGAAGCTTCAGGAACGTCGGGCACTTCAGTGCTGGCCTCGGTCAACATTCGCGGGCTTCGAGATGAAGGACCCGGGGGTGGCCCGGCGTTCATGGGTTCTCGCGCCCCAGGCCGACCGAGAGGGTGGCGAGGCCTTCGAGCAGGTGGCCGGTCGTGGTGGTCAGCCCCTCGAGCTCGATGGCGGCCGGCGAAGGGGTGACCAGCAGGCTCAGGCCCAGGGACAGCCGGAAGCGACCGGGCGACCAGGTGACGTCGGCGGCCAGGCCGGTGGTGAAGGCGGGGGCGAGGCGCGTCGCGGTCTGGAAGAGGTAGGGGCCCGAGGCGTCGGCGATGGTGGCGCTCAGCGCGAGCCAGGCGCCGCCGCAGACGCGCAGCAGGGTGTCGGTGCAGACTGCGGGCTCCAGGGCCAGCAACCCGTCGCGGGTGGTGAGCGTGCCGCGTCGAATCCGGGTCGCCGGGTCGAGGACGTCGGTGGTGCTGCCGAAGGAGAAGAGGGCGCGCGCCCCCAGGCGCAGGCGGGTGCCGAAGCGTGCGGCGCCGTCGAGCGTGAGCACCGGGCTCACGGTGGAGGTGGTCGGCGTGATGACGCCGCCACCGAGGAGGAGATGCCAATCGGCGAGGGGCGGGAAGTCGAAACGCTCCGGCGGTTCGCTCGCCTGTTCGGAGGTCACTGACGGTGCGGCGCTCGAATCGGAGGTCACTGACGGTGCGGGCGGCAAATCGGTGCGCACCGACGGTGCGGGTTGCGAATCGGAGCGCACTGACGGTGCGGCGCTCGAATCGGAGGTCACTGACGGTGCGGGCGGCAAATCGGTGCGCAC
>CAIWFK010000185.1 GCA_903911905.1 uncultured Myxococcales bacterium
ACACGCTCGGCCGCGGCAGCCCCATCAATCGGCGAAACGCCTCAATCTGATCGTGCACTCGTGAACGCCCGGATTGAGATTTTTGAGAAGGCGCGGGGAAGACCCGCAGCGATCGTTCGGGTTTGAGCGAGGGGCTTGCCGCCGACGCCGAGCTGTTCCGCGAGCTCGCCCGCCGCCACGGCGAGAAGACCGTGGGCTGGGGACCCGCGCGCACTGTCAACGATCGCGCAGTCTGGCCAGCACGAGTTCCGAGGCGAACGGGTTCGGCCCCCGTGCCTTCGCGTCAGCGGCGATCGACTCTGCCGACGAAACCAGCGCAGCGTCGGGCTCTGGCTTCAACACCACGCGCAGGGACGCAAGCGACTGGTGCCACGAGGCCTGGCGAATGATCCATTGGTCCACGGGGGCGCCTCCCGCCGCGAGCAACACCTCGAGGACGCGCGGCAGCCCGTTCTCCGCGGCCAGGGCGAGCAGCTCGTCCGAGGCCGTGTGGCCCTCGAGCAGCCACCGCACCAGTCGAACGTCCCCCCGACGCACCACTCCCCGAAGCAGCCCCCGATGGGCCTGGGGCGGAATCGGCGCGGACTGGTACAGCTGATCGGCCAGCATCGGCGTCACTGCCACCGCCCAGCGCCAGTCGTCGAAGTGGCCGGTGGCGTCGAAGCGGGTCTTCGCGATCGGCGCGCCCGTCACGAACCGCAGCCCGGCGCCGCAGCCCATGCTGTCCAGCTCGGCGATGGGGTCCCCGTTGAACCCGAAGCGCGCGAGCGGCTTCAACATCTCCGAGGTGAAGGAAATGGGCCCGTCCACCGACCAGACCTCGTCGATCAGCTCAGGAGGGTTGTGTTCGTCGTGTTCGTCCTCGATGCACCGCGCGTCTTCCGAGAACGAGATGGTGCGCCCGGCCCGTTGGAGCTGGGTGAAGAGGTAGTGCGCCACGTCGCGACGCTCGCCAGGAGAGCCCGCTTCCTCGAGCAGGCGCATCGCGTCGACATGACCTCCCGAGGCAGCGAGCGAGAAGGCAGTCCAGTGGGCGCGCCCGTCTCCGGTCTTGTGGTACGCCGGGAGCGAGGTCGTGAAGAGCACCTCGTCGGCTCTGGCACCGTGCTCGAGCAGCAGGCTGATCATCGAGGTCGACCCATTCGCGGCGGCTGCTCCCACCGGGGTCCACCCGTCGATGGCGCGAACGTTGACCGGTGCACGATGCTCGAGCAGCAGCCGGGCGCAGTCTTCGTGGCCCCAGGCGACGGCCGCGTGCAGCGCGGTCCACCCCAGAGGGTCGGCGACCTCGAGGTCCACCCTGGTTCACACCAACTCGGAAAGTTCGTCGGTGCGCCCGTGGGCGGCGAGCGACGTCAGTGCAGGAAGGGGAAAGGCAGAGGACGACGGCGACATCGGCCGCCGTCTCGACCACGCGAGCGCTTCACGGCGCACGACCTGCGCGACCCGGGGCGACGTCTGAACGAGGGGCAGCGCGGCGAGCACCGAGGAGCGCTCAGGACCGAAAGCGTGGCAGACCAGGTGAAGCATCATCCGCGCCATCCGCTCGAGTCGCTGCTCGGGGTCGTCGAAGACCGGCGCCAGCAACGCAGCGACCCGCGCCTCCCCCGCCCGGGTGCCATCGCAGGCCAGCACCTGACGTTCGAGCCCGTCGACCACGGACAGGAACGGAAGCAGACCCAGCGCATTCGCCACCACCTCGGAGGGACGCACGGTCCGCACATCGTCCAGAGCGGCGAAGGCCGCGGAGGCGTCGGGGCCCAGCCGTTCCACCTGCTCGGTTCCATCGCGCTGGGTCCAGGCGAACAACGCGTCACAGAACACGCACCGACGGAGGTGGTGATCGACCACCTCGAGCGCGCCTGGCTCGGGTGAGAGCGCCTGGCCGGGCGCACTCGCGAATCGCTCCCCGAAGACGCCACACCCACGACACGGTTCCCCCGCCATCACGCCAGACTACCGGGCGCTTGACCTTCGGCGGAGGGGGGCCTGACGACTGCGGCTCGAAGGGCAGGCCTGGTACGTCGAAAGTGACACAGTCGCTCGTGCTGGTGGTCGGTGACCCGAAGGACGTGCTGGCGATCGCGCCGGACATCGACGACGTGCTCGGCTACGACTTCCTGCACACGCTGCTGGTGACCATCGACTACCCGAAGCGGCAGCTCACGCTCGATTCGACCGTCCGTACGGAAGTGATCGAGACTCGCCGACGACGCAACGCCAACGCCACCAGCGACAGCACACTGAAGAACGGCGCGCCGCTGACCGAACAACCGCCGAGCACTACGATCCGCGACGCGCCCCCTTCCTGAATCGGAGCGGGGTTCGAGGGGCAACTGAGCGGGCCGTCGACCACCCCGTCACAGTCGTTGTCGACGCCGTCACCGCACACTTCTCGCCGAGGGAGCACGGTCTGCTGACACTGCAGCTCGCCGTGCACGCAGGTCAGCGCACCCTCACCGCACGCTCCGGGGACTCCGGTGTCACAGCGAACGCTCGTCCCCGCATCCGAGCTGGGCGCTGCCCCTTCGCACGCCGAGAACGCGCCCCACGAGCAGCTCGCCGTGCACGATCGCGCGTGCGCCCCACAACTCCCGCACGCCCGCTCGTCGACCGAACCGGGAGCGCATTCACCCTGCGACGAGCAACTGCCCCACCCACCCCAACGCCCATCGGCTCCACAGCCGCGAGCCTGCGTTCCACAATTGCCGCAGCTCTGGCTCTGCGAGTCGCCCGGGTGGCATTCGACCTGACCCGCTCGCACGATGAAACCGCCGCTGAAGAACGCCGCGGCGTAGGTGTGCGTGTCCATGCCGTAGTTGCCCCAGCAGTTCTGCTCGTGCACCGTGACGGTGCTCCCGCTCACCGACTGGGTGAACGCCACGTGGCCGTACTGGCCCAGATCACGACACGAGACGGCGTCGCTCACCGGAAACGATTCGACCGCGTAGGAGGCATTCGCCTGGGCGTTCCCGGTCCACTGATTGGCGTTGCCCCAGCTCGGCAGGCCCTGCGCCCACGAGCAGCACGCCGCTTCCCACGCGTACCAGGTGCAGTTGCCGCCGTTCGAACAACACGGGTACGGGTTCGACGCGCCACACTGGCAGTCGTCTTTGGTGTCACCGCACTGGTAGACCGCGAGCGCACGAGAGGCCGTGAGCAACACCACGGCCAGTACCGACGCGCGGTTCATGGCAGCACCTCGAGCCCGGCGACGATCGCTTCGAATTCACTGACCGCACGAGGCGATTCGACGTTGCGGCAACTGACGACCACCACGGTCTCCCCCAGACGGAAGATGGCGACCCGCTGGCCGTACTGCTGCGGCGAACGGGGCTGCTCGATCACCAACGCCGGCACCCGCTTCACCGTCGCCTGCCACGGCATCGACGCATTCGCCGAGGCGCGCAGGAACGGCAGCGTGGCCGTCACCCAGGCCTCGAGGCTGCGCGACTTCGGGTTGCTGAACAGCCCCAGCTCGACCTCTTCGACGGTGGGCCCGGTCAGGGTGAAGACGTGCTTCATCTGGCCCTCGCGAGCGCCCGGAAAATGACGAGCCGTCAGCACCGTCTGGGTCAGCGGCACGGGAAAGGCGACCTTCGCGGCCGCGTCTTCATGCCGGCGCAAGCTGACCCCGTCCCAGCGGTTGAGATCGGCCGAGCCGCCTCCGCCAGCCAGAATCAACGCCACCAGGGTCGCCACGGGCATGGCCCATTGTCGGCCGCTCGACGGCGGCGAATTTCGAGAGGTTTTGTAAAGGCGCTTTCTTCAGCGCACCAACACCATCTCGGACAGCCGGGTGCGATGGGTCAGCTCGCCCAGCCGCAGCACCGCCCGGGCCCCCAGCCCCGCGAAGGCCGGCACGCCCCACAGCGAGACCGAATCGCCGAAGTCCGAAGCCACGGCCGATCAGGTCTTCCGGGTGCGGCTGCCCCGCGAATGCGCCGGCGCCGGAGCCTCGTCGTTGCCCCGTTCACCCCACCGCAGCTTCTGCCGGAGGATGTTGAAGTAATCGAGCCGCTCGTTGCGAATGATCAACACCCGGTGCGATGACTTCTCGACCTCGACCGAATCGCCCCGCTTGAGCGCCAGGCCCGACTGCCCGTCGGTGGTCAGGTACACGTCGCTGACCTCGCCCGTCATGTGCACCCGCACCAACTGGTCGCCCGGCACCACGATCGGCCGCTGGGTCAGCGCGTGCGGGCAGATGGGCGTGACCACCACGCAGTCGACCGCGGGGTGCACGATGGGGCCGCCCGCCGACAGCGAATAGGCCGTCGACCCGGTGGGCGTGGCGATGATCAGGCCGTCCGACTGGTAGGTCGCCATGTACACGCCGTCGAGCGACACCTCGTGGTTGGCGATGCGGGCCAGCGCGCTCTTGTTGATCACCACGTCGTTGAGCACTTCGTCGTCGAGCAGCAGCACGCCCTCGCGGTACACGCGGCACGAGAGCTTCATGCGCGACTCGACCCGGGCCTTGCCCTGCAGCACCTGGGTGATGGCCCCCATGGCGTCGGCCACCGGCACCTCGGTCATGAACCCCAGCGACCCCAGGTTGATGCCCAGAATCGGAATCTCCCGACCCCGCTGCATGCGCGCCGCGTAGATGAGCGTGCCGTCACCGCCCAGCACCAGCACCAATTCGGCCCGAGCGGCGAGCTCTTCGTCGCTGACGAAGGCCCGTCCAATCTGCGCGCCCAGGTGCTCCTGCACCAGGAACTCACGGTCGGGAAAGGCCTCGATGATCTGCTGCGCGAGCTCGGCCGCTTCGTCCTTCCGGGGCCGCGCGACGATGGCGATGGTCTTCATTGGTGGCGACCTTACCGCTCACGAGCGGCCGAAGGGGACAACGCCGGCATCTCTCCGGTGGTGCCTCGCCGGGCCGCCACCTCGACCACCATCGATTTGAGCTGGCGGCTGAGCACCCGGAACATGCCCGAGAGCAATTCGGGGCGGTCGGCGAGCAGGTCGAGGAAGTCGCGGCGATCGATGGCCAGCACCTTCGTGTCCGCCGTCGCCACCACCGAATTGACCCGGGGCGCGCCGTCGAACAGCGAGGTCTCACCGAAGCTCTCGCGCGCGTGCATGGTGAGCACCACCTCGCCGTCGCGTCTGGCGTCGACCACCCCTTCGACGATCACGAACAGCGCGTCGCCAGGGTCGCCCTCGGCATAGATTTCCTCACCCGAACGGTAGGTCTGCTCGCGGGCCACCGCGGCCACCGCCGACAGGTCGTCGACGTCGCTCTGGGCGAAGATCTCGACCCCTTCGAGTGCGAACAGCTTGCGCAGCGTCTGCTCGTTCATGTCGTCCTCCCTCGCGGGTTCCTTCCAGGTGCCCAGCCACCGCGCGACCCGCCGGGCACACGCCCGCAGGGTCACGTCGTCGGAATAGGTCAGCAGCTCGAGGTGCCGATCGAGGCCCTCGGCGTCACCCGGCGGCAAGAGGGTGTGCACCGGTTCGATCTGCTCGGCGATCAACGCCCGCTCTTCGCCCGACAGCGTGTTGTCGACCAGCTCGAGCGCCCAGGCCCGCCGCCGTGCGTCGTTGCCCACCAGGTGCTCGTGCGCCCGGCGCAGCGACCGCCCGTCGTGCAACAGCCCCAGCAGCCAGAACGAAATCGCCAGCGACTGATCGAGCCGATCGCCCAGCACTCGGGTCAACAGCGAGGTCTCACCGACCGCGGCCCGCGCGTCGAGCCAGGGCTGGCGCAGCATGGTGATCACGTCGCGCCGACGCTGCAGCGCGCCCATCACCCGCTCGCGGTCGACCACCAACGCCGGGTGCTCGTCGTGCATTCGCCCCAGCGCCGTGCCCACCCGGAAGTGCAGCGACGGGTCGTCGGCCAGGTTCGAGAACAGCAGCGCCTCGAACGCCGCCTGGGTGGCGATGGCGCGCAACACGCGCGGCAACTGCAGGCGCAACGAGAGCGGCCGGCTGCGGTCGTCGAGCGTCACCGCCAGCAACGGCACCACCGCGTCGCCCAGCGAGGCCAGCGCCTCGCGCGCATGGCGGCGCTCGTCACGCCACGACAGGAACCGCAGCAGCCGCGAGGCCAGCTCGACCGCCCCCGACTGCCCCACCGAACCGATGGCGATGCGCCGCACCGAAGCGTCGCCATCGTCGAGCAGCTTCTCGAGGAACCGGGTGCGCTCGTCGGTGCGCCCCAGCCGCCCCAACAGCCGCGCCAGCTCGCGGCGATCCGCCGTCGGCGCCGCGGCGCCCCGGGCCATCAATTCGGCCAGCAGCGCCCGCGCGGCCGCGAACGTCGGGGCCCCACCCGTCGCCGAGCGCCCTTCCTCGATCGACAACAGCCCCCCGACCGCCGCAGTCTGCACGCCGATGTCGGGCGCCTGCAGCAGCGGCGGCAGCACCACCGCCGCCCGCTCGGGGTTCAGCCGCGCCAGCGCCCAGATGGCGTGATCGCGCGGCCGACGCGCCGTCCCCGACGTCATCGCCTCGAGCTGCCGGGCCACGGTTCGCACCCTCACCTGCTCGGCCAGCGCCACCCCGCG
>CAIWFK010000186.1 GCA_903911905.1 uncultured Myxococcales bacterium
CATCGACTTCGAGCGTCGTGGCCCCCGTGTGTCCACGTCACGGTTTCTACCCTGGTGACGTCGAAAACCAGTGACCCGCCTCGCCCCCAATCGGCCCTTGCAGTACCCTCACAGGGATGTCGCCCTTGCCGAACTGCATGCCAACGCCGATGCCCCACGTCAGCCGTTCCGCGGTTTGTTCTTCCTCTTCGTCTCTGCACTTCGGGCAGGATGTGCGTCGAGAGGATGACCGTCTTCTCGCGCCCCAGCTGCCGAATGAGCTCTCGAATCTCGACGATCTGGTTGGGGTCCAGCCCCGTGGTGGGCTCGTCGAGAATGAGCACGTCGGGGTCGTGCACGATGGCCTGCGCGAGGCCGACGCGCTGGCGGAAGCCCTTGCTCAGCTGCGAGATGTCCTTGCCCAGCACCTGGGTGAGCCCGCATCGCTCGACCGCGGCGGCGAGGCGATCGCGGCGCACGCGAGACGGCACCTGGCGGGCCTCGGCTACGAAGCGCAGGGCGTCGAGCACCATCATGTCTTCGTAGAGCGGGTTGTTCTCGGGCAGGTAGCCGATGAGCCGGCGGGCAGCCACCGGCTCGGTCGCCACGTCGACCCCCCCGACCAGGGCCCGGCCGGCGGTGGGCGAGAGCGAGCCCGCCAGAATGCGCATGGTGGTCGACTTGCCGGCGCCGTTGGGCCCGAGGAACCCGACGACCTGGCCTTTCGGCACGTCAAAAGAGAGGCCCTTGAGCGCCTCGGCGGTGCCGTAGCGCTTCACCAGACCCTCGATTCGAATCATCGACGCAGGGGGCGTCGACAGGGGAATTGGCATGTGGTCCTGCCTTGTCAGATTTGGCGGCTTTTCCGGTAAGACCGCGATCGCGACCTGTCAAGGCGGGCCCACGTCGATTTTTGAAGGGTCAGCTGGCGGGTCAGGGGAAAGTGCCGCGATGGACAAGCTGACGCCGCTGCTCTGCGCTGCCTGTGGTGGCATGGTGCCCCTGGTCGACGGCGACTCGACCACCTGCCTCTACTGCAAGGCCGCGGTCGCGATTCCCGAAGCCCTGCGCCGGCATCGCGCGGCCATCAAGGCGCTCGAGAACGAGCGGCGCGGCGCGGCGGCCCTCTACCTGTCTCTGGGCCGGGCCCCACCGAGGGTGCTGCGAGTCTTCGCCTTCTTCGACTCGCCCTGGTTCTGGTCCCTGGGCGTGGCGTTCTGGCTGACCTTCGCGATGTTCGTCATCACCTGGGCGGTGCCGGTGGTGGGCCGGGTGTTCCTGCGCCGTCTCCCAGCGACGGCAGCGCGCTCCACAGGCGACTCGACGATGGGCACCGGTCATCGCCTGCAGCCTAGCCCTATCGTGGCGTGGGGTGGAAAGCGCGCGGTGAAGACGCCGCCGACGGTGCCGCCCCGCTGCTACGATGCGGCATGGGCCGAGTGCGGGATCCGAAGTCCGAGGCGAACGCCCACTTGCAGAAGGTCGCAGCGGCGGGCCGAGCGCGTCGGCGACGCGAGAGCGACGAGGCGGCGGCGTCCGAGGCGGCGGAGGTCAGCGCGAAGGCAGCCGCGGGCGACGGTCGAGTGCGGGCGATCCTCCTCGGCCGCGGGCCGTACGAATACATCGGGCTCGGCCTGGCCGTGGGCCTGCCGCTGCTCGCGATGGCGGTCTCGCCGCGGCACTTCGGCGTCGAAGAGGGGCAGTTCTACCTGGCCATCGCCATGGTCCCCGGCGTCCTCGCGTTCCTCGCGGTGCGGTGGCTGGTGGGACGCGGCATCGTCGCGCGCGAGCACGCCCGGCTGGCCGCGCTCGGGTTCGCCGTCGACGGATGGTTCGAGGTCATGCGGGATCGCAGCCTCGACAATGGACGCCAGCGCATCGAGCTCCAGTTTCGCGGAAAGGCGCCCCCGGCGACGCACGTGCAGGCGCTCATGAGCCGCGTGGCGGCCGAGCCCGACGACGATCCCGGCCGATACAAGAGCCCCTTCCTCGTCGCGCGGAAGACGCCCCTGGTGCCGCCGAACGCCCGCGCCTTCGTGAAGTTCCAGTCGCAGCTGCTCGACGAGGTGCTCGTGCCCCTCCACGCGGAGTTCCCCCTGTCACGCGTGATCCTCCATGCCCCGGTCGGCGGGGAGCGCGCCGGCCAATGACCGACGATTCCGATCCTTCGCCGACGAAAGCGCCCGGCGAGCAGACCTCCGCCGCGCTCGACGCGCTGGAGCGCGAGGGCGCCGGGAACCTCGAGAAGATGGCGAAGTCCGACGCGCGGGCTGCCCGTCGTCGAGCTGCGCCCCAGCGGCCCCCCACGCCCAAGTCGCCGGCCGAGCGCGCCGCCCAGGCCATCTGGGACCAATCGTGGGTGGGCTTCGGGCTGCTGCTCGGCGTGGCGGTCGGGCCGCTCGTCGTCGGCGGCGCCATCGCTGTGTTCACGGTCCACACCGGTGCGGCGTGGGGCGTCGGCGTCGTCGGGCTCGTGCTCGGGGCCCTCGCCTACCTCGCGCTCAACGACCGACTCGCGGCCGCGCTGCTCCGTCGAGAGCGAGCGCAGGTGGCGGCGCTGCCCTTCGAGGTGCGCGGATGGTACACCGCGCTCGAGGCGGAGCCGGAGAGCGGGCGTCTCCTCGTGTCGCTGCACTTTGTCGGCGCGGCACCCGATCGCTCCACCTGGGCGGACCTGGTGGCCGCGGTGGACGGCCGCGTCGTCGGTGGCAGCCCCGCACTGGAGAGCCCGGAGATCGATGTCAGCGCGGGCCTCGACGATCCGGTGCCGAGCGGCGGCGCGTACCTGCGCTGGCAGCGACGACTGCTCGCCCAACTGCTGCTCCCGCTGCACCAGGCCTACCCCATTGCCAGCGTATCCCTCCGGAAGAGGTAGCCCATGCCAACGAGCGATCTCGACGAGGACCTGGAAGCCCCTCTGGCGGACCCGCAGGCGGAGGCCTTTCGGCAGCGCCAGCGACGAGGGAAGCGACGCGAGCTCGTCCACCTGGTCGCTGGCCCGATGTTCCAGCTCCACCCGTGGTTCCGTTGGCTGCCGCTCCTGGTCCTGCCGTGCGTGGCGCTGCCGACGGTACCACTCGCCCTGGGCGCGCCAGGGCAGCGGGTGATGGAGCGCGAGCTTCCGATCTGCATGGGGCTGCTCGTTCTGCTCATCGCGTTCATGGCGTCCGCGCGCTGGTTGCTCGCGGAGCGACTCGTCGCCGAGGAGGAGCGCTGGCTCTCCGCGCTCGGCTTTGAAGTGCGCGGCTGGTTCGATGCGCTGAAAAAGGAGAGGAAGGGTTGCGTGCGGGTCACGTTGAGCTTTCGCGATGCGCCGCCTGACCCGCAGCGCCTGAGAACCTGGCTCGCCGCCGTGGGCGCCCGTAGCAACGAGAACCCCCTCGTCGCGACGAGCCCATGCATCTCGGTCACCTTCCATACCGGTCGCCGCGGATCCACGACCACGTCGGCCGTGGAGTTCCTGCGCTGGCAGCGCCACTTGATCCAGCACGCGCTGGTGTCGGTGCACCAGGTGTTTCCGCTCGAGCGCGTCGTGCTCCAGTGGGTCCACCCGGAGTGACGGCGGCGCGCTGAAGCGTCTCTACCCGCCGAGCTTCTCGATCTGCTCCTGCGCCGTCTCCCAGCGACGGTAGAGGGCCTCCAGCTCGGTGCCGCACTGGTGCAGGCGCTCGGTGAGCGGGCGCACGCGCTTCGCGTCTTCGTAGGTCGCGGGATCGGCGAGCTGCTGCTCCAGGTCCTTGCGCTCGGTCTCGCGCGCGGCGATGTCGCGCTCCACGAGCTCGACCTCCAGGCGGAAGGGGCGGAGCTGGGCGGACCGCTGCTCGCGCTCGCGCGCCTCGCGTCGACGCCGATCCCGATCGCTCTCCACCGAGGCCGCGGCGGGATCCGTGCGCGCCGTATCGCCGTCCGGTCCGCCACCGATGCTGCGGCCGCTCTGCTCGAGGTGGTGCAGGTACGAGTCGAGCGAGCCGGGCCACTCCTCGATGCCGCCGTCGCGCACGTCCCAGATGCGCGTGGCGAGCTGCTGGATGAAGCTGCGATTGTGCGACACGAACAGCAGCGTGCCGCCGTAGCCCTGCAGCGCTTCCACCAGGCGCTCGGCCGAGTCGATGTCGAGGTGGTTGGTGGGCTCGTCCATCAAGAGCAGGTTCGACGGGAGCACCAGGAGCCGCGCCAGCGCCACGCGCGCCCGCTCGCCGCCGGAGAGCACGCCGATGCGCTTGTCCACGTCGTCGCCGGAGAAGAGGAAGGAGCCGAGCACGCCGCGCACGAAGGTGGGCGACTCCGTCGGGACCAGCGCGCCGATCTGTTCGAGGATGGTCTTGTCGCGATCGAGCAGGTCGGTGTGGTGCTGGGCGTAGTAGGCGGTCTGCACCTGGTGGCCGAAGCGCACGCTGCCGGCGTCGGGCGCGCTCTCGCCGGCGATGAGCTTGAGCAGCGTGGTCTTGCCGGCGCCGTTCCTGCCGACGATCGCGACGCGCTCGCCACGCTCGAGGCCGAGCGTGAGCGGCCGGTACACCACGCGCTCGCCGTAGCGCTTCTCCACGCCGTCGAGCGCTGGGGCTCCTGCTCTCGAGCTGGAGCCAGAAGCGCACGGTCGCGCGCGGCGGGCTGCAGGCTGCGCTGGCGAGCGCACCGCCCAGCGCACCGGGCGGGCCGGCGCTCTGCCGCGTGTGTGGCGCGGCACTGGCCGTCGCACCTGGAGCGCTCGGGGCGCGCTGCGACTACTGCACGGCCGACAACCTGGTGCAGATTCCCCCCGAGTGGACGGCGAAGCTGGCCGGCCTGCGCGCGACCATCAGCCGCGAAGAGAACGCGGCCGTGGCGGCGTGGCAGAAGGCCCGGTCGAGCCTGCGCGTGAGCCTGCTGCTGCGGCTCGGCATCGGCGGCGCGGTGGTGGCGCTGCCGCTGGTGCTCATCAGCGCAGGTGGCGCGTCGACGTTCCTGGGCGAGGTCGACCTGACGAAGCCGCCCGACTTCCTGCCTCGGTGGGAGCGCGGCGCAGCCTACGGGCCGTGCACCCGCGCCGACTTCACGCTGGACCTGAAGGCCTGCACCGGTGAGCGCTGCGAAGGCAGCGTGCTCGTGGGGCTCGATGCCGACCAACCACTGCAGGTGGTGACCGACAGCGACGCGGTGTCGGTGTGGCTCGACAAGCGCACGGTGCGGCTCGTGTCCACCGAGTGGGAGACCATCGAGTCGGCGCGCGGCCCCGAGGCCACCCTGCACCCGCCGCTGAAGGCCTGGTACCGCGTGACCTTCGGGGTCGATTCAGGTCGACCGCGGGTACACTACTGCCTGCATCAGTGACTTCAGCCGTGGCACTTCTTGAACTTCTGGCCACTCCCACACGGGCACGGGTCGTTGCCGGGGACTTTGGTGCGCGTGAGTGAGGGCTTGCCGTCGGCGTAGCGCCAGACGCCGCCGCTGCGCAGGAAGCGTGAGCGCTCGGTCATGGCGACGATGCCACCGGGCTGAACGCTGCGGGCGGTGAAGGTGACGAACCCTTCGTCTTCGGCGCTGCCGGGCTCGGCCTTCGTGACGGTGAGGTCGAGCCAGGCGATGTCGTGCAGCGAGCGCTCGAACTCCTCGAGCTTCATCTTCGGGGGCGAGGCGTGGGTGCGGTCGAGGTAGCCCGCGTCACAGCGCACGAAGGCGGTGTAGCGGCTGCGCATGAGCGCCTCGGGCGTCTCGGCGGGGCGGGTGCCGTCGAGGCGTGGGCCGCAGCAGTCGGTCAGCTCGCGGGTCGAGCCGCAGGGGCAGGCGCTCACTTGTTGACCTCCTGGTGCGCGGGGGCCGGCGGCGACACGGGCGCCTCGGCGCGCCTGGCGGGCGAGAGCGGAATGCCGGTGATGAGCCGAGCACTGCGCCCGTAGGTGACCCACGCCCACACCCACTGAATCATCACGATGATGCGGTTGCGGAAACCGATGAGGTACAGAATGTGAATGAAGAGCCAGGTCATCCACCCGATGAAGCCCGAGAGGCGCAGCTTGCCGGTCTGCGCGACCCCGTTGGCGCGGCCCACCGTGGCCATGATGCCCTTGTCCCAGTACCTGAACGGCTTGCGCTCGCGGCGATCGATGACGGCGGCGATGTTGTCGGCGGTGTGCTCGCCCTGCTGAATCGCGACGGGCGCGAGGCCGGGCAGCGGCTCACCGTCGGGGCCCGCGCACCAGGCGAGGTCGCCGATGACGTACGCGTCGGGGAAGCCGGGAATGGTCAGGTCGGGGTTCACCTTCACCCGGCCCGCGCGATCGAGCTCGACGCCCAGCGAGCGGCCGAGCGAGCTGCCCTGCACGCCGGCAGCCCAGAGCACGGTGCGCGCCGGCAGGAACACGTCGCCCATGTTCACGCCGTGGTCCGTGACGTTGGTCACGCGCGTGTCGAGCTTCACCTCGACGCCCAGGCGCTCGAGCGCGGTCAGGGCGGCCTTCGAGAGCGACTCGTGGAACGCGGGCAACAGGCGCGTCCCACCCTCGACCAGCACGACTCGCGTGCGGTGGGGGTCGAACGAGCGGAACTCGCCGGCCACGGTGTAGCGGGCCAGCTCGGCGATGGCGCCGGCGAGCTCGACGCCGGTGGGGCCTCCTCCGACGATGACGAAGGTGAGGTCGGCGCTGCGGGCGAGGTCGTTGTCGCGCTCGGCGGCCTCGAACGCGGTCAGCACCCGTCGACGAATCTCGAGTGCGTCCGGTGATCTGCTCGGGAGGACACAGCCCGCCATCGCAGATGCCCCCGTCGGGGCCCGCGTCTGGGGGCGGGGTCACGGGCGAAGCTTGTGAAGCCAGCTGTACCGGCCCGCACTGTTCCCGTGGATCCGTCCCGCGCAGGTTCCGGGGTTCTGCGCGTGACGAGCGGAGACCGGCCGCGAGCGGCGGCGCGGTCATGATGGCTTGAGTCAGAAGCCGGCGCGGCAGCGAGCGCGCTCGTCGCGGCGCGCCTCGCGGTCGAGAGCGTCGCGGTATGAGGCGAGGGTCGCGGCGAGCCGCCGCGCGTGGACGATGACGGCGTTTGCGCGCAGCGCGCTGGAGCCACGAGGCAGGCCGTCCACCAGGCCGTTGTAGAGCTCGACGTGCGAGGCCAGCAGCGCTGCCTCTGACGCAGTGAGGGCCGCGTCGAGGATGGCGAGCGCGGCCAGCTCGGGAGCACGCTCGAGGAGGGGCGGGAGCGGCAGGCGGAGCTGGAGCGGACTCACGAGCGCGCCTCCTCGGCCAGGGCGAGCGACTCGACGGCGGCCTTGAGGGCCGCGTCGTCGACGAGGTTCTGGTTGCGCGCGTGGGCCTCCTTCAGCGCGGCGCGGAGCAGCCGAGACGCGATGCGTGGGATGCCGCGAGACGCGCGGAAGAGGAGCTCGAGGGCGGCGTCCGTCAGCAGCTTCTCGCGCGTGCCGGCGGCCTTGAGGCCGTGCTCGATGAGGGCCTTGAAGTCGTCGCGCTCGAGAGCCGCGAGCTGCACCTGGGCGGCGATGCGCGAGGCGAGCGGCGCGTGGACCTGCAGGCGCAGGCGCTGGGCGAGGCTGGGCAGCCCGACGAGCCAGAGGGCGGCGGCGCTGCGCGTGTCGAAGGCGAAGTTGAGGAAGCCGGACAAGTCCGCGAGGAAGGCGTCGGAGAGGTGTTGGGCCTCGTCCAGCACGATGATGGGCACGGTGTGCGCCTCGTCGAGCAGCCGGACGAGCTCCGCCTTCAGCGCCCACCAGAGCTGCGACTTGCGGTGCGCGGGAGAGAGGCCCAGCTCGAGGGCCATGGAGCGGTAGATGTCGAAGGGCGAGGCGGCAGTGTTGCAGAGGTAGAGGACGCGGAAGTCGGGCGTGGCCAGCTGGGAGCAGATGTTCCGCATGGCCGCCGTCTTCCCGACGCCGGCCTCCGCGGTGAGGACGCCGAGGCCCGGCTCCTCGAGGAGCGCCTGGAAGCCGTCCTCGAGCTGGTTGAGGGCCCTCGTCTGGC
>CAIWFK010000187.1 GCA_903911905.1 uncultured Myxococcales bacterium
CAGCGTCAGCGTTGAGGGGCGCTCATGGTACTGCTCGCCTGCGGCTGGGTACCCGTACTCGACGCGTGCTCCTGAGGGGTACACCATCGCCGTCAGCAACCCGGTGGGGTCGTACTCCCAGCTCAGCGTCTTTCCGCAGCTTGCTCCCGCCGCGACCAGCGACTCGTAACGCTGGGTACCGTTCGGCCAGTACCCGAAGTACCAGTCGCCGACGTCGTCCGTCACGTGCGTGACCCGCCCTCCCCCAAGCGGCGCCGGCAGTGAGGAGCCATCGGCGCAGTTCGAAACCGCGGGGGCGGCGCTGCCAAAAGTCCAAGTCTGCCGCACCTTGCTGCCGTCGGTGACGGACACCAACCGGTTCGAGGCATCGTACGCGTACAGAAGGACAGCTCCGTCGGGGCGCCGTTCCTTGATGAGGTTTCCTGCCTCGTCGTAGACGAAGCGCGAGAGTCCGAAGTCCGAACTCTGCACTTCAACCAAGCGTCCGAAGTCGTCGTGCTGATAGCGAATGGTAACACCCTTAGCGTCCGTGAAGCTCGCGAGCTTTCCTCGGGAGTCCCACGTGTAGCTGGCGCTGACCACCCAACTTCCGTTGATGAGTTGGTCGACTCGAGTCAGCTCGCCGAACTCGTTGTAAGTGTAGTGGTGCGACTGCGCCTGAGTCGTGGCTGCCGGGTCGAAGCGGCCGGGGTCCGAGCGCCACACCATCCGGTTGTCGTCGTCAATGCCGATGGCGCTGCCGTTCGACGGGCCTGCGGAGAGCGTGGTCGTGCGCCGACCCTGGTTGTCGAACCCGAACGTCTGTTGGCGCAGCACCGAATAGCCATCGATGAGCCCGACATCTGAGATCGCCCCTCCGGAATAGCCGTAGCCCTCAGTGGAATCCGGAAACGCACTCGACATGCTCGGGAGTCGCGAAACGGTGTCGAGCAGGCCGCTGCCGTAAGCCAGTTGAGAGACGGTGCCGGTGGCGTCGGTAACGGAGGCGAGCCTCCCTGAGGGAAAATACGCACGAACTGACGCAGCAGAGAATCCCGGAATCTGCGTTGACGTGAGCCGGCCCATTGAGTCGTAACCCAATGCCCAGGCTTGACCCGATTCGTCAGTGACGGTGTGTGGTCGTCCGCGCACGTCGAAGTCGGCGTAGATCGTGCTGGCTCTGCTGGGGGGAGTCGCCGACGCCAATGCCCACGGTATCGAAGCATTCCAGCCAAGGGTCGTCACATCCGCAACGTCGCGGCGAGGCTCATCAATTTGCGCGAGTCGACCGCTCGAGTCGTAGGTGCTCGTGGTGATCTTCACCTGCGTCCCCCACGAGCCATTGACGTCCACGAGAGTCCGCCCCACCGAGACCAGCCGCTGCACCTGAGGAGAGAGTGGCCCTGCATTGAAGGCGGTGGGCGTCTGGCAACTCGCGCTGCCACAGTAGGGGTCGATGGCCGACGACGGGCTCGTGTAGTCCGAAAGGGTAAATGAGTTGAAGCTCGGCATCGTCGGATCGACCGACACGAACGACGTCGACGTCCGAATCGCAGAGTTCCCGAGGTACCCGTACCGCTCGCCCTTCGCGTAGGCAGCAGGCGTCACGGGCGAGCAACTCGGCAACCCCGAGTACTCTGCGATGATGCGTCCCTGGCCGTCGCGCTCGTGGCGATTGAAGTTGCCGCTGCCCTCTCGGTCGCACTGCATTTCGAGAATGTCCGGCGCGGTGACGTACGTATGAAGACGCGTGGAGTCGCAGTTGCCCTGCGAGTCGACAAAGCACTCCGAGACGAGCGCGTTGTTGGCGAAGGTGAGGTCGATGTTCTCCCGGTTGCTTCGCACCGACGTCGTGCGCGTCAGCACTCCCGGAGTCAGGTAGTGCCAAGTGAAGGAGTAGCTCCCTGTCGGCGTGTTGTGAGAAATGACTCGCGCGGGGTCGCCAGGAGCAGCGTGGTACTGGAACGCTTCGACCACCTTGCCGTCAGCGTCGGTGGCCTGAGTGAGCAG
>CAIWFK010000188.1 GCA_903911905.1 uncultured Myxococcales bacterium
ATGAAGGGATTTAGGTATGAATCAGTTAAGCCTCTTTTAGAAAAACAAAACTACATCACGCGCTTCATGGAACGCTCCCGTGCATCGAAAGAGGAACAACCGCCGACCACTTGAACCGCGCCACCACGCGAACGTCGGTACCCTCCACCCCGGGCAGCGCACCCTTCGCCGCTCCCGAGAGGAAGGTGTGGCCCACCGCCACGAACGACTCCAGCGGCCCCAGGCCGAAGCCCACCGCACCCAGCACGTCGAGCTGCGTGTCGTCGCGAGTCGAATCGCGCGACAGCCAGGCAACCCGCCCCGCCAGCAGGAGGTGCTCGAAGAGCGTGCCGCGCGCGAAGGCCTGCACCATGGTGCCCTTGCGACCGCCGTCGCTCAGGAGCCCCTGCACGGCGTACGCGTCGACGCCCGCACCCAGCGCGTCACCCACCCAGACCACACCGCCGCCGAAGCGGTTGGTGGTCGCCGCGGGCAACCCCTGTGAGCCCACCATCGCCACGCCGTGCACCGCGAGCGGCTCGACCAGCGTGGGCAACGGGTGCACCACCGCCAGCACCTCGACGTTCTTGTTGGGGTTCAGCTCGCGCGACGCGTACCCTTCGCCGTTGGTCACCGCGACCGCGACCAGGCCGTAGCCACGGGGCAGCGTCGCCGACAGCGTCGCGCCGAAGTCGGCCGGCGAGGCCAGCCCGAAGGCCTCGAGCGCATCGGGCGCGAGCGAACGAAAACGCCACGCCTTTTCCTGCTCGGGAATCATCAGCGTCGGCACCAGGCCCAGCCGCGCCTCGAGGAAGTTCCAACGGTACCCCGCCCACGCCTCTCGCAGCCGCGCCACCAGGCTGTCGCCGGCCACCCCGGTCAGTGCTCCGCCCTGCGTCGCGTACACCCCTTCGACCAACACCTTCGCTTCGACCCCGTGCCACTCGGCGCCGAGGCCCAGGTGCACGCGCGGCACCTCGAACGCATTCCAGGCCGCCGAGTCGGTCGGGCTGCGCGCTTCGAACGCGCCGATGGCGTCGATGACGGGAATGAGCGTGGGCAGCTCGATGGAAGGCACGCCCGCGTCGACCGCGGTGACCGGCTCGGGCGTCTGCGCCAGGAACGACAGGAGGAGGAGCGGCGTCATGGAGGCGTTCCGAACAGCGCGGCGATGGGGCCGGCTGGCTGCGTGGTGGAATCAGGCTGGTACCCCAGCAAGGGGCCCAGCGTGGTGAGGTCGCGACCGAACGCCGCGAAGTCGTCGATGGTGCTGGTCGAGCAGGCGTCGGCGAAGGCGCCCTGCTCGGAAGCGAAGGCGTCGACGTCGCGGTTCAGCGTCGCGGCGATGGCGACGACCGTGGCGTGTTCACTGCGCGAGTGCATGCGCGCCAGCAATTCGCCCAGCACCGTGGCCGCGTTCTCGAGCTCGGCCTGCGTCGCGCGCGCGCCGGTCCACCGCGAGATGCGCAGGTTCTTGTTCGAGTCGGCTTCGGTGCGAACCTGCAGCGGCAGGTCACCCCAGACGGCGGTCGACCAGTTCGGGTCGGCGTCGGGGCGAAACCACAGGCGGCGCAGGGCGGCCAGCACGCGAGCGGGCGTGTCGAGGGCAGGCAGCTCGGGCGCGTACCAGCCCGCGAGGCCCGATTCGCCCAGTTCCTTCACCTCGAGCAGCGCGTCGTCGTCGAGCGCGTCGGTCGGCCCGCGCACCAGCACGATCATTCGCACCTTCGGCCAGCTCGCCACGCCCGAGCCGAACTCGCGAACGGCGTCGAGCACCGTGAAGCGCGGGTCGCGGCCCAGGGCCTGCGTCACCACCGCCTGCAGCCCATCGCGCGCGAAGCCGGGCAGGTCGGCGAAGGTCTGCGACGGGTCGGCCGGGTCGAGCACGCCGCGAATCAGCGTGCGCTGGGTGCCGGTGACCACGGTGAGGCTCGACAGCTCGCTGCGTGACGCCCGGTCGCGCGCCGCGCGGCGGAAGACGTCGGCCACGATGGCCGAGCCTTCGTCGGTGACGATGCGGTGCGCGTCGGTGCCGTTGGCCAGGGCGCTGAGCGTCGTCGCGTACGAGCGGGCCCCCGCCTGCCCCACCGCGGCGACGTCGGCGGCAGAATTGCTGAGGCGAACGCCCACGCCCAGGCCGCAGACCAGCCGGCGAAGGTCGAACAGGTAGGGCACCCGGTCGGCGCTGTCGAAGTCGTTGGGCTCGAGCCCCGGCGTGCCGTCACCCGCGTAGAGCACCGCGAAGTTCTCGGGGTGCGGGTCGCCCAGCCCCCACACCGGCGGCAGGTCACCCAGGAAGGCGCTCGCGGAGTTCCGGCCCGTCTCCCAGTCGTGGCGGAAGATGGGCACGTCGCCGCGGTAGAATTCGAACGGCGTGGTCGCCATGCGATCGTATTGTCCGGCCAGCAACGCGGGCCGGGTGCGGGCCGTCAGCTCGTTGGCGTGCGAGAGCACCCGGGCGATTTCGCCGTCGCGGGTCGAGGCGGGCACGCCGCAGCCGAGCAGGAGCAGGAGGAGCACGGTGGGCAAAAGCGACTTCATCGCGGGCGGCACGTAGGCGGCCTCGCGACGTCACGCAGCAGCGATCAGCGCCGTCGCGAGGAGTTCACCGGGCTGTGACGCGACCGTGACCTCGGGTCGATCAGGCACTCTTTCAATGGGAGGTGCGCGCACGTGATCGAGGGGTAACCTGCAACGAGCGGTGCGAGTGTCGCGCAGGCGACCGGCGCCTCCACTCACCGCCCCTGAGCCCCACCGAACCGGCACGCGGCATGACCAAGCACGACCTCCCCATCGACCGTACTGGTCGGCGTCGGCACCCAGCCTCGAGCCAGCCGCGCGTCGAGCAGTTCGTCCACCGTCGGCTCATGGTCCCACACGGAGACCCCGTTCAGGCCGCCCAGTCAGGTGGTATCGAACACCAACCACACCGCCGCGACCCACGGCAGCACCACGTCGTGACAGAACTCGTCCTGCACATGGACAGCAGCGAGGTCGGTGGGCGGCATCCGACTGAAGGCCCACCGCACCAGGTCCTGCAGCGAGCCCAGCGGCAACACCTCGTACGTGAGCGTCGCGAGCTGCTGCGCCGAGAGACGCCCTGAGTCGACGAGCCACATTCGTGAAGCTTCGCATCACCTCCGGAACGCCGACAACACCACCCCGCCCACGAACAACGCGCCAACCACCACCAGCCACACCCGGACCAGGTGCTTCGCCCATTGCCCGCGAGGAGATGGCTCGGCCGGGCGCCGAACGCACTGCTCGCAGATGGGCGGGTCCCCCAGCGTGCCGCACTGCGCGCACAAGAAGGCCCCGCATCTCGAACAGGTCGCCACCGCGGGCGATTCGTGCACCGCGCACACACACCCTTCGAGCGACTCCCCTGACCCGGTCGCGCGATCGAGCACGATCTTCGAGCCGTCGAGCCACCGCAGCGCGCGGTCGAACTCCCCAGGCGGCACCAGCACCCGCAGCTCGATGAGCGCCTGGGTGGGCACCAGGCTGCCGTGGTTGCCGCCCTGCACGAAGGGATGCAGCCCCTGCGCCTCGAGCTGGGTCCGCACCAGCTCGGCTTCGTTCACGTCGAAGGTCGAGAACACCGCTCGCACCGCCACAGCATGGCAGATGGAGCGGCCGTTCCACGCTAGAACCCGCACACCCATGAACGAGCACGTGCTGACCCGCATGCAGGAGCTGCGCGACCTCGCCGGCATCATCGGCCTGGCCAGTTGGGACCAGGAGACCTACCTGCCGAAGAAAGCCGACCCCGCGCGCGCTGCACAACTGGCCACGCTCCAGGGCCTCTACCACGAGCGCCTGGTCGACCCGCGGCTGGCCGAGTGGCTCGACGCCGCGAAGGAGACCACCGACGACCAGCGCGCCATGGTGCGCGTGCTGCGCCGCGAACGCGAACGCGCGGTGAAGGTGCCGGGCCGACTGGTGAAGGCCATCGCCGAAGCGCAGTCGTTGGCGCTGGCCGCCTGGCGTCAGGCCCGCGCCGAGAAGAACTACCCGGCCTTCCAACCGCACGTCGAGACGTTGGTGACGCTGCGCCGCGAACAGGCCGACGCCTGGGGCCACGACGGTGAGCGCTACGACGCGCTGCTCGAAGTCTACGAGCCGGGCATGAAGACCGCGCGCCTGCTGCCGGTGCTCACGCGACTGAAGGACACGCTGGTGCCCATCGTCACCAAGCTCGACGCGGTGCCGAAGCCGAAGTCCATCTTCGCGGGCAAGACCTTCGACGTCGACGCACAGTGGCGCTTCACCATGCAACTGCTGCCCGCCATGGGCTTCGACCTCGACGCCGGTCGGCAGGACAAGAGCGTGCACCCCTTCACCAGCAACACGCACCTGACCGACGTGCGGCTCACCACCCGGCTCTCCCCCGAGCTGCCCTTCTCGGCGCTCTTCGGCACCCTGCACGAAGGCGGGCACGGGTTGTACGAACAGGGCTTCCTGCCCGAGCACGGCCGCACCACGCTCTCGCAGGCGCCGTCGATGGGCCTGCACGAATCGCAGTCGCGGCTATGGGAAAACCTGGTGGGCCGCAGCCGCTCGTTCTGGGTGCACTGGCTGCCGAAGTTCCAGCAGCACTTCCCCACCCAACTGGCCGGCGTCTCGCTCGACGCCATGTTGCACGAGATGAACCGGGTCGAGCGCACCTTCATTCGCGTCGAGGCCGACGAGGTCACGTACAACCTGCACATCGTGCTGCGCACCGAGCTGGAATTGGAGCTGCTGCGCGGCACGCTCTCGACCAAGGACCTGAGCGAGGCGTGGAACGCGAAGACGAAGGCGCTGCTGGGGCTCGACGTGCCGAGCTCGGACCTGGGCGTGCTGCAGGACATTCACTGGTCCTACGGCGAGTTCGGGTACTTCCCCACCTACGCGCTGGGGAACCTGTACGCCGCGTCGCTGTGGAAGGCGCTGCGCCGCGCGAACCCGGGCGTCGACGCCGAGCTGGAGAAGGGCAACAGCGCGCCGATTCTGCAGTGGCTGCGCACCAACGTGCACCAGCACGGCTACCGCCACGACGCCGAGACCATCGTCACCCGCGCGACGGGCACCGGCCTGACCGACGTCGACTTCGTCGAGAACCTCAAGGCGAAGTATGGAGCGCTCTATGGCGTCTCCCTCTGAAACCCCGACCACGGTGACGGTGCGCTTCTTCGCCGCGGCGAGGGAACGCACGCGGGTCGGCTCGCACGTCGTCACTCTGCCGGGGCCGGTGACCGTGCAGCAGGTGCTCGACGAGGTGGTGCGAGTGTACCCCACGCTGCTCGAGCTGTTGCCGAAGGTGCGCCTCGCGGTCGACCAGGAGTTCGCGAAGCCCGGTGACGCGGTGCCGAACCTGGCCGAGGTCGCCATCATTCCTCCGGTGGCAGGTGGGCAGCCGCTGTTCGCGGTCGTGGACCGGCCGCTCTCGCTGCAGGAAGTGGTGGAGGCGGTGCATCACGAAGGGCACGGCGGCCTGGTGACCTTCACCGGCGCGGTGCGCAACCACAGCAAGGGCAAGGCGGTCACCCGGCTCGAGTACGAGGCCTACGTGCCGATGGCCGAGAAGAAGCTGAAGGAGATCGCCGACGAGGCCCGCGCGCAATGGGCTGGCTGCGACGTCGCCATCGTGCACCGGGTGGGCACGCTGAAGCCCGGAGAATTGGCGGTGGTCATCGCGGTCAGCACGCCGCATCGCAAGGAAGCGTTCCGCGCGTGCGAGTTCGTCATCGACCGGCTGAAGGAAGACGTGCCCATCTGGAAGAAGGAGTTCGCCGAAGACGGTGAAGTCTGGGTGGGGCTGGGGCCGTGAAGGTCACCACCTGGAACGTCAACGGCGTGCGCGCGCGCGAGGCCGACGTGTACGGCTTTCTTCGCGACGTGCAGCCCGACGTGCTGTGCCTGCAGGAAATCAAGGCCTCGCCGCACCAGGTGCCGGTCAGCCTGAGCGGCCATGCGGACTATTGGTCGTTCTGGCACGGGCACAAGGGGTACTCCGGCGTCGCGGTGCTGGTGCGCAAGGCCTGCTGCCCGACCCGACCGCGCTTCACGCACCCCGACTTCGACGAGGAACAGCGGGCGGTGGTGGTCGAACTGGGAACGCTGCGACTGGCGAGTCTCTACGTGCCCAACGGCGGGAAGGACTACGAGACCAAGGTTCGGTTCCTGAACGCGCTCGACGGGTACGTGGCGCGGCAGCGCGGGCTGGGGTTCTCACTGGTGCTCTGCGGCGACTTCAACGTGACCCGTACGCCACGTGACGTGCATTCCTCGTTGAGGGACGAAGCGCAACTGGGGCAGACGCCGGCCGAGCGCGCGCAGCTCGAGCGCATTCTCGCGCACGAGCTCGATGACCTGGGACGGCGGTTCGCGCCGCATGACGACGCGCTCTTCACCTGGTGGGCGCCGTGGCAGGAACACCGGGAAAACAACCGCGGCTGGCGGCTGGACTACGTGCTCGCCTCGCCCGAGGCGGCTGGGCTGGCCACGGGGTGTACGGCCGAGCGGCTGGTCGGTACGAGCGACCACGGGCCGGTGACGGCGGTGTTCGAGCGTTCGCTGTTCGAGCCGCAGGCGGTCGTCGAAGGACCGGCGCAGGTCATCGCGGCGCCCGAGCCCGACCGCGGACCGCAGCTCGATCTCTTCGGGCGGTAGCCCCACACACAGGAGCAGTTCCGATGAAAGCCTCACCCTTCCTGATGTTCAACGACCAGCTCGGACCTGCGGTCGAGTTCTACACCTCGACCTTCCCCGACTCGAAGGTGGTCACCCTCTCGCGGGCTGGACAGAACGGGCCCGTGATGTCGGCGGAGTTCATCGTCGGCGGCCAGCGCTTCCTCGCCTACAACGGCGGCTCGCATTTCACGTTCAGCGACGCGTTCTCGATCTTCATCAACTGTGAAGACCAGGCCGAGGTCGACCGGTACTGGAACGCGCTGGTCGCCGCGGGCGCGAAGCCGGTGCAATGCGGGTGGATCACTGATCAGTTCGGGCTCTCGTGGCAGATCGTGCCGCGGCGCTTCATGGAACTGATGAGCGACGCCAATCCGAAGAAGTCGCAGGCGGTGATGGCCGCGATGATGAAGATGGTGAAGTTCGACGTCGCGGCGCTCGAGAAGGCCCACGCCGAGGCGTGAAACAGACGACGCGCCTCGCCATCACCCGGATTCAGTCGGCGACCAGCAAGTGACCTCGACCACGACTCGTCACGCCGCCGCGGGCTTGAAGTACAGCCGCCCCAGGCTCGACCGATAGAACGGGTTGCTGAACTTCCACGCGAACGAGTCGACGAAGAAGTGGAACAGGAAGATGCCGTTCGACATGTTGAACATGAAGGCGATCGGCCGCGGCCCGTGGTCGATGAACCCGCCGAAGCCGAACAGGTCGCCCTTCCACGCCACGCTCAGCGCCGCGAGGGTGAACACCCCCAGGTAGAACCGCACCGGAGGCCGCCGCAGCCACCCCATCGCGCGGTCGACCTTGCGCGCTCCCAGTTCGGCGTCGACCACCCGCGGGTACATCAGCACGTGGTACTCCGAGTAGTGCATCGCGTCGCACGCCAGGTACAACCGCAGGTCGAATGACGACATGCACTGAATGACGGCCTGAATGGCGAAGTACCCCAGCGGCAGCATCAACGCCTTCGCACCGCCGGTGCGCAGGGCCAGCACCACCACCGCCACGAAGAGCAGCGCCACCACCACCAGCGTCACCGCGCCCAGCGGGCTCGACACCCAGAACCGCCCGTTCCCCAGGAACGAGGTCTCGGTCTGCAGCACCGGCAAGGTGAGGAAGAAGCTCAGCTCGAGGTGCCGCTGCAGCGCGCGAAAGGGCACCTTCGACTGCCCCTTGAGCAACTGCAGCACGCCATACGCCTGGCGACCACGGTGGAAGTACGCGCTCGCCGTCACCACCGCCGTCACCGCGGTGTTCACCTTGGCCGCGACCGGGTGGGTGGTCGGGTCGAGCAGCGAGTTCACCCCGAAGTACAGGAAGATGATCGCCGGCACGCCGAAGTAGATGACCTTGTTGAGCCACGTCGAGGTGAAGTGCTCGAGCGTCTTCGAGTTCAGGTAGAGCCCCAGCGTCACCACGAAGTGCGAGGTGGCCAGGCCCACCAGGTAGACGTCGAAGAGCCACTCGAGCGAGGCGATGGGGCGCACGCTCAAGTACGCCAACGGCAGGGTGACGAGCGGGAAGGCCAGGAAGATCGCGGTCAGCCGAGCCGGGTTCCTCAAGTACGCGGTGCCAGCGCTCACGCGCAAAAGCGTACCCAAAATTCGCCGCGAAATGCCGCCCGCGTTGTCAACCGACGCTACAGCCAGTTCCAGCGACGGGAGCGCGCCTGCTGCGACAATTCCTGCAGACCTCGCACTCCAGGGACCTCGTCATGCTCCTTCCTCTCGGCGGCTCGAACACCTCTCCCTTCGCCCCCACCCCGGCGCCCGCCGCCGTGGCCCCGGCCCTCGTTCGCCAGGCCCCGGCCGATGCCTTCGTGGCGCAGAAGAAGCTCGCCGCGCCCGCGTACGACTCGACCAGCCTGCCCAACAAGGTGCTCACCGAGGGTGCGCACGAGACCGCCGTGGCCCACCTGCAGGCGGCACTCGAGAAGCTGGGCCTGATGACCCGCGCCGAGGTCGCCACCGGCCCGGGCTGGTTCGGCAAGCGCACCCAGGCCGCGCTCGAGCGCTTCCAGAAGAGCCACCACCTGCCCGTCACCGGCGCCTTCGACGCGAAGACCCACGCTGCGATGCACGCCGCGCTCGCGCCCCACGCGCCGGTGCCCGCCCCCGCGCCGCATCCCCAGCCGGCGCCGCACCCGCTGCCCAGGCCGCCCTCGCACAAGCCGGTGCCGCCGCCGACCAGCCTGACCACCGTGCCCCGCGGTGAGGCCGCCCAGTACGCCTTCTTCAAGAAGTTCGTCGCCGCGCAGGGAGGCACGTTCCAGACCGGCCCCAACCGCATCAACCTGGTCGGCCTGCGCAAGGACAACCGCGTCGGCGCCGGCGGCGGCGCGTACCACGACGTGGTCTACGCCGTGTACACGGACAGCAAGGGCGTGCCGCACAGCAAGCGCTTCACGTACACCACCGAGCCCGCCGCGAACATGGCGTGGGACGCGGGCGACGTGAACGGCGACGGCCGCCCCGACCAGGGCCGCATTCCCAACGGGCACTTCACCTACCCGGTCAGCAGCCGCAGCAACGGCGCGCCCTGCCTGCGCCCCGCGAAGGACTTCGTGCCCGAGCGCGACGTCAACCACGACGGCTCGTTCAGCGAGCACTACCGCAGCGGCGACGGCTCGGTCTTTCTCTTCCACCAGGGCGGGAACTTCGAGACCGGCAGCGCGGGCTGCCAGACCTTCAGCCCTGGCCAGTGGAACGCGTTCTGGAACACCGTGAAGCACGCGCACGGCACGCTGACCTACACGCTGACCACCACCGTTCCGAAGAACGCCTGAGCGGTCTTTCGTTTCCAGGGGTCGCACCTCCGGGGCGCGGCGAACGATGGGTCGTCGCGCTCCGGTTCTTGTCGTGTGGTGCCACGTCGGGAAGGTCATCGCCCTGAAGGCCCGACGCGTCGCGTCGCTTTAGCCGAGCGTCGACGCCCGGCCAGATTTCCGCTAGGGCCCGTGGGGTCGCTTCGCCTCGGCCGCCCTTCCATTTCTGGAGCCTCACCCATGACTTCCCTTCACCTGCGCATCGCGACCCTCGGGGCGATGCTGGGCGTGCTCATCGCCCTGACCCCCGGCTGTACGAAGAAGTGCGCTCCTGACAACTGCTCGGGCTGTTGCGACGCCAAGGGCACCTGCGTGACCGACGCCACCTCGGCCGGCGCGTGCGGTTCGGCTGGCGGCACCTGCGCCATCTGCAGCGACACCCAGACCTGCAGCTCGGGCATGTGCGTGGCCACCAGCGATCTCGACGGCGGCATGATGGTCGACGCCGGTCCGCCGCCCTGCCACACCGACTTCGACTGCCGCAGCTTCAACAACGGGTCGATCTGCGACCTGGCCACCAACACCTGCGGCGTCGGCACCGGCTGCGCGACCGATTCCGACTGCCAGTCACCCGACTCGACCAACCGCTGCTTCGAGTACGGCACCCAGTGCACCTGCGACAAGCACGACGCCCCCGCGGGTTCGGCCGGCACCTGCCGCGTGCGCCTCGGGCCGTGCCAGGAATGCACCAGCGACCAGGAGTGCGGCAGCGACCCCATCATCTTCGGGCTGCCCGACCACATCGGCACCGGCAAGTGCGCCACGCTGATGGGTGACACCACCGGCAAGAAGTACTGCCTGTACCAGAACCCCGGCCAGTGCGGCTGCGGCACGGTCGACGACGGCACCGGCTTCTGCCGCCCGCAGTCGAACAGCTGCTCGGCCGTCGGCTGCAACGTCGACAACGACTGCCCGTCGGGCAACGTGTGCTCGCAGAACAACCCCGACGCGGGCGCGGGCTCGTGCGGCGGCGTGTGCGTGCCCCGCTGCCGGTGGGACTTCACCACCATGGACACCGTGCAGCCCGGCTGCCCGCCCGGTCAGACCTGCTGGGTCGACAGCGCCAACCTCGACCCCACGTCCATCTATTACGGCTCGGGCCGCTGCCGCCCCGCGTGCACCGGTAACGCCGACTGCCAGTTGAGCGCGGCCAACCCCTTCGGCGGCCCCAACCTCAAGTGCTCGGGTGAAGTCATCGGCGGTGGCGGCATGTCGCCCAACCGCTGCCGCGCCAACGGCCAGTGCATGGACAACGCCGAATGCCCCGCCCTGCCCGGCTTCGCGGCCGACGGCGGCGACCAGCCGTACATCGGGTACTGTGACCGCGGCAGCTTCACCTGCAAGCAGGACTGCCGCCTCGGCAACGACCCGGTCACCAACCTCGCCTACACCGACTGCAAGCCGCCCTACGCCTGCTCGGCCGGCCCCAACGGCAACTTCTGCAAGCTGCTCACCTGCGCGCAGCAGGGCGGCGCGGCCATCGCCTGCTCGAAGGGCGAGTACTGCTGCGGCGAAGACAAGAATGGCGACGGCCTCGCCGACCCCTGCCCGCCGCTGGCGCAGCAGAACGCGGCTGGGTGCTACAAGGCCACCACGCCTCCGTTCTGCACCACCTGCATGATGGACAGCGACTGCAAGAACCCCACGCTGCCCTCGTGGGAAACCTGCACCAACGGCGCGAAGAACCCCTCGTGCAGCACGCTGCCCAACCTCTGCCTCTACGCCGGCGATCGCATGCCGGGCGTGATGGGCGTCAACGTCTGCGCGCCCGCCACCATCAACGACACCACCATCACCGCCATGGGCAGCACCAGGGCCAACATCGGCTGCCCGCGCGGCTGGGCCGTCACCTGGGTGCGCCCCAACGTCAACGGCGACATGGCGGGCAACTACTGCCAGACCAACGCCGACTGCCAGGTGGGCAACACCGCCAGCCTCTGCGAGCCCGACCCCGAGCTCAAGCAACCCGACGGCGGCATGCCCAAGACCTGCCGCTGCGCCACCGGCTCGGGCACCGCCCAGTGCCCCAACACCACCGACGGCGGCATCACCTCGACCTGCAAGTCGGTCGTCGGTCAGCCGCGCTCGGCGTGCATTCAGTCG
>CAIWFK010000189.1 GCA_903911905.1 uncultured Myxococcales bacterium
CGAAGCCGGTGAGCAGCTTGTCCACGACGATGAGCAGCTTCATCTGCGCAGGCTGCTTGACGAACTTCTCCTTCACGTCGCGCTCGAACTCTTCGACGCGCAGCACGGCCTTCTCGGCAGGCTCGTCAAACCACTCGGCGAGCATCTGCTTATAGATGGTGTACTTCTCGATGACGTCGGTCGCGCCTTCGCCGCTCTCCTCTCCTTTGATGTCCGCGGCCTTCGGCGCGTACGAGGTGACGATGGCGCACTTCCCGGCAAGCGGCGTCTTCGCGAAGAGTTCGTAGAACTTGCACGCCTCGTAGATGCTGCCCGCGACGAGCATGGCGTTACCGCGCCCGCTGGCCAGACGGTCCCGCGTCTCCATGTCCAACTGGATGTCGGCGACGATCTTGGAGAGGCGCGACTGGCTGGACAGCACCTTCTGCATCGTGCCCCACCGCTTCTTCAGCTCGGCCCGCGCAAGGGTGGTGAGCCCCTTGGTCTTGGCGTCGAACCACAGGTCGATCTTCTCTTGTGAGGTGATGGCCTGGTCGATGTCTCGCGCCTCGTAGCGCAGGTCGAGCACGATGCCGTCCTTCACGGCCTCGTCGAACTTATACGTGTGGATGTAGCCGCCGAAGACCTCGATGCTGCGCTGCTTGTCTTCCTTCAGCAGCGGCGTGCCGGTGAAGCCGATGAACGTCGCGTCGGGGAGGATGCGCGTCATCGCGTCGTGCAGCGTGCCGGACTGGGTGCGGTGGCACTCGTCGACGAAGACGAAGATGTCGCCCTTGGCCTTGAAGTCCTTTGGCAGGGCCTTGGTCAGCTCCTCGATGTAGCCGTCGACGTCGCCTTCGCCGTCGTCCTTGTTGCCGAATTTGTGGACCAGCGAGCACAGCAGCCACGGCGCAGTGGCGTTGAGGCTGGAGACCAGGTCCGCGCCGCTCGATGTCCGGTAGATATCCTCCCCGACGCCCTGGAAGTCCTCTTCAATCTGTTGGTCGAGTTCCTTACGGTCGGTGACGACGAGCACGCGGGCGCCGGTGACGTTCTCGCGGATCCACTTGGCGAGCCAGACCATGGTCAGGCTCTTCCCGCTGCCCTGCGTGTGCCAGATGATGCCGCCCTCGCGGCGCTTCACGTGCTTCTGTGCAGCCTTCACGCCGAAGTACTGGTTGGGGCGGCAGAACTTCTTGATGCCGGCGTCGAAGACGATGAAGTCGTGGATAAGTTCAAGGAAGCGCCGCTTCGAACAGAGTTGCTTGAGCGACCGGTCGAGCGCGACATCGGTGAAAGCCTGCTTGTCGTCCTCTTCTTTCCAGGTCAGGTAGTACTTCTCGGGAGTCTGGATCGTGCCGTAGCGCAGACCCTCGGTGTCGTTGCCCGCCATTACGAACTGCATCGTGGAGAAGAAGGGCTGGGTGAACTCCTTCTTCTGGTTGTCGAGGTTCTGGCGGATGCCCTCGGACACGGAGACGGTAGACCGCTTCAGTTCCAGCACGCCGAGCGCGATGCCGTTGACGTACAGCACCACGTCGGGGCGCTTGCCGTGGGCCTTGGGGTCGTTCGTCTTGACCGTGACCTCTTCGGCGATGGCGAACTGGTTCCGCTCGGGCGTTGCCCAGTCGATGAAGTGGACGGTCTCGGTCTTTGAGTCGGCCTCGGCCTTCACCTTCACGCCGTAGCGGAGGAGGTCGTAGACGGCCTTGTTGCGGTCGTAGAGGGAGAGACTCCCGTTCTCGACCGTCTTGCAAAACTCGTGGATGGCGCGGCGAACAAGAACATCGCCGTCTTCGCGTTCGGCGTAGCCCTGGTAGGACATCAGGAAGTGTTCGAGGTGCCCCTCTTCGACGTTGCGATTCTGGGTCTCGCTCCTGTCGCCCCAATAGGCGTACTTGAGGTCGTCCCGGAAGAGCCTGACGACGCGCTGCTGCGTCTTCTTCTCGGCCTGGCCGACGGTGGTCATACCAGGCGCGTCCTTCCCGAAAGGAGTTCCTGCATCATCCCCTGCTTGATGAGCACGGTCTTCTCGCGACGGCGTTCGAGCGCGTCGAGTTCGGCGTCCATGTCGGAGAGTACGGCGGCGATGGCCTTCTGCTCGCTGAGATTGGGCAGCGCCATGGTGATTCCCGCAATGTGTCGATGACTGGTCGAATAGACCTTGGTGCCAGCCGCAAGTCTCGTCAGCTGCTCTCTGAAGGGCGGCATGAAGGGGAGGTACGCCTTGAACCCATCAGCGAGCAGCTCCCTGTCGAAGCGGCAGGCGATCGTGTGAAGCCCGGCCACCGCTTCGACCCCAACAGGAAGTATCACCTCCACCGCCTTGCCAACGCCGACCATATCCTCAGATGCGTCGACGAAGACCAGGTCGCCTTGAGCGAGTCGATCAAGGGAACGCGCCCTTCCTGAAGACAGCCGTGGAACCGCTTCGAGTCCCAGGTCCATGCGGACGGACGAAGAGGTGTGAATATCTCCGTAGTGGAGGTACCGGGTCGAACTACTCCCATCGAGTTCCGCTCGGGCGTGCGTGCCATTGCGAAGGAACTGCACGTGCTCACCGAGTCGTCCCGTGTCCCACTTGCCGCTGAAGCCGGGGAGGCGGGTGCGGCCGGTGAGCAACTGCTGCATCGCGGCCTGCTTGAGGTCGCGCTTCTTGGCGATGAGCTTGTCCAGCGAGGCCAGCAGCGCGTCCACGTCCCCCAGCGCCGCCGCGATGGCCCGCTGCTCGGCGAGAGGGGGCAGCGCGACCGCCAACTTGCGCACGGTTAGCAGGCTCATCCCTGCCTTCGCGCCGACGTCCGTCGAGCTTCGAAATCGCTGTTGAGCGCGTTCCCCTGCAAGGAAGTAGCTCACAAAACGAGCGTCGGCTTTCGCTTTCTCGAACCGGACAAGCGCAATGTGCTGGTTGATGAATGCGGGCATCGGCACGACGTCGTCGACGTAGGCCACGATGCCAATGTCTGCAGTGATCGAGATGAGGACGTCCCCCGCCTTCAGTGCTGTTCGTGTGCCCTCATTCGCACCCGCTGGCAGGTTCACGAACTTCAGATCCGTGAGGTCGAGATAGATCGACGCCCTGGACATGTTCGTGATCCGCAGGAACGGCAATCCGCGCTCGGAGTAGAACTCCGCCCACCCCCTAGAACCGCTGGTGACAAACGGTTGGAGTTCTTCGAGTGTTGCGACTCTCCATTGCTCCGGGAGTTCGCCGAACTCGGTGAGTACATACCCAGGGCTCAGTTCCACGTTGCACCCATGCGTTTCAGGTGCTCGTCAACCCGCTTCGAGAGCAACGCCACGTCTGCTGTCAGACTGAACTGCGTTACGCCGTACCGCGTCGCAAGTGCGGCAATGCGGGAAGTCAGAGAATGCGAGACGTGGTCGAGCTCACTCTGGACGTAAGCGCCAAGCACTGCCACCCACTTGGCCTCAACCACCAGCGCCTTCGCCTCGTCTCCCGTCAGCTTCCCGTACCGCGCCGCGACGACCTCCTCCAAAGTCGCTTGGGCGTCCTTCGTAACCGTTCAGGGGGCCGGGCTTCGATCAGCCGCGCGCATCCCGGCGATCAGTTCCCGCACTGACTCGGCTCGCGTGAGTTGCGCAGGCGTGATCTATGGGCGCGGTGTCCGACCCGCGTGACCA
>CAIWFK010000190.1 GCA_903911905.1 uncultured Myxococcales bacterium
ACGGACCAGAAGGCGAAGAGGACGCAACGGCCGCGGCGGAATTTTAGCGACGAGTTCAAGGCGGGTGCGGTCGCGCTGGTGATCAAGGAAGGGAAGAGCGTCACGCGGGTCGCGAAGGATCTCGACCTGGTGGTGTCGGTGTTGGGCAAGTGGGTCGAGCAGGCGCGGGCCGATGCCGGGAAGAGCATTCGCGGCACGCTTACGACCGAGGAGAAGGACGAGCTGGCACGCCTTCGGAAGGAGGTTCGCGAGCTTCGCCTCGAGCGAGAAATCCTAAAAAAAGCGGCGGCCTTCTTCGCGAAGGAGAACGGGTGAAGTTCTCGTTCATCGCGGAGAAGGCCGAGCTCGGCGTGGCAAGGCTTTGCCGGGCTTTGGGGGTGTCGAAGGCCGGCTTCTACGCCTGGAAGAAGCGACCACCGAGCGCGCGCCGCAAGGCTGACGATGTGCTGAAGGTGCACGTGCACGCAGCGCATGCTGGCGGGTCGAAGGGCCGCCGAAAGTACGGGAGCCCGCGCGTTCACCGCTCGTTGAGGAAGCAGGGCATCAGGGTGGGACGCAACCGTGTCATCCGGCTCATGCACGAGGAGGGGCTGGCGGGCCGGCCGAAGCGAAGGTTCAAGCACACCACCGACAGCAACCACGGCCAGCCGGTGGCGGAGAACCTGCTCAAGCGCGACTTCACTGCCAAGGGGCCGAATCAGCGTTGGGTCGGCGACACCACCGAACTGCGTACGCCCCAAGGGAAGCTGTTCCTCGCCGTCATCATCGACCTGTTCTCGCGCTTCGTCGTCGGCTGGGCCCTGAGCGCGATGAACGACCGACACCTCACGCTGAAGGCGCTCGACATGGCGGTGCGCCGCCGCTGCCCCGACGCCGGGCTGCTTCACCACTCAGACCAGGGCAGCACCTACGCGAGCGAGGACTACCAGAAGGTGCTCGACGAGCGCGGCATCACCTGCAGCATGAGCCGAAGGGGGAACTGCCTCGACAACGCCGCGATGGAGAGCTGGAACAGCACGCTCAAGATGGAACTCAGCGAGGATTTCGAGAGCCCCGCCCACGCGAAGGCGCAGCTCTTCGAGTTCATCGAGGTCTTCTACAACCAGACGCGATTGCACTCGACGCTCGACTACTGCTCGCCGGCCGAGTTCGAACGTAACGCGCTCGCCGCCGCGTGACGGCGCAGTCCCGAAAATCGCGCACCACGGAGGGCGCCTCCGCTCGCTGCGCTCGCTCCGGCGGACGACCGACAACATCCAACTCAACCAAGGAGGTCACGAACCGAGTACTCTGACGACGACTACGACGACGGTGTGAATTGACGCATCAACACTGTCCACGAGATCGGATCAGGCCCAGGCCACGACCGAGCGACTGGTGGCGATCGGCACCTCGACCGGCGGCACGCAGGCGCTCGAGGTGATTCTGCCGCGCACCTGTCCGGGCCTGGTGATCGTGCAACACATGCCGGCAGCCTTCACCACCGCCTTCGCCGAGCGGCTCGACGGCCTGAGTGAAATCGACGTGCGGGAAGCGAAGTCGGGCGACCGGGTGTTGCCAGGGCTGGCGCTCATCGCCCCGGGTGGTCGGCATCTCATCGTGGTTCGGCAGGGTGCGCAGTACGCGGTGGACGTCCGCGCGGGTCCCCCCGTGAATCGGCATTGCCCGAGCGTCGACGTGCTCTTTCGCTCGGTCGCGCGGGCGGCGGGTCGAAACGCGAGCGGCATCATCCTCACGGGCATGGGAGACGACGGGGCACGCGGCCTCCTCGAGATGAGAGAGGCCGGCGCCCTCACCTGGGCTCAGGACGAGGCCAGTTGCATCGTCTTCGGCATGCCGAAAGAGGCCATCGCCCTGGGCGCGGCGGTCAACGTCGTGCCGCTCGACGAGGTGCCGCAGGTCATTGCTCGCGCGGCGCGGCGAGCAGCGGCCTGAGGCCCGTCCGGCAGCTCGATTCTCGCGGCCAGCGACTGCCACCCCGACGCGAGGAGTCGCCTGCGGGCTCCCCAGGTGCGCGTGGTTGGCAGCACGTGCCCGACGTCGTCTCGCGAGGTGCGAGCGATGCCCTCCTGCGCATGGGGCGATTGGCTACGTGCAGCCAGACGGGCTCCAGCGCGACAGGTCGCTGAACCCGGGCAACGGCGAAATCAGTTGCGAACGCAGGTCGGCACGGGAGACGGCACCGCGTCGCAGGGGTGCCACAGCCGCCCCAACTGGTTGGGCGAGAGCGCGGTGGTGGGCGCGGTGCCTCCGACGACGCTGCCGCACGAATCGACGGCGTCGAACCCGATGCTGCTGCACGCGGGGCTGAAGCCGGTGCTCGGCAGGTAGGGGGCCACGCGAGCGATGGCCGCGGCCGGCGTGAAGCCGAGCGAGGCCGCGTTCGCGACCGTACCGGGCGCCACCTGCATCTCGCTGAGCCCACCGCCGGTGTTGTTGAACCACCCCGAGCAGATGAGCGGGCCCTCCATGCTGAGCGCCGAAATCTTGAGCCCGTAGAGCGCGGTGCTCTCTGGCGGCAGGCCGGCGCTGCAGGTCGGCGCGTACTGCATGCTGCGCATCGCCACGTAGACGCCGCGCGGCGGAATCACGTCGCCCGCTCCGAAGTTCATCCACCGGAGGCTGCCGCTGCCGGCGACGTTGTTGCGGTAGGCGAAGTGGAACCCGTTCAACGCCACCGGGCAGTTCGAGAGGTTGGTGATTTCGACCGACTCACCCGCCTGACAGGTGTCCTGCGTGGCGCAGTCGACCGACGGGCAGACGCCTTCGCCGTTGGTCACGTATTCGCTCAACACCACGTTGGCCGAAGTGGGGGTGGTGGGCGTGGTGCAGACTTCGACCACGTTCACGCTCAGCGTGGTGGGCGTCGAGCAGCACGCGGGGTCGCCCACGCGGCACGAGCGCACCTCGAGGTCGGTCGGCGTTCCCGGCATGGGGCCGCCAGCGGCGACGCGGGTGGCGGGGCGCAGCCAGTTCTGCGTTTCGGTCGCGCTCGCCAGCACGGTGCCTCCGTCGGGCATCGACAGCTCGTAGGTCAGGCCGGTCGGCACGGGAGCGAACTGCACGATGGGGCGGCCGTCCCAACTGGTGCCGCACGCGGTGCTCACCGGAGGCGTGGGCGGCGTGGTGCACTGGGTGACCGCGAAGGTGATGGGGCAGCACGAGGTCTGCTGCCGGTCGTTGGTGGCGCAATACTGCAGCGTGTAGCTGCCGCCGACGTCGGGGGTGAAGTCGGTGCTCGAGCCGCTCGCGCTCGCCGGCTGCGCAGTCGAGCCGGCAGGCCGCGAAGTCACCGTCCAACTGGTCGAGACCACCGTTCCGTCGGCGTCGGTGGCGCTCGCGGTGAGGGTCTGCGTCGTGCCCGCGCGGCCTCCGAGGGTGGCGCCACACGCCACGACCGGGGCCAGGCACACGCCGTCGTCGACCTGCCCATTGCAGTCGTTGTCGAGCCCGTCGCACACCTCGGCCGTCGGCAGGCCCGGCACGCACGAGGGCACGCCGCCGTCGAGGCACGAGGGCACCGTTCTGGCGCAGGCCCCGACGCCGCACGACTGCTGGCCCAGGCCGTCGTCGACCAGGCCGTTGCAGTCGTTGTCGAGCCCGTCACACGTTTCCGCGCTGGCCACGCCCGGCACGCAGGCCGGCACGCCGCCGTCGGCACAGGCCGACATCGTCTGCGCGCACACGCCCACGCCACACGACTGCTGGCCCAGCCCTTCGTCGACCTGGCCGTTGCAGTCGTTGTCGAGCCCATCGCACACCTCGGCGGTGGGCCTACCGGGCACGCAATCGGGAACGTGCCCGTCGACGCAGGCTGGGGTGGTCTTCGCACAGGCACCGACGCCGCAGGACTGCTCGCCCAGGCCATCGTCGACCACGCCGTTGCAGTCGTTGTCCAGGCCGTCGCAGACCTCGGCCGTGGGCGTTCCCGCGACGCAGATCGGAGCGCTGCCGTCGAGGCAGGCCGCCACCGTGCGCTCGCAGGCGCCGACCCCGCACGACTGCGCGGCCATGCCATCGTCGACCAGGCCATTGCAGTCGTTGTCGAGCCCGTCACACACCTCGGGTGACGGGGTGCAGCCTGCATCGAGGTCACCTTGAAGCGCGACCGCGCCACAGTGACAGCCTGACGTCGTCAACAGCCCGAGCGCCACGAGCACCAGCGCCCGAGCGTCGCGAAACGGCGAGGACTGAGGCGATACGCGGGACCACGACATGGGTTCGCCTCCAGAGGGGGTCCCACGCGGGACGCCGTGGTGTGCCAGAAGTGACCGCTCCGAGTCGAGCCCTTCGGGGCGGGTGACGCGCGTTCGAGACAGCCTCTGACGGAAGGCTCAGAGGTTGAGCACCAGGTACTTGAGCACCTGCTCGACGTCGGTGCCGCTCTGCGCCACGTTGTGGAACGAGGTGTAGACGACGTTGCCGCCCTTCTGGCCGGCCGTCAGCAAGCGCACGCGCACCGCGAGCGGCACGTTGGACATGCTCGACCCAGCGGTGGTGCAGGTGGTGTCCTTGCAGGCCTGCACCGAGCCCGCCGAGACCAGCACCTGCGCGCCGGGAGAGGCCGCCAGCAGGCCCCAGTGCAGGCTGTTCGCCCCGCCCTGCTTGGGGAAGGCGATGGACAGGCTGCTCTTGCCCAGGAACTGCGCGAGCGCGGCGTCAGGCACGGTGGCGGCGACGGTCTGCGGAGCGAAGCCCATCAGCTCGTTGGTCGTCATGGGGTTGCTCACCGGCTGGCCATTGTTGGTGGGAGGCGCGAAAGCCGACGGCGCTGCTTCGAGGGCGAAGAGCAGCGCCCAGTCCGACGCGTACACCGAGCCGCCCGCCAGCACGTACTGGTGCAGGTTGTTGCTGATGGTGGCGCCGCTGGTGCCGAAGTCGATGGTCGAGCCCTTATGCGCGGCCGCGCAGTCCACGAAGATGAGGTCGAACTGCTTCAGCTGGTCGAGGTCGCGCAGGAAGGGCTCGGCCTGCGAGGACCACGTCGACGAGTCGCCGCCGAACTTCGTGTACTGCAGGTTGAGCTGCGTCAGCAGGTTCTCGATCTGGTCGCCCGAGCCCGTCACCACCGCGATGCGCACGGCCTTCTGCGCGACGCACAACTGGTTGTCGGGAATGGCGGTGGTGGCGTTGGCCGTCACGGTGACCGGCGTGTCCTGCGAGAAGGCGCCCAGCGTGGCGTGCACCACGAGCGAGGTGCCCGGCGGCACGTTGGCGAGGGTGAAGGTGCCGTCGGCCGCGCTGGTGGTGGTCAGGTGCACCATCGCGCCCGTGCAGTCGAGGGCGTCGACGCTGACCGTCGCGCCGTTGAGGAAGGTGGCGAGGTCAGGCGCGCACACCTTGCCGGTGATGGTGCCCTGGTTCATGCAGGCCGGGTGGCCGGCGTCGGGCTCGATGACGCCGCCGTCGCAGCTCGCGGGGTCCAGCTCGCACTGCGAGGGCACGTCGATCAGGCGCGCGCCTCCGCATTCACAGCCCGACACCGACAAGACGAAGAGGAGCAGCGCGGTCCGAGTGATCATCGCGCGCGGCCCATACCGGTTCGAGCCGGGGTTGAACATGGGGCCTGGCCCACGCCACGAAGATGTCACCGTTCCGTGGAGCAACGCCCCGGGGCGAACGGCCTGACTCGAATTCTCAGGAATCGAGGAACGCCCCACAGAGGCTTGACGCCTCCTTCAGGCCGACGCGAGGTCTTCAGCCACGATGGTCGCCAGCGACATGATGGTGTGCTGCGGGTTCACGCCCAACGTCGAGGGAATGAGGCTGGCGTCGGCCACCAGCAGGTTCTGGTACCCGTGCACGCGGCCATGCACGTCGGTCACGCTGCGCGACGGGTCGCTGCCCATCACGCACCCACCGAAGAGGTGACTCAAGATGACGGTGTACTGCCGGGGGTCGAGCGGCGCGGTCTCGAGCACCTTGATGGCCTGCTCGGTCGGCAATTCGTACGGCAGCCCGGCGATGCCCGACACGATGGTCTTCGCGCCCGCTGCCTGGTGCTGCTGCGCCACCAGCACGAAGCCGCGCCGCAGCCGTTCCATGTCGGGGCGCTCGAACCCGTACGACACCACCGGCTTGCCCGAGAAGAGCCCCACCGTGATGCGGCCCACCGCCTCGGCACGCACCGCCATCACCCACATCGCCAGGTGGCGGAACCGCTCGATGCGGTTCATCAACTGCACGCCACCGCCCGACAGCCGGCTGGCCACCATCTCGGGGGGAATGGCGAGCGTCTCGAGCTTGAGCCCCGGCTCGTTGCGGAACGCGACCGACGCCCAGCCCTGGGTGGTGCCCACGTTCATGTCGACCGGCTCGTCGTAGAGGCCGAAGACGCCGGTGCCGGGGTGGCAGCGGAAGAAGTGACCGAGCGCGGGGCTCTTCACCTTCGACTTCATCAGCAACACCGCCGAGTGCGTCACCGACGCGGCGACGATGACGGCCTTCTTCGCGCGCACCGTGAAGCGCGTGCCGGTCTCGCGGGTCTGGGGGTGCACGAAGTGGCCCGTCACGCCCACCGCCTTCGTGCCCTCGAGCAGCACCCGCTCGACCGGCGCGCACGAGAGCACCAGGCCCTTCTCGCGCACCAGCGGCAGGTAGGCGACGTTGGTGCTCTGCTTCTTCATGCGGCTGCAGCCCTGCAGGCACTGCCCGGTGCCCTCGCAGCCTTTGGCGTAGCGGCGAATGTAGTGCGAGTCGGCCCAGCCCAGCGCGTCGCCTGCGGCCTTGGCCAGCACGTTCGAGCGACCGCGCGCGGCCGGAGGCACTTCTTCGACCGAGAGCTCGGCCTCGAGCTTCTCTTGAATGGTGAGCATGCGCTGCTGCAGCCCGGTGAGCCCGTGCTCGCGCTCCCACTGGGGGAACAGGTCTTCGGGCGTGCGCACGCAGATGGCCGAATTGATCACCGTGCTGCCGCCCATGGTGCGGGCCTGCACGATGGGCCAGAGCGCGCGACCGCGGGCCAACTGGGCGCCCCAGTCGTCCATCACGTCGCGCATCGCGCCGTAGGCGGAATGCGGGTAGTCCTGCGGGTCTCTCCACGCGCCGGCTTCGACCACCGCGACCGACCAGCCCGCGCGCACCAGCGTCACCGCCGCCAGCGCGCCGCCCGCACCCGAGCCGACCACCACCGCGTCGACCTCGGCCTCGAAGGGCTTCTGATCATCGCCCTGGAACGCGACGTGGCCCATCAGCGGGTCCTCCACGTGCCGGGGTCTGCAGGCAGCGGGGGCAACGCGAACTTCGCCCGCACCTTCGGGTCAGCGCCCCAGCACAGACCCGCGACGAACTTCACCATGAAGAGGGCCTGACGAATCAGGTACACGTCGGTCGCCGTGACCCGCTGGGCATGCCGCTCGCGCAGGCTGGTGGGCAACAGGCACGCGGGCAAGGGCACGTACACGTAGAACAGCGGCGTGAGCTGGAACACCAGCGCGCCGGCGATGGCGCCCAGCCAGACCAGCGGCGTGCTCTCGGCGTGGAACTTCTCGAGGAATGCGTCGAGCCCGCAGTCTTCGGCGCCCGGCATGGTGGGCGTGCGCGGGTAGAGCGCGGTGATGGTGTCGCGCAGCAACCACGTCATGGGGCGGCGAAGGCCTCGGCGAAGAACGAGTCCATCAGCGCGTAGGCGCGCCTGGCCGAGGTGGCGTTGTAGGCCGACTTGCCCTCGGTGTTGGCGTCGACGTCGGTGAAGCTGTGCACGGTGTTGCCAAACTTCACCAGCTGCCAGTCGATCTTCGTGGCCTTCATTTCGTCTTCGAAGGCCTTCACTTCGTCGGCCGGCACGAACGGGTCGTCAGCGCCGTGGAGCGCGAGCACCTTCGCGGTGATGTTCTTCGCATCGGCCGGCGTGGGGCTGCCCAGGCCACCGTGGAAGCTGACCACGCCTGCCACCTTGGCTCCCGAACGCGCGAGCTCGAGCGCGCCGGTGCCGCCGAAGCAGAAGCCGATGGCGCCCAGCTTCCTGGCGTCCATCGAAGGCACCTTCTGGGCCAGCAACACCTCGAGCGCCTTGTTCATGCGCTTGCGGAACAGACCGCGGTCACCCTTCACCGAGCCGGCGACCTTGCCAGCCTCGTCCTGGTTCTTGGGGCGGCCGGTGACGCCGTACGCGTCGGCCACGAAGACCACGTAGCCCCGGCCGGCGATCTCGGTGGCCTGCTTCAGGTTCGCGTCGTTGATGCCCAGCCAGTTCGGCACCAGCACCAGGCCCGGCTGGTTGCTCTTCGCGTCGTCGAAGATGAGCACGCCTTCGAACTTCGTCTTGTCCAGCTCGTAGGGGACCTTCTTCGTCACGACCTTGCCGAACGACGCCGAAGCCACCAGGCACAGCAGCAGAAGAGAGCGCATGCGCGGCATGTACGGGCTGCGTCGGCGTGGCGCAAGCCGAGTCGACGGTTCCCTACTCGCGACAATGGACTTTCAGCGGCGGCGCCGCGCCAGCCACACCGCCAGCAACACCACCGGTGCGCCACCGGTGGCGGAACAACTGGTGCCGGGCGCTGCGACGGGCGCGCTGGGCAGGAAATCGGGGTGCGTCACGCTGAGCGAAGACGTGTCCTTCGCGAACACCGGCCAGGCCACGGCGGCCTTCGGCATGGGCCCCAGCGCAGAGGTGCAGTCGGCGTCGGCGAAGAGCGCCGTGCCCGACTCCAGCTCGAGCGCATAGGGCGCGGCGCGAACCCCACCGAACACGTCGAGCAGCTCGAGCCGGTACTCCGCGCAGGCGTGCCCCGACTGGTGGCGCACCGGGGTCAGCGCCAGCCGGGTGGGCTGCGGCTCATTGGCGACGCGCAGGTCATCGAGGTCCACCGTGATGGTCGCGGCGGGCTTGTCCTGGAAGAAGACGCCAGCGCTGATGGCCCCCGACGACAGGAAGCCGGGGTAGTGCTCGAGCGCCACTTCACGCACGCCGTCGACGAAGACCTCGAGCGAGGCATCGGGGGTCTGGGCTCCGCGCTGCAGGACCTCGAGCAGGCGCCACTGGCCGGGCACCACCACGCCCGCGTCCGAGAAGTCGGAAATGGCGTTCTGCGAATCGACCCACGACAGCGCCCGCACCTGGCCCCCTGGAAAGAGGTCGACCTCCCATTGGCCGAACATGAACGACGGCTCGTCGCTCTTGAACAGCGAGGTGTCGGAGAAGTCGTTGCTGGCCACCACGCGGAGCCAGGTGCGCACCGACTGATCTCCAGACCACGCGCGGTCGTGCCCGACGAACGCGGGAAAGACGTCCTGGGTGTCGACGTCGATGGCGCGAAGGCCCCCATCTCCACGGTGCGCCGCTTCGGGAACGATGGCCACCGAGTTGCCCGAGGCGACCATCGAGCGGGTCCACGGCCCCGCAGGCACGTCGGACTCGAGCAGGTTGCGGTGCTCGAAGTCGTCGCCGAAGACCGGAAGGCTGGCGTCGGGAGACGTGCAGATGCCCTCGAGGCAGCTCAGGCCCGCGGGGCACGGGTGCGCCGCCGAGCACTGCAGCGAATCGACCGGCAGGTCCACGAGCCCACACCCCGACAGGCACAGGTGCAGCGCGACGAGCTGGGCGATTCGACGAAGCCGCATCGACCGACTGTCTAGCCCACCTGCCTTGCTCGGGGTGAAACCGCCTGCAGCGAACCGGGCGCCGTGCCACACTGGTCCGTCCATGCTCCGTCGACTCGCGCTGGGCTGTGCCCTCGTCACGGTGGTCCTCTCGGGCTGCCAATGCGGTCGGCCGCAGGTGACCATGGCGCAGGCCTCGCTGCTGGTGCCCATCGACGCGCTCGACTTTGGCCCGGTGGCCGAAGGCACCACGAAAGCACTGACCTTCCGGGTGGTGAACGACGGCCGCGCCACGGTCGACCTGCAGGTGACGATTCTTCCTTCAGGCAGTCCGGACTTCTCGTTGGTGCAGGCGCCCACCAGCGTCGAGGCCGGCAACCTGGCGCAGGTGCCGGTCCTCTTCACGCCCACCGGCTCGGGAGACGACGTCGCGGTGGCCGAGGTGTCGAGTCCCTCGAGCGGGGAAGCGCCGCTCCACGTCACGCTGCACGGCGGGCCCATCGCCCCGGCGCTGACCTTCTCGCCCGACCCGCTCGACTTCCACCCGACGCTGGCTTCCCCCACCATGAGCATGGTGCAGGTGCAGAGCACGGGCCTCGCCGCGTTGACCGTGAGCCAGGTACAGGTCTCGTCGTCGAATCCGGACTTTTCGGTCACGCCGCTCGCCTCGCCTGCTCGGCTGAGGCCCGGGCAGTCGCTGGGGGTCGCCGTCGGCTACACCCGCACCGGGCTGAGCGCCGAAGGGCAGTTGCTGGTCACCAGCGACGACGCCGATTCGGGCGTGCGCACCCTGCGCCTGCTGCCCGACCCGCCCGCCGCCTGCAGCAACGGCCTCGACGACGACGGAGATGGGCTCATCGACTTCCCCGACGACCCGGGCTGCACCGACCCGATGGACTCCGACGAGGCGAACCCGGTGAGTTGCACTGCGGGCACCATGGTGGCCTGTGGCGCGGTCGACGGCGGCTTCTGCTCGGGTCTGCGCACCTGCGTGATGACCGACGTCTGGGGCCACTGCACCGGAGCGCACGCGCCCTCGGTCGAGACCTGCAACGACCTCGACGACGACTGCGACGGCGTCATCGACGACGGCGTGACCCGGCCCTGCTACACCGGCGCGCCGTCGACCCGCGGCATCGGCGCGTGCCACGACGGCCTCAACACCTGCAGCGCCGGCGTCTTCGGCACCGCCTGCTACAACGAAGTGCTGCCCGCCGTGCACGAGGTGTGCGGCAACCACGTCGACGACGACTGCAACGGCCAGGTCGACGAGGGGTGTTCGACCGATGGTGGCGCGTGCAACCCGGCCGGCACCTTCACCGTCGACTCCGGCGTCATCGCCTACACCTGCTGCGACTTCGGGCTGGGGCCCACCGTGAACGTGAACCTCTCGGCCTTCACCATCGCCCCCAACACGCTCACCGTCAGCCCCACGCCCACCCAGCCCTCGGGCACGCTCGACGTGGCGGCGCCGGCGGCCACCTGCCCGGCTGGTGCGTTCAGCTATTCGCGGGTCATCAGCGGCGCCTGCACCGAGACCTACACGCTGACCGGCACCTTCACCGGCCCCAACACCTTCGTGGGCACCTATTCGGCCAGCTTCACCGGCGCGCAGTGCACCACGTCACTGTGCGCCAGCAACCCGTGCGTCAACCAGACCTGGCCGGTGTCAGCCGGGCGGTGATTGAAACCGGCGAGCGGTCGGGCCATACCGCCGCCCATGCGCCTTCTTCGCGTCGCCCCGTTGATGCTGCTCCTCACCACCCCGGCCCTCGCCGGGAAGGACAAGCCCATGAACCCGCTGCTCGCGCCCTGGCAGGGCCCCAACGGCGGCGTGCCGCCCTTCGACAAGGCGACGGTGCCGCTCATCGCCTCGGCCATCGAAGAAGGCATGGCGCTCAACCTGAAGGAAATCGACGCCATCGCCGCGAACGCTGCGGCACCGACCTTCGACAACACCTACGTGGCGCTCGAGCGCTCGGGGGTGCCGCTCAACCGCGCGATGGCGGTCTACGGCGTGTGGGGCGGCAACCTGTCGACGCCCGAGTTCCGCAAGGTGGAAGAGAAGCTGGCCGGCAAGCTGGCGGCGTTTTCCGACACCATCGTGCAGAACGCGAAGCTCTTCGCCCGGCTCAAGGCGGTGCATGACGACGCGGCGCAGTTGGGCGCGCTGAACGCCGAGCAGAAGCGGCTGGTCGACGTGGTCTACACCCGCTTCGTCAAGCAGGGCGCGGCGCTCTCGCCCGAACAGAAGAAGGAACTCTCGGCGCTCAACCAGCAACTGGCCTCGCTGCAGACGAAGTTCAGCCAGAACCAACTGAGCGACGAAGAGCAGATCTTCCTGACCATCGACGACAAGGCGGGCCTGGCGGGCTTGAGCGAAGCGCAGATCGCAGCGGCGGCCAGCGAAGCGGTGGCGCGCAAGCTGCCCGGCAAGTGGGTCATCGCCAACACCCGCTCGTCGATGGAGCCGTTTCTGGTCAACAGCGAGAACCGCGCGCTGCGAGAGAAGGGCTTCAGGCTGTGGACCAGCCGTGGCGACAACGGCGGGGCGCACGACAACAACGCCATCGCCAGCGACATTCTGATGGCGCGCGCCAAGCGCTCGAAGCTGCTCGGCTACCCCACCTTCGCGCACTGGCAGCTGTCGGACACCATGGCCAAGGACCCCCAGGCGGCGATGAAGCTGCTGCTCTCGGTGTGGACGCCGGCCATCGCCCAGTTCAAGACCGACGTGGCCGCGGCGCAGAAGCTCGTCGACGCCGAGAAGGGCGGCTTCCAGATCGAGCCGTGGGACTACCGCTACTACATCGAGAAGGTGCGCAAGGCGACCTACGACCTCGACATGAACGAGGTGAAGCCGTACCTGCAGCTCGACCACCTGCGCGACGCGATGTTCGCCGCCGCGCACGCCATCTACGAGCTCGACTTCAAGAAGGTCGACGGGTTCGCGGTCTTCCACCCCGACGTCGAGGTCTACCAGGTGACCCGCGCGGGCGAGCACGTGGGGTACTGGTACTTCGACCCCTACCAGCGGCCCGGCAAGCGCTCGGGCGCGTGGATGGTGCCCTACCGCGAGCAGAGCAACGTCGACGCGCCCATCGCCACCATCGTCTCGAACAACTCGAACTTCGTGAAGCCCGGCAAGGGCCAGCCCACCACCCTCTCGTGGGACGACGCGCGCACCATGTTCCACGAGTTCGGCCACGCGCTGCACGGCCTCAATTCGAAGGTGCACTACCCCACGCTGTCGGGCACCAACACCCAGCGCGACTTCGTCGAGGCGCCCTCGCAGTTCAACGAGAACTTCCTGCAGACGCCGATGGTGCTCGAGAAGCTGGTCAACGCGAAGGGCGAGCCGATTCCCGCCTCGCTGCTCTCGCGCATCGCCAAAGCGGCGACCTTCAACGAGGGCTTCATCACCGCCGAGACCCAGGCCTCGGCCATCGTCGACCTGAAGCTGCACCTGGCCGGTGAGACCCGCATCGACACCAGGGCCTTCGAGAAGCAGACCCTGGCCGAGCTGGGCATGCCCCCGCAGTTGGTGATGCGGCACCGCATTCCGGCGTTCGGCCACATCTTCTCGAGCGAGGACTACGCGGCCGGGTACTACTCGTACCTCTGGGCCGAAGTCATCGAGCACGACCTGTTTGCGGCCTTCACCGAGGCGGGCAACCCGTACGACCCGGCGACGGCGAAGAAGCTGCGCGAGACCCTGATGAGCGTGGGCAACACGGTCGACGGCGCCGAGGCCTTCCGCGCCTTCCGCGGTCGCGACCCGAAGCCCGACGCGCTGCTGCGCTCGAAGGGCTTCCCCGTGCCGGCGGCGATGGGGCCGGTGGTGCCCGCGCCGGCGCTCAAGCCGACGACCGGTCGCAAGCAGGCCGACTGAAGCTGCCGCGACGATGAAACGACCGCCCCAGGTCGCGCGCTTGACCGGCACCGCGTGGACGAGCCACGTCGAGCGCGACGGCTGGCACCACTTTCACGTGGTGGGTGTCTCGCGGCGCGAGGGCGCCTGGGTGGCAGAGCTCGCGGCGAGCTGTGATTCCAGCCGTCGCGTGTCGGTCGACGCGGCGGACCTGTTGAAGCACCGCGGGTGGGACAGCGGGTGGACGCCGCTGAACCTCCCCACGGGGTGACTTCAGGCCTCGACCTTCACCTTGAGCGAGCGCGGGCGCTCGGCTTCCTTGCGCGGCAGCGTCACCGTCAGCACGCCGTGCTTGAAGCTGGCCTCGGGCCTGGTGCCGTCGATGCTCTCGGGCAGCGTGAAGGTGCGCTTGAAGGCCGCGTGCGAGCGCTCCTGGCGCAGCCACGTCGCCTTGTCGGGGGCCTTCACGTTCACCCGCTCGGCGGCGATGGTCAGCTCGTGGCCTTCGAGGGTGACGTCGATCTTCTCGGGGTCGACGCCGGGCAGATCGAGCCGCAGCTCGATGGCGTGGTCGCGCTCGAGCACGTCGGCCACGGGAGTGACGGTGCGAACGGCCGCCGCCGTGGTCGCGTTCACGTCGCGGAAGAGTTCGTCGAATTCACGGAAGAAGCCGGGGAAGGTGTTGTAGCGAATCATCATGACGAGCCTCGTGGGTTGGTGGAACGAAGGCGCCGAACCAGTCGTGCGCCGCTGAGACGAAACTCAGACAGCAACGCGCGCTGTCAAGGCGTGCGCCGGCCGCCACCCGGTCAGGTTGACAGCGCCAAGAGCTGTGTGAGCTTGGCGTCGAAAGAGGGTTTTCAGCGCGGCGTGGCCACGAAGCGCCGCATCGACCCGTTCGCCCGCCGCTCGCTCAGCTCGAACCCCGCCGCTTCGACGGTGGCCTCGGTGCGACGGTTGGGGTGACAGCCTCCGGCCACCTTCGTCCACACCGGTTGAATCAGGTCGGCGAACGCGCCGCCCAGCCGCCCTTCGCTGCGCACGTGCTCGAGCATGCGCAGCACGCCGCCGGGGGCGAGCACGCGGCGGACCTCGGCCAGCCCCACCTCGGGGCGCGGCACGCTGCAGAACACCAGGCTCGAGACCACCGTGTCGAACGCGCCCTCGCGAAAGGGCAACGCCTCGGCGCTCGCGCGCACCAGCAACGCTCCGCCCCGCCGTCCCTTCGAGGCCTCGAGCGCGTCGGCCGCAGGTTCGACCGCCACCAGCAAGGGGAGTGCGTGATCGTAGCGCGCCAGGTTTCGCCCGGTACCGCTGCCCACCTCGAGCGTGCGGCCGCGCGCACCCTTCACCAGCCAGGCGCGCCAGCGCTCGAGCCCGGTCCATTCCAGCACCCGGCACAGGCCGTCATACAGCCAGGGAATCTGTTCGACGCCGCGCATGTCTTCAGCATAGCGCCGACCGCCAGCACGGTGCCCCTTGACGGGTTCGACCGGGCTGCGAGAGTCGACGGTGAATCATGGCCCGCCCTCCGAAGAAGAAGCCCGCTTCCGCCGAACCTGCCACCCCGCCCGCGAACGCCGAGGCCGCACCCGCCAACGACATGACCGCCGACCTGGCGCCGGTGGTGGGCAAGAACCTGCGGCGGCTGCGCACCGAGCGCGGGCTGTCGCTCGAGCGGCTGGCGCAGGCCTCGGGCGTCTCGCGCGCCATGCTGGGGCAGGTCGAGCTGGGGCAGAGCGCGCCCACCATCAACGTGCTGTGGAAGATCGCCCGCGCGGTCGACGTGCCGTTCTCGGCGCTCATCACCTCGAGCGCCACGGTGGGGGCGAAGATTCTTCGCGCCTCGCAGGCCAAGCGGCTGCTCTCGCACGACGGCAGCTTCTCGTCGCGCGCGCTCTTTCCCTTCGACGAGCCGCGCCGGGTCGAGTTCTACGAGCTGACCCTGGCGCCGAAGGGCGTGGAGTCGGCCGACGCCCACGCGCCAGGCACCATGGAAAACCTGGTGGTCTCGCAGGGCCGCGTGGAAATCGACGTCAAGGGCGTGACCCACGCGCTCGAGACCGGCGACGCCATTCTGTTCGAGGCCGACGCGCCGCACGTGTACCGGAACGCGGGACCCGACGAGGCCTCGCTGTTCCTGGTGATGACCTACGCCGAGCAGGTCGGCTGAAGCGTTCGACGGCTACCGCGGCGCCAGCCAGGTCGGCGGGGTGACGATCTTCTCGCCGCCGCGCGCGTGGGTCGGCACCTTCTCGCGAGCCGAGTGCTTCTTCTGCTTCGGGTCGTGCCGCGCGACCACCTTGCCGACCAGGTCGTAGTCGTGGGCCTCGGTGACCTCGACCGTCACCAGCTCGCCCGGGTAGGCCATGCCGTCGTTGATGTAGACCTGCCCGTCGATTTCGGGAGCCTGGCCCTGGTGGCGGCCGACCAGCAGCAATTCGGTCTCGGGGCTGCGGCCTTCGACCAGCACCTCGAGCTGCTGGCCGATGAGCGCCTTGTTCTGCTCGCGGCTGATGCGCTTCTGCACCGCCATGATCTCGCGCCAGCGCCGCTCGATGGTGCGCTTGGGCACCTTGTGCTCCATCTCGTAGGCGGCGGTGCCGGGCTCGTCGGAATACTGGAAGACGCCCAGCCGCTCGAACCGCAGCTTCTTGACGAAGTCGACGAGGATCTCGAAGTCTTCCTCGGTCTCGCCGGGCAGGCCGACGATCATCGAGGTGCGGAAGCTCAGGTTGTCGACGCGCGAGCGGATCTTGGTGACCAACTGCTCGAGGAACGCCGATTCACGGCCGCGCTTCATCGAGCGCAGCAGCCGGTCCGAAGCGTGCTGCAGCGGCATGTCGAGGTACTTCGCAATCTTCGGCTCGCTCGCGATGACCTCGATGAGCTCGTCGGGGAACACGCGCGGGTAGGCGTAGTGCAGCCGAATCCAATGCACGTCGACCTTCACCAGCTCGCGCAGCAGATCGTGCAGCTTGGGCTTGCCCGGCAGATCGTGCCCGTAGGCGGTCAGGTCCTGCGCGACCAGGTTCAGCTCCATCACGCCCTGGTCGGCGAGCTGGTGCGCTTCCTTCACGATGTCGGCGATGGTGCGGCTGCGCTGCAGCCCGCGCAGCGTGGGGATGATGCAGAACGCGCACTTGTTGTCGCAGCCCTCGCTGACCTTCAGGTACGCGGTGTACCCGGGCATCGAGTTGACCTTCGGTACCGACGCCGTGTGAATGTACTCGGGGTCGGGAATCACCTGGCGCGGGCTGGCCTCGGCCGCCAACAGATCGCCGATCTGCACGTAGGCGCTGGTGCCCAGGAAGTGGTCGACCTCGGGCAGGCTCTTGCTCAAGGCCTCGCCGTGCCGCTGGACCAGGCAGCCCGTCACCACCAACGTGCTGCACGAGCCCGACTTCTTGTACTCGGCCAGCTCGAGAATGTTGTCGACCGATTCCTGCTCGGCGGCCTTCAGGAACGCGCAGGTGTTCACCACGATGACCTCGGCGGCCTCGGGCTCCTGCACCAACTGGTAGCCCTTGTGCTGCAGGGCGCCGAGCATGACCTCGCTGTCGACCCGATTCTTCGGGCAGCCCAGCGTCATCATGTACAGGTTCTTCTTGCGCGACTTCGCCACGGGAGACCTCGAAAAGACCTTGAACTACTTGTTGAGCCCGAGCTCGCTGCGCTCGAAGTGATCACCGCTCCACGAGAAGTGGGCGGTCGAACCGTTGGTGTAACCGATGGTCAGCTCGCCTTCAGCCGAGAGTTCGAAGCGCATGCCCCGCCCGAGCTTGCAGGTCGCCGCCGGCCATTCCAGCACGCGCGAGGCGACCGAGCCCTTGACCACGTACATCGCCAGGCGCAGCTCGTTGCCGTCGATGCAGCCGTCCTTCTTCAGGTACGGGTTCTTGCCCGAGAGCATGGTGAAGATGGGGCGGTTGTCGGGCAGCATCAGCTTCTGGGGAATGGGCAGCGCCACCGACTCGGGAGGAATCGCGGCCTCGCCCAGCACCACGTCGGCCAGCGACTGCGGGGTGAAGTCGGTGTCGCTCATCACCCACGTCGGGTAGTGCAGCTTCGAGTACCCCACCCAGCCGTGCTCGCGCGCCTCGATGCCTTCGACCTCGGCGGTCGGCGTCAGCTTGAGCGTCTTGCGGAACTCGTCGGGAATGCGCGTCGGGCCGCCCGGCATTTCCCCGTTGGGGCAGGTGCTCAGCAGCACCGGGTCGCTGCCCTCGGCGTCGACGTCGGCGTAATCGGCGCACAGCGAGAGCGCGAGCTGCTTGAAGGCCTGGAAGCGCGGCAGCGCGCGCGCGGGAATGGCGATCTCGAGCGTGTAGCCGCTGGCCTTGGGGTCGGGCCTGGTGACGGCCTTGACCATCGGCTGGGCCCATTCGGGCGCCGCGGTCTCGGGGTTGCCTTCGATGAGCCCCGACTTGCCGAAGCGGTACACCACGCCCTTGCTGGTGGTGCCCGAGCCCGGGAAGTAGAGCGTGAGGTCCAGGTGATCGCCGTCGGTCACCACGTCGTCCTTGACGGTGACGCCGACGTAGACCGTGTCCTTCTTGAAGGCGGCCTTCACCTTGAGCTCGGCCGATGCGCCCTTGGCCCCCGGCGGCATCTTGAACTCGGTCGCGCCGGCCAGGTCCTTCAGCTCGCCGTCGATGCTCGGCTCGCGGCCCAACACCGGCAGCGGCTTGATGGGCTTTTCGACGTCCTTCGGGGGCGGAGCGGCAGTCAGCGCAAGCAGGAGCAGGGTGTGAACCATGGCGTGAACCCCACTACCACAGCCCGGCGCGTCATGTCGGGGGTGGCCGGGTTTTTCGCTCGTCGCGCCGCGGCCACAACCCCCTGGAACTCCCGGAGTTTCCGGGTAGTGCGCCCGTGCCCGCCCACCCTTCAGGCGGCATCCACGCGGCCTACACCCGCACCACGATCGGCACGATGAGCGGCCTGGTCCCCAGCAACTGCTTGAACACCCGCCTGATGCCCCGCACCAACTCTTCCCGCACCCGCCCGTCATCAGCGCGCATGGCGTCACTCAATTCCCGCACCGCCCGCACCGCGCTCTCGGTCGCCAACGGCAGCGCGGCCAGCTCGTCGGCCTGCAGCCCCTGCCCATTGAGCGTCGGCTGCGCGACCACCTTCCCCGAACCCATTTGAATGGCCACCACCGCGATGACCAGGCCGGTCTCGGCGATCCACTTCCGGTCGGCGATGACCTGGTCGCTCACGGCCGCCAGCCCCTCGCGGCGCATCAGGCGCTTCCCTGCCGGCACGCGCCCGAACGTGGTGGCGCGCTCGTGGTCGAACCCCACCACGTCGCCGTCGGTCATCAGGAACAACTTCTCGTCGACCAGCCCCGCATTCCGCGCCACCTGCAGGTGGTGATGCAAGTGCCGGAGCTCTCCGTGAATGGGCACGAAGTGTCGCGGCCGCACGGTGTCGATGAGCTTCTTCTGCTCGTCCTGGCTGGCGTGCCCCGACACGTGCACGCCGGGGTCGATGGACGAATAGACGACCTGGCACCGTCGCGCGAGCAGCCGGTTGATGACGTGGGTGACGTTGGGCTCGTTGCCCGGAATGGTGCGCGCGCTCAAGATGACCAGGTCTTCGGGCTCGATGCGCAGCGGCCCCGGCTCGGGGTTGAGCAGCCCCATCAACGCGCTGCGCGGCTCGGCCTGCGCGCCGGTGCACAGCAGCACCAGGTTGCGCGAGGGAATCATCGACGCCGCTTCGTACGGCACCAGCGTGCCTTCCCACGAATCGAAGATGCCGGCCTGCTGCGCCAACTTCACGTTGCGTTGAAGGCTGCGGCCCAGCAGCGCCACCTTGCGGCCGACCGAGCGCGCCAGTTCGAGCGCGTGCTGTACCCGGTGCAGGTGCGAGCCGAACATGGCGATCACCACCCGCCCCTTCGCCTGGGCGAAGTACCGCTTGAAGGTGTCGGCGACCAGTCGCTCGCTGCCACTCCACCCGGGCACCTCGGAATTGGTCGAATCGCTCAGCAACACGTCGACGCCCTCTTCCCCCAGCTCGCCCAGCCGCTCGAGGTCGGTCAGTTGCCCGTCGATGGGCGCGCCGTCCAACTTGAAGTCGCCTGAATGAATCAGCCGCGCCGAAGGCGTGGTCACCGCCAGCCCCACCGCGTCGGGCACCGAGTGCGTGACGCGCAACGGTTCGACGGTGAACTGCTCCGAGATGGTGAACGGCTCCCTCGGCGCCATCAGCCGCAGGTCGGCGTCGAGCCCCGCCTCTTCCAGCCGGTGCCGCGCCAGGGCCAGGGTGAAGGCCGTGCCGTAGACCGGCACGCGCAGCTCGCGAATCAACCAGGTCAGCGCGCCGAGGTGGTCTTCGTGCGCGTGGGTGAGCACCACGCCCTTGAGCGCTGCCGGGTCGTCGAGCAGCCAGGTGAAGTCGGGCAGCACGATGTCGACGCCCAGTTGATCGCCGCGCGGAAACATCAGGCCGCAGTCGACCAGCAGCCGCTCGCCGCCGTGTTCCAGCACCAGCGTGTTCAGGCCGACTTCGCCCAGGCCTCCCAGCGGTACGACCTTGAGCATGGGGCGCAGCGTACTGCTTTTCCCGCGAGCCCTGTTCAGTACCCGACGTACCCGTGACCCGCGCGCAGCCTGGCCACGCCCGGCACGTTGGAAATCGACCCGTAGCGGTCGATGGAATACCGCACCGCCGCGATGATGTTGTCGACCGGGTTCCGAATGTCGTCGTGGCCGGGCAGCTTGTATTTCTCGAACGTGGTGTCGATGGTCTGCATCAACCCGATCGACGGGTGACCGGCCTTGGCGTTGCTGTCCCAGTCGTTGACCGCGTTGGGGTTGCCGCTCGACTCGTGCGCGATGATGGCGGCGAGGTCGGCGGCGTTCATCTTGTCCGCCGGAACACCGGCCTTCGACAACTCGGCCTGGGCCTGCGCGATCCACGAGGCCACGTTGCCGGGCGGCGTCGCCGCCCGCTTCACGTGCGAGGCCTTCGAGGGCACGAAGGAGTCGCTCGCCGGGCGCCGCGCCGATGACGACGAGGTGCGGGTCGCGGAACGGGCCTGCGGCTGGCGGGTGGTCGAGACGGCCTTCGGCGTGCGGCGCGTGGAGCGAACGGTCATGGAGGATTCCCTTCGAACGGCGATGAAGCGACTTCCCCCCGGCCTGCGCTCAGAATGGCAGCGAACCCGCGCGCACGGGAAGCGTAAACGTCGTCTTCGGCCAATTGACGCGCACCGTCGCAGCCTTGAAGTCCGCCGGCGTGGCCGTCGAGGGGTCCACCAGCGTCTGGGGGTTGAGGTCGACCAGCGGGAACCAACTGCTCTGCACCTGCAGCATCAGCCGGTGCCCCGAGCGGAAGGTGTGATTCACGTCAGGCAGCGTGAAGTGCACGGTGGTCGGCTGGCCCGGCACGAAGGGCACCGCGCGCTCGAACCCCTCGCGGAAATGCCCGCGGAAGACCTCTCCGCGCACCAGTTGCTGGTAGCCGCCCAGATGTACTCGCGTGGGGTTGGGGTCGGGGTCGGGCATGTCGAACGGGTACACGTCGACCAGCTTGACGATGAAGTCGCCGTCGGTGCCGGTGGTCGTCACGTCCAACGACACGTCGATGGGTCCGGCCACGGTGACGTCGGCCGGCAGCGGCGCGCTCTGGTGCGTCACCACGTCGGGGCGGCGTGAGGCAAAGCGCTGATCGCCCACCATGTACTCGCCGTCGTTCTCGAGCGCCCAGTGGTCGCGGTACGGCACCGGCGCGCGCGGGTCGCTCACGTACTCGTCGAACCCCTCGCCGGGCGCCTTCGTCGACAGCCCACCCGCCGCGAAGAAGACCTTCGTCGGCTTCACGTCGGTCGGCGGCCACGCGTCGTACGACTGGAAGAGGTTGGTGCCCGTCTCGAAGACCCGCGCCTTGGCCACCGGCCCCTCGGGGCAGCCCTTCAAGTGGTGCAGGAAGAAGGGCAGTTCCAGCTGCTCGACCCAGGCGCGCGAGGTCTTCCAGGCGAACGACACGTCACCCAGTCGGTCGCCGTCGGTGCGCGCCCACCCACCGTGCCGCCACGGCCCCATCACCAACCGCACGTCGGCTTTGGGGCTCTGCCTGGCGAAGGCCTGGTACGTGGCCAGGGTGCCCCACAGGTCTTCGGCGTCGAACAACCCGCCCACCGTCAGCACCGCCACGTTCGACACCCGGTAGTGCGGCAACGGGTCGCGCGCCTTCCACCACGCGTCGCGGGTCGGGTGCGCCAGCACGTCGTTCCAGAAGGCGATGCTGCCGTGGAAGTACTTCGTGTTGGCGTTCGAGAGCGGCCCCAGTTGCTGGAAGAAGTCGTACGAATCGGCCGAGTCGAAGTCGAAGTCCCAATTCCACCGCCGCACCGGCTCGGCGCGGGCCCGGCCGAACACCGAATGGAAGTGGAACGCGTCCAACAGGAAGAGCGCGCCGTTGTGGTGGAAGTCGTCTCCCACGAACCAGTCGGTCACCGGCGCCTGCGGGCTGACCGCCTTGAGCGCGGGGTGCGCGTCGATGGCCGCCTGCGCCGCGTAGAAGCCGGGGTACGAGATGCCCCACACGCCGACCTTGCCGTTGTTGGCCGGCACGTTCTTCACCAGAAAGTCGATGGTGTCGTACGTGTCGGTGGCCTCGTCGACGCCACCCTTCGTCGCGCGGGGGCGCACGTCGAGGAACTGGCCTTGCGACATCATTCGCCCGCGCACGTCCTGGTGCACGAAGATGAAGCCTTCCTTCACCATCAGCGTCGAGGGCGCGAAGCGGGCGGCCGCGCGCTGGTCGTGCACGTCGGGAAAATTGTCGACGCCGTAGCTGACCGCATAGGGCGTGCGCGTCAGCATCATCGGCCAGCGCCGCGTGCGATCGCGCGGCACGAAGGCGGTGGTGTACAGCGTCACCCCGTCGCGCATCGGAATGCGGTACTCGTACTTCACGTAGTTCTCGCGCAGCGCCCGCGCGAGCTCGTCGCCCTCCTTCGGTTCGACGGGCAGGAACGAATCGCCGCACTTCGCCGCCTGGGCTGCGGCCGACAGCGACGCCAGGGTCACCACGAGCAGGAACGAACGCACGGCCGCGACCCTAGCCTGCCAGTCCAGGGTTCGCAGCCGTGGCGCCACCCGCGAGCTACGTGAGGCGCGCGAGCCCGGCCTTCACCGCGTCGGCCAGCGAGGTCGTCGGCCGGCCGATGAGCGTCGAGAGCGTCTTGCTCGAGTCGTCGAGTTCGCCCTTGACGATGTTCACGTCGGCGTCGACGAAGATGTCGGCCACCACGCCCGGCAGGCCGGCGCCGGTGAGCACGCCCCTGAACTGCTCGGCGGGCAGGTTGGCGTAGGCCAGCGCCTTGCCGCTCTGCTTCGAGGTCTCGGCCGCCAGCTCGGCCATGGTGAAGGGCAC
>CAIWFK010000191.1 GCA_903911905.1 uncultured Myxococcales bacterium
CGCAGCGCGGCTTCGCAGTGCAGGCGGGCACCGGCGAGGTCGTCTTCGGTCTGGGCGCACAGCCGGGCCAACTGCACGTGGGCTTCGGCGGCGTCGGCGGGGTCGCGGGCGAGCGCGGCGAGGCGGCGGTAGGCGCGAATGGCGCCGGCGCGATCGTTGGCCTGGTCCGATGCGCGGGCCAGGGCCTTGAGCGAGGGCAGGTGGTCGGGCCTGAGCCCCAACAGCTCGTGCAGGGCCTTGACCGCCATCTGCGGGGCGTGGTCGCGCGAGGCCCGGGCCGAGGCTTCGGCGGCGAAGAAGGCGCCGGCTTCCTCCTGGTTCCTGCGGGCCAGGTTCGAGAGCGCCAGGTAGCGCTCGGCCGCACGGGCGAATTCGCCACGGCGCTCGCGCACCACCGCCTCGGCCCACAGCGCGGTCGCACTGCGTTCCCGTCGGCGGTGCAGCGATTCGGCGACGTCGAGCGCGAACTCGTGCGACTGCAGGTCGGCGACCAGCAGGGTCAACAGCCGCTCGACGGCGAAGGGGTGGGCCTCGGTGGCATCACCCAGAATGAGGTAGGCGGCGCGCGCTTCCTTCAGTTGGCCAAGGGCGAGCAGCTCTTCGGCTTCGGCGAAGGCGCGGGTGCCCTCGAGCGCGAGCAGCAGTTCCTCGTCGGCCGACCCGGGCGGCGGCAGACCACCGGCCGAGAAGCGGAGGGTCAGGCCCTTCGACGACACCACGGCCTCGGCGAGGCGGGCCTGGTCGAGCGAGGGCATCTTGTAGCCGCGGGCGACGGCGGCCTGCTCGACGATGGCGGGCAGAATGCGGGTGGTGAACCCGTTGGCGCCACGGCGCTCGACGTCGGGCAACACGCCCAGGTTCTTGATGGCCTCGGTGAGAATGGCGCCGATGCGCGCGGCCGGGGTGGTCGAGAAGGCGTAGAGCCGAACGTCGTAGAAGTAGACGGCCAGGCGCTCGCCGTCACCGTCGAAGGCCACCTTGAAGGTCAGGGGCGTTCGCTCGGCGCCGCGCAGCCGGGCCTGCACCTCGAGGTGACCGGGCCGGAAGTGCAGCTTGACCTCGTCGAGCTCGGGCAGCTTTTCGGCGAGCGCGCGCACCTGGCGGGTGAGCACCTCGGCGTCGACCTTCAGTTCCATCAGGCCGAAGTCGAGCTTCTTCTTCTGGTACTTCGACGCCCCGCCCGAGACGTTGAGCGGGAAGGTGACGTCGGGAATCTGCAGGGCGAAATCGGCCACCACCACGCCCGGCGCGAGGGTCAGCTCGGGAAAGCCGACGAACGCCCGGCGATCGACCAGGCGGAGCTCTGGCCCGGTCGGGCGTACGGCACTCGAGCTTTCGCGTTCCTTGTCGGCCATGTGAGACGACCCGCTACGGGCGTGTGCGGCACCGTAACACCCGGGGAACGACTGGGAAATTTGTCGTTTTCGGCTTCGGGTCGGGGGCTACGCTGCGAGGCGAGCGTGAAATACCTCACCGACTACCTGGAATTCGAGACCCAGCAGAAGCGCGAGCTGGTGCGGCTGACCGACACGGTGGCCCAACTGGTGCGCAAGAGCACCGTCAAGGAAGGCATGGTGCTGGTCTCGGCGATGCACATCACCGCCGGGGTCTTCGTCAACGACAACGAGCCGGGGTTGTTCGACGACATCTGGTCGTGGCTCGAGCACCTGGCGCCGCAGAAGAGCGACTACCACCATCACCAGACGGGCGAGGACAACGGCGACGCGCACTTGAAGTCGCTGCTGGTGCACCACCAGGTCATCGTGCCCATCACGCGGGGGCAGTTGGACCTGGGGCCCTGGCAGCAGATTTTCTATGCCGAGTTCGACGGGCAGCGGCGCAAGCGGGTCATCGTGAAGGTGATGGGCGACTGAGCGTTCGCCTTTGATACCGTGCGGGGCCATGAATTCGTTCTTCCTCTCGATGTGGCTGGCGGCTGCGCCTGGCGTGGACGTGGTCGCCGTTCGTGGAGACGCCCGGGCCGTCGAGTGGTCGATCGCCGCGCAGGTGTCCCAGAAGCTCGACGCCTCTCAACTCCACGCGCTGGTCTTCCAGGACGGCTCGGTGATGGGCCCCGACTTCGAGGCCTTCACCGCGGCGCCGGTGGCGGGCTGGCCCGAGTCGCTCACGCCGGCGTGGGTCTCGGGCGTGGCGCGGTGTCGGGCCGTGGCGGGGCCACCGCCGTGGAAGGGCCGCGCGGCGGCGTCGAAGGCGATGATCTGTGGCTCGCGCCTGGCCGGCTGGCTGTGGGAACGCTACCTGGGCAGCGTCGAGGCCAGACGGTCCATCGTGGTCTCGGTCTCGACGGAAGGCGCGACGGCCACCGTCGACCTCAGGCTGTGGGAAGTCGGTGCACCGGTCGAATGGGTCGACCACCTGACCTGTCCGACGAAGGACCTGGGCGCCAAGGTGAGCGCCCGACTGGGCGAGGTGCTCGCGCACCAGACGCGCTCCGAGCGGCACGAAACCACCACCGAATTCGACGCGGCCCCCACGGCCGGTGCCGAGGGCTCGTCGGGGGAACTGCTCGCGGGCCCCGCAGTCACCACGCCGGTGACGCTCAAGCAGCGCTGCGACGCGTTGCCAGGCACCCTCACCTTCACCACCCATGGCCCCACCGCCGAATCGATTGCCGCGCGCTGGCCGGCCGCCGCGAAGGGCACCGGCCCGGCCCGCTCGTGTTCGCTGGCGATGACCCAGCACGAGGAATCGGGCCTGATGAACATGACGGTGGTGACGGCGACACTCACCTGTGGGCAGACCACGGTGAGCACCGAGGCCGCGAAGTCGCCGCCGGGTCGCTCGGGCATCGACGTGCTGTCCGACAAGGTGATGCAGGAATTCGCCGCGCGCCTCTGCCGGTGACCGCAACGGAACAAGCGGCCGCTCAGTCGCCAGCGCGCGCGTGGGCCTCGAGCTCGGGTCGGCTCACGAAGTCGAGCGCCCGAGCGCCGGTGGCCTGAAGAATGACGGGCGGCGCGACGCCGGCGGCCCGCGCTTCTTCCCAGCGAGCAGCGCACAGGCACCAGCGATCGTTCGGCCGAAGCCCCGGAAAGTCGAACTCGGGGCGCGGCGTGACGAGGTCGTTGCCGCGACTGCGCGAGAACTCGAGGAAGGCCTGCGTCACCTCGGCGCAGACCACGTGCACGCCCACGTCGGAGGGGCCGCTGGTGCAGGTGCCGCTGCGTTCGAAGCCCGCTCGCAACGAGGGGTTGCACGGCACGAGCGGCGTACCGACGACGTTGCGCTCGTCGACTGGCGCGGGGAGCGGCGGTGGAATCGCGCACCCGGCACCTTCGGCCACGCTCGCCGATTCTCGCGAGCGCGCCGCAGTGGAGCAGCCGAGGGCCGCGAACCAGCACACGCCGCAGACGACCAGGGTCCTCATGACGCGTCGTTGAATGCGCACCGGCGCCACGCGACGCAACCCAAAGCGTTGCGCTGGCGCCGCGGGGACCCGACTGTGCTGCGAGCGGTCGGCCACTTCGTGCTTTGAACCCCGTCATGCCCAGCTACCGCTTCGAGGTGGTCAACGTGTTCGCCGAGACGACGTTCGGCGGCAACCCGCTGGCCGTCTTCCCCGACGCCCGGGGCCTGACGGGCGAGCAGATGCAGGCCATCACCGACCAGTTCAACCTGTCCGAGACCACCTTCGTCTTCCCTGCCGAGCGCGGAGGCGCGGCGAAGGTGCGCATCTTCTCGCCGGGCTACGAGATGACCTTCGCCGGTCACCCCACGCTGGGCACTGCGTACGTGGTGCACGCCGAACGGGAATTGCCGAGCACCTTCCGGCTCGAGCTGAACGTGGGGCTCATCGACGTGCGGGGCGAGGGCGAGCGCTGGTGGCTGACCTCGGCACCGGCCACGGTGCGCGCGTCGACGCACGGGCGCGAGGCGCTCGCTCGCATGCTGACGCTGCCGGCCGACGCGCTGGTGGGCACGCCGCGGTGGGTCTCGTCCGGCATGGAGCACCTGTTGATTCCGCTGCGCTCGGTGGCCGACGTGCACGCGGTGACGGTGACACCAGCCGACCTCTTCACGCTGGGGCGAAACGCGCAGGGCCAGGTCTCGGTCTACGTGTTCGCGAGGGAAGGCAACACCTTCACCAGTCGCTTCTTCTGGGAACACCACGGCACGATGCGCGAAGACCCGGGCACCGGTTCGGCGTGCGCGAACCTGGGCGCGTTCCTGAACGTCGAAGGTGAACCCGCGGGGCGCTTGCGCGTCGAGCAGGGTCACGCCACCGGACGCTTGAACGTGCTCTCGCTCGAGCGCGACGGGGCGGGTGAGGTCAAGGTGGGGGGGCGCGTGCTGGCGTTGATGCAGGGCGACCTCGCGCTCTGAAACGACGCCCAGGCAAAACGTCAAGAAGCTTGCGGGCAAAATGGCCCAGTGGCCTGTCGAACGACCATTTGCAGGAGCCCGGCCGGGGTGGGCGCTCCAGTCTGATCGGCTGTTTGGCGGCGGTACGGACCTTGCTCACGCCCCGGTGCATGACGACGAAGCAATGGGTTCTTTCGACGGGGTTGGTGTTGTTCGCAGCGTGTTCGCCTCAAGAGACGGGGACTGACGCAGGAGCAGGCGGCGGTGGCTCGAGCGGAACGGGAGGTTCGTCTGCCACGGGCGGAGGGAGTTCCGCCGGCGGTGCGGGTGGCGGCGGCGGCGCAGCCGCGCCCTGCACCACGACCACCGGACTGCAGGTGCTCTTCAGCCCGATGTATTCGGCCTACGAACCGACGCACTCGTACCAGATTCCCGCAGTGGTCAATGGCGCGGCTGACCCGACGACGGTGGTCTGGTCGGTGTCGAACCCCAGCCTGGCGAGCATCGCCGCTGACCCCGTGTCGGGTGGCGTGATGATCACCATGACCGGCTCGGGCTCGGTGACGGTCACGGCCAACGCGAACGGCGTGTGCGGTGAATCGACGCTCGACATCACCCCCGCGACCCCTGACGAATGGGACGCAGGTCGCGCGCGTTACAACGACGGCGTGGTCATCGCCTTCTGTGGGCCGCGAGGGTGTGGCGACGCTGGTCGCCCGAGCCCGGACGCGGGCCTGACCAACAACACCGCGCAGTGCACCAACTGCCACGGGCCGACCGCGAATGGGCCGTACAAGACGGTCGCGCACACCCCCGAACAGGCCGGCGGCTTCAGCGACGCCGAGTTGATCGCCATCTTCACCGATGGCGTGGTGCCAGATGGCGGCTACTTCGACTCCAGCATCGTCTCGTATGCGCGGTGGCAGACCTTCCACAAATGGTCGATGTCTCCCGACGAGCAGCAGGGTCTGGTCGTCTACCTGCGCTCGTTGACGCCGGCGCCGCAGACCGGTTCGGCAAACTTCGGTGGTCACCACGACGGCGGGTTCAGCCACGATGGTGGCTTCGGTCACGACGGCGGCGTTCGCCACGATGGCGGCGTCGGTCTCGACGGTGGCGACGGCGGGTAGACGCGGTGACGGTTCGTACGCGGTTGGCAGTGGCTGGCCTGACCCTGCTCGTCCTGACCTGTGGCCCCACAAACCCGGCTGCGCGCCCGACCGGCCCGGACGCTGGCGTCGTACCCGACTCGGGTGTCGACGCTGGCACCGACGCTGGAGCGATGGTCGACGCCGGTTGTCACGTCGACGCCGGGCCCCTCGACCCGACCCTCGTCGCCCATGGTCGGGCGGTGATCATCGCGCGCGACTGCCAGAAGTGCCATGGCAGCGCGCTGACCGGAAACGTCGACGGGGTCATGTCGGCGACGGCCACCGGGGGCTTCGCCTACCCGCCCAACCTCACGCCCGACGACGACACCGGACTGGGCTGCTGGAACGTCGACCAGATCGCCCGCGCGATTCTTCACGGCGTCGACGATCAAGGCTCGCCCCTGTGCGACCCGATGCCCCGCTTCGACGACGCGGGGCTGCCCGAAGCTGACGCGGTGGCGATCGCCCAGTTCCTCAAGAGCATCCCCCCGCGAACCAGTCACGTGCCACAGACCCCGGCGTGCCTGGCACCTCCTGACGCCGGAGCGACCACGGATGCGGGCATGCTCGACGATGCCGGGACGAGCGTCGACGCGGGTGGCCTCGATGACGCGGGACTGCTCGACGCTGGAGCCCTTTCCGACGCGGGGGCTGTTTCGACCGACGACGCGGGAAGCGATGCAGGGGTGGACTCCGACGCCGGGTGACGCGCCGAATGGTAGTGTTCCCCGCGAACGTGCATGCTCGCGAGGAACCGATGACTCGAAGCGCGGTGTCCGTGCTCGTCGTGCTGGCCGTGGGCTGCGGACACCTCGAATCACGGGTCGACGCGGGCTCCGCTGCAGGAAAAACTGCAACCCGACTACCTCGACCCTGCGCAAGCGTGGATCGATACCGACGCGAGTCAACGCACGTTGTTGCTCTCGTCGGGCCAGGGCGGGCCGTTCCAAATCAACGACTACTCGAAGCGGCTGGAGTCGGGCTTCGGGCTGGTCAACTTCGTGCTGTTGCAGCAGCGGCTCGGCTATTCGGTGGCGGACCAGGACTCGAACGCGCAGACGGCGAGGCGCGGGCCCAACACGCTCGAGGACAAGTACTTCGGGCCGATGGCGGCGGCGTACTTCCACTACAACGACCTGCTGCGGGTCGAGGCGTTGGCGGCGACCAGCTACTACCCGGCCGCGAGCGACCCGACCTGGTCGACGAAGCTGGCGAACATCGAGAACTTCACGCTGGGCGACGCGGCGTACGTGGCGGCGACGGGCGTCAACGACACGGGCACGTTCATTCTGTACCCGCGGCAGGTGCGGAACTACCTCGACCAGCTCTACCGCATTCCGACCGTGGTGGTGCCGGCGAGGCCCAACGTGCTGCGCTTCAGCGTGCCGACCTTGCGCAGCGTCTTCGTCGCCACCTTCAGCAAGCTGGGCATCGCGCAAGGCACGAGCTGGCGCGCGATCACGGGCGCCGAGGCGGGCGGAGCGTTCGACGCGGCCCTGGCGGCCACCAGCGTCGCACCGACGGGCAAGCTCTTCGTCGACCAGCTCGCTGACCGCACGGCGCTGTTCGATCTGCTCGACGGGGCGCTGAACCACCTGCAAGCGACGCTCGGCGTGCCGCTGTCCTCGACGGCACAGGTGAACCTGGCGCTCGGCGAGACGGGAGCGGGAGGCGCAGACGGCGGCGTCACCTGCCCGACGAGCCTTCCGGTGTACCCGTCAGGGCGAGGCACGTACGTCTCTGGCACGATCGTGCGAGGCAGCGACGGCCACGCGTACCAGTGTCTTCCGGGCGTGGCGGCCTGGTGCAACAGCACGGCGGAGGCGGCGTATGCGCCGGGCACTGGCACCGCGACGACGTCGGCCTGGGTCCTCGTCAACTGTCCCTGACCGCCCCTCCGCGAAGCGCCCACCGGAGTCATCCAGCGAACGCGGGAAACGAAGGCTCACGCCAGGGCCCCGACGTGGAAGCTCCAGACGTGCCGAAAGGGCGCAGGCACGGTTTCGTGGGACCACGCCGGTCGAAGCCACTGGAGGCTCGGCTGCCACCGCCGTCGAAGCCTCAGGGGGTTGGTGGCCGGCCGCGGCCTTCAGCGGCTCCCCTTCTCCCTCGAGGGAGAAGGAAGGGATGAGGGTGCTCTTCCCGCCCAGAGCGAAGAAAGAACCAGTGCAGCGGACGGTGACGCAAGCCGCCCGAGCTCGAGGAAAACGCGACCTCAGATCCTCACATCCAACGTCTCTCGCAGCTCCTTCGTCCGCCCGAGCCGTTCCTTCGCCATCGCCACCACCGCGGCCTTCACCGCCGGCTCGTGCAACAACTGCAAGAACACCATCGCGGGCAACCGCAGCAACATCGACTCCTCGGCCGCACGCACGGTCGCCGTGGCCGGCGTCTGCAACACCAGCGACAGCTCTCCGAACACGTCACCCTCACGCAGCGCCGGGTACTTCGCCCCGCTCTCGTCTTCGACCTCGCACACCCCGCGCAGCACCATGAACAGCGCCTCCCCCGGCTGCCCCTGCGCGACGACGACGTGCCCCGCCGGCACGGGGAACGGCGCGAACTGTTCCTGCAGCAACGCCCGCGCAGCCACCGAGAGCGGCCGGAACACCGGGTTGGCCCGCAGCACGTTGGCCAGCAACCGCTCCTTCAAAAACTTCTCGAGCGCGACCTTGACGCCGGGGTGCGAGGCGAACACCCGCACCATCGCCGCTCGGGGGAACTCGAGCACCAGCACGGGCCCGCGCGCGACGATGCTGGCCAGCCGCGGCCCGCCCGACACGAGCGCAATTTCCCCGAAGATGTCGCCCTCCTTCATGCGCGCCACTTCGCCGTGGGGTCGCACCACGCCGACTTCCCCCTCGACGATGGCGTACATGGTGGTGCCCGGCTGGCCCTCGGTGACGACGACCTCGCCATCATCGAACGCGCGCGCCTCGACCGCGCCGCGCAGCACGGCCTTGAACTCGTCGGGCGTCAGCTCGCCGAACAACGGAATGACGGGCAGCGTCGACCCGGCTTCCTCCTTCGGCGCGGGCGGCGGCACCTCGTCGCCCAGGTCGATGAGCACCACCGGCTCTTCGACCACCTGAACCTCGGGCTCGCTCTTCTTGAACGGCGCCGCCTGCAACGGAGCCGCGGTCACCGACACCCGGCGCGCGCCCGTCGTGCGGGTCGAGGCGTACAGCGAGGCCAGCGTGTCCTGCGCGCGTTGGTCCTTGGGGTCCAGAGAGAGCACGATCTTGCACGCCGCGATGGCCTTGAAGAACTGCCCGGCCCGCGCGTACCCCTCGCTGACCTTCGCGTAGTACCCGGCGGCGTCGGCGGTGCGCCCCAGCCGCACCAGACACTCGGCCGCCTTCTGCCGACTGGTCAGCTCGTGGGGGTCCTTGGCCAGCACCTGCTCGAACTGCGCGAGCGCGGCCTTCACGTTGCCCTTCGACATCAACTCGACGCCACGGTCCTTCGCCTGCCGAATCAGGTCGCTCATGCCCTTGTTCTACCGTGCCAGCGTCAACTTTCGACTAGGCTTCAACCCATGTCACAGGCGTACGAGTTCGATTTCGTCGAAGACGCGAACGGCGAAGGCCGGTTCGTGACCGTCGGTGGCCCGCTCGAGAACATTCGCAGCCTGCTCGCCCGGCAGGACATCGAGGGCGCGGTGAAGCTCTACGAGGAAACGGGCGGCTCGAGTCGCCAGGCGCTCCTCGACGAAGCGACGACGGGCAGCTTCGAGCTCAAGAAGACCATCGGCACGCTGCTCAAGCGCTCGCGTGACTTCGCGGCCGCGGGCAAGGTCTTCGAGCTGGGCCGCATGGACGCCGAGGCCGCGCAGTGCTTCGAGATGGGCGACGACTTCGCGCGCGCGGCCCCGGTGTGGAAGCGGCTGGGCGAGCTGCTGCGCGCTGCGGGCTGCTTCCTGCGCGCCGGCAAGGCCGAAGACGCGCTGCAGCTCTACCAACAGGCGGGCGCGGCCGAGGGTGCGGCTGAAGCGCTCTCGCGCCTGGGTCGTCACCTCGAAGCGGCGCAGGCCTGGCGCGCGCTCGCCAACCCGCACGCCGAGTCGGAAGTGCTGCGCGCCGGGCTGGTCGCCAACCCCGGCAACCTGCCGCTCGCGGTGCAGCTCGCCGACCTGCTGCTACAGTACGGCCGGGGCCCCGCCGCCGTGCAGACCCTGACCGAGGCGGGCAAGGTCGCGCCGGGTTCGCGCACCGACCTCGCGTACCTCGAGACGCTCGCGCGGGCCTTCGAAGCGGCGGGCAGCAAGCCCAGCGCCGACAAGGTGCGCGCGCACCTGGCCAGCCTGCCCCGCCCCGCTGGCGCGCCGGTGGTCTCGGCCCCCTCGCCGGTGCCGGTGGTGGCGGGCCGCCTGCCGCCCACCCTCGCCGCGACCGACGACGGCTACGCGTTCCTCAAGGGCCTGCCGCTCTTCGCCGAGCTCTCGCTCAACGACATGAAGGCGCTGTACCGGGTCTGCGCGCGCGCCACCTTCGAGACCGGCCAGCACCTCATCGAGGTCGGCCGGCCGGGTCGCGGGCTCTTCGTCATCATCGACGGGCAGGTCGAGGTCTTCTCGGGCCCCGAGCCCACCGCGCGGTTGCTCAACACCCTGGGCACCGGCGGCTTCATCGGCGAAATCTCGCTGGTGCAGGACGGCCCGACGACGGCGCGGGTGACGGCGCGCTCGCCGGTGAAGGCGCTCTTCATCTCGCGCGACGCGTTCATGAACTACCTGGTCGCCACCCCGGCGGCGGCCCTGTCCATCTGGCGGCTCTTCGCGCTCAACCTGTCCGAGCGGGTGCGGGTGCTGAGCGCGGCGCGGTGACGCATGGCTGACGACGACTTCGACACGCTCGCCGAGCGGCTGACCATGACCGAAATCGTGCGCCTGCAGGACGTGCTCTCTCGCGCGCTGGTGCGCCGTTTCGAGAAGCGGCTGGCCCTGGTGTTTTCCGACGTGGTGGGCTCGACGCCGTACTTCGCGCGCTTCGGTGACGAGGCCGGCCGCAAGCTGCAGCAACGGCACGTCGACCTGGTGCAGCAGGCCATCGCCCCGCACGGCGGGCGGGTGGTCGACACCGCCGGAGACGGCGCGTTCCTCTGCTTCGCCAGTGGCACCGCCGCGGTGCACGCGATGGTGAACCTGCAGGAGCGGGTGGCCGCCGACAACGACGCGCGCGCGCCCGAGCACCGGCTCAACGTGCGCATCGGCGTGCACGTGGGGCCCGCGCTCACCGATGGCGTGGCGGTGTCGGGCGACGCGGTGAACTTCGCCTCACGCGTCTCGGCCAGCGCCAACGCCGGAGAGATTCGCCTGAGCACCTCGGCCTTCGCCGAGCTGGCCGACATTCCCCTGCGCATGCGCTCGCGCCGCATTCGCGACGTCGAGCTCAAGGGCCTGGGCCGGGTCGAGGTCTACCGGTTGGACTGGCACGACCCCGCGCGCTTCCCCGCGCTCATCCGCTTCGAAGACGGCAACGAGCTGCCCCTGCCCTCGCAAGACGTGGTGCGCTTCGGCCGCCTGCGCGAGCAGGACGGCGTGGCCGCCAACGACGTGGTGTTGACCATGAGCGACCCTTCGGCCACCAGCCGCATCAGCCGGTGGCACTTCGAGCTGCACCTGCGCTCGACCGGGCTGACGCTGAAGAACGTGTCGAACGCCGAGACCGAGGTCGACGGAGTCGCGGTGGAGCGCGGGCACGAGGTCCCCGTCAAACCCGGCACCAGGGTGCGGGTCGGCGGCGTGATGACGCTCGAGTTGGTGAGCGACTCGTCGGCCTTCGGCGACAACACGTTCCTGCCGGGCTGAAGTCTATTCGCGCAGCGCCTTCTTGAGCGCCTCGCCAATCTTCGGGTTGTCCGCGAAGGGGTCACCGGGGTTGCGCACGGCCACCACGTCGTCGAGCCGCGAGCGCGCGAGGTCGGGCGCGAAGGGGTGGCTGAAGATGTAGAAGCGGTCGGCGTCGATGGCCTCGAAGGTCAACCGCGCCACGTCGGCCGCGGTGACCTTGCCCGAGGTGACGGCCTTCTGGCTCATGGCCTGCGCCACCAACTGACTCTTCGTCGGCTTGCTCATGGTCTCGCGCGGGCGATTGCGGTGCGATTCATGAATGCCGGTCGGCACGAAGTAGGGGCACATCACCGAGGCCGAGACCTGGTCGGTGACCAGCTTCAGGTCCTGGTACAGCGTCTCGGTCAGACTGACCACCGCGTGCTTGGTGACGTTGTATACGCCCATGTTCGGCGCGTTGACGATGCCGGCCATCGACGCGGTGTTGATGATGCGGCCGCGCCAGGTCGGGTCGGCCTTCGCGGCCTCGAGCATCATGGGGGTGAAGACCCGCACGCCGTGCGCCACACCCCAGAGGTTGACGCCCAGCACCCAGTCCCAGTCCTTCACGGTGTGTTCCCAGATGAAGCCGCCGAAGCCCACGCCCGCGTTGTTGAAGACCAGGTGCGGCGCCCCGAAGCGCTCGAAGGTCTTCGTTCCCAGCGCCTCGACGGCCTCGGCCTTCGACACGTCGAGCTGCACCGAGAGCACGTCGGTGCGCGCGCTCAATTCGCTGGTGGCCGCTGCGAGCGCGTCGGCCTGCACGTCGGCCAGCACCAGCTTCAGGCCCCGGGTGGCCGCCAACCGCGCCAGCTCGAGCCCCAGGCCCGAAGCACCACCCGTGATGACTGCCGTCTGTCCCTTGCGCGACATGAAGCCTCCGGTTGTCGATGACCGCGGTCAGGTCAAAGCACGTTCGCGGGCCCTTCCGCACCCTCTGACTTTCGCCGCCAGGTGTGACACGCGCGCCCTGACCCGGCCGTCAGGCCAGCCGCTTTGTCGAGGGAAGAAGAGGTGACAATCGCCCTCGCACGGGGCTTGCTCACGGCAGTGTCCACCATGCGCCTCGCCGTTCCCCTGACGTGCGTCACCCTGCTGCTGACTGCCTGCCCTGCGCCCAGCCCGGTGCCGCCACTGGTCCCCTGCACGCTGACCGACGCCGAGTGGTCGACCATCACCACCAACCACTCGGCGGCCCGCTTCTGGGACGAGCTGGTGCTGCACGCCATTCGCCGCGACATTCCCGCGCCCACCACCCACGCGCGCAACCTCTTCCACGTCTCGGCGGCCATGTACGACGCCTGGGCCGCGTACGACGCCACCGCGAAGGGCGTCTTCTTCACCGAAAAGCTGACCGCCGACGACGTCGAGGCCGCGCGCACCGAGGCCCTCAGCTACGCGGCGTACCGGGTCGCCTTCAAGCGCTACCGAAACTCGGCCAACGGCGGAGAGGTCGCGCAGTGCTTCCTCGACGGCCTCAAGCGCCAGGGCTTCGACCCCGCGAAGGAGAGCGTCAGTGGGAACACCCCGAGTGCGGTCGGCAACCGCATCGCTGCAGCCATCATCGCCGCCGGCCTGACCGACGGCAGCAACGAGCAGAACGGCTACGCCGACACCACCGGTTGGGTGAACGTGAACCCGCCGCTCTTCGTGCAGAACGCGGGCAACACCACGGTGGTCGACCCCGACCTGTGGCAGCCACTCTCGCTGGCCAGCGCGGCGACCCAGAACAACCTGGGCCTCGACGCCGGCGTGCAGCCCTACGTGGGGCTCAACTGGAAGAACGTGACGCCCTTCGCGCTGAAGCGAAACGGGAGCGACCTCTACGTCGACGCGGGGGCGCCGCCCGCGGTGGCCGACCCCGCCATGCGCACCTGGCTCACCGAGGTCATTCGCAAGCAGGCGCAGTTGGCGGTCGACCCGGCGGCGACCATCGACCTCTCGCCCGGCGTGCTGGGCAACAACCCGGTCGGCACCAACGACGGCACGGGCCGGCCGCTCAACCCGGTCACCGGTCAGCCCTACGCGTCGAACGTGGTCCCCGTGGGCGACTTCGGGCGGGTGATGGCCGAGTTCTGGGCCGACGGGCCGAAGAGCGAGACCCCACCCGGGCACTGGAACGTCATCGCCAACGGCGTCACCGATTCGCCCAACTTCCCCCGTCAACTGGGCGGCGCAGGCCCGTCGCTGACCGCGCTCGAATGGGACGTGAAGCTCTACCTGGCGCTCAACGGCGCGCTGCACGACGCGGCCATCGTGGCGTGGGAACAGAAGCGCGTCTTCACCCGCGCGCGGCCCATTGCGCTCATTCGCTGGTACGCCGGCAAGGGGCAGTCGAGCGACCCGACCGCGAGTGACTACGACGCGTCGGGCCTGGCGGTGGTGCCGGGGCTGCTCGAGCGGGTGACGCTGACCTCGTCTGGGCCGGGCCAACCGCACGAGGGTCTGGTGCCCGGTTCCTGGGCGGTGCGCGGGTGGAAGGGCTCACCGCCCGACCCGTCGAGCCAGGTCGGCGGCATCGGCTGGCAGGCGCTCGACCGCTGGGCGACCTACCAACGCAGCACCTTCGTCACCCCGGCCTTCCCCGGCTTCATCAGCGGGCACTCGACCTTCAGCCGCGCGGGCGCGGAGGTGCTGGCCGACCTCACCGGCTCGCCGTTCTTCCCCGGCGGCCTGGGCCACTTCGTCGCCGAGCAGAACGCGTTCCTCACCTTCGAAGAAGGGCCGTCGGTGCGCGTCGAGCTGCAGTGGGCCACGTATTACGACGCCGCCGACCAGGCCGGGCAATCGCGCCTGTGGGGCGGCATTCACATCGTGCCCGACGACTTCGAGGGCCGTCGCGCCGGGCAGCAGGTCGGCCTCGCCGCCGCGGCGCTGGCGCGGAAGTACTTCGCCGGCAGCGCGCCCTGACGGCGAATTCTCAGGCCTCCGCGTGCGCTCGGCGCGGGCTCGCTGCTAGGGTCCGCGGCCCGACGCCGAGGGTCATCGGACGGCGTCGCTTCTTCGAGGGTGTATGCGGAACCTGGTCTGTGTCTTTGCGATGATGATGCTGGTGTTGGCAGCGTGCGGGGTGCCGGTCGGAGCCGATCAGCTCGATCGCCAGGCGCTCGGCGGTGCCAACCAGACGCCAGCGCCGCACCGCGTGCACCCCTACCAGCGCAACCGGCCCATTCACACCGCGCCCAACTGCACCCTGCGCTACTACGGCGGCGGCGTGCTCTCGCACGTGCAGGTCATCGACGTGCTGTGGGGCTCGGGGCTGGACTCGACGGTCACCAGCAAGATGGGGCCGTTCTACACGGCGGTCACCAACAGCACGTATTTCGACTGGCTCTCTGAATACAACACGCTCACCGCGCCCACCGTCGACGGGCTGCCGGGCAGTGGTCAGGGCATCTCGCGCGGCACGTTCGGTGGCAGCTTCACCATCGTGCCCTCGCGGTGCGCGAGCGTGCCGGGGGTCTGTACCGACTCCGACGTGAGCTCGGAAATCCTCGACCAGATCAGCGGCGGGTTCCTGCCGCCTCCGTTCATCGGCTGCGACGGGCAGGCCAACACGGTCTACATGGTGCAGTTTCCGCAAGGCATCGACATCGACGACGGCACCGGCGCGAAGTCGTGCGGCGACTTCTGCGCCTACCACAGCACCGTGTCCGACCTGTCGGGCACGCCCATCGCCTACGGCATCATTCCGTGGATGGGCCCGGGCAGCGCGTGCGAGACCGGCTGCGGCTCGAGCGTGTACCTCGACCGACTCACCAGCACGGTGGCGCACGAGCTGGTCGAGGCGGTCACCGACCGCGACATCGGCCTGACCGGCGGCGTGCAGCGACCCATGGCCTGGTACGCCAACGGCAACCAGTGCGGAGAAATCGGCGACATCTGCAATACGGACTCGACCATCACCGACTCGAACGGCACGGTGTGGACGGTGCAGACCCAGTGGAGCAACGCAGCGCACGCCTGTGTCGGCTCGCGCAACGTCACCGCCACCTGCGCCTCGGCCACCTCGGCGCAGTACTGCCAGTGCACCCAAGATGGCGGAGTGCCGCCCCCCTTCGACGCCGGCGTGCGCGATGCGGGTCAGCCGGTCGTCGACGCGGGGACGCCTGACGCCGGCCCGCCCGACGCAGGCCACGAGCTGGACGCCGGCATGAACCTCGACCCGGTCGACGCCGGCGACGCCGCCGACGCGGGCCTGGGTGGCACCAAGGCGTCGGGCTGCGGGTGCCAGAGCGCCGGCGAGGCGTGGCTGCTCGCGCCGCTCGCGCTGGTGTGGTTCACGCGTCGTCGCCGCTGAGGTCCCCGACACCTCAGACCGGCCGAAACCGGGTGGCGCAGGCGACCCGCGCCGCCGCGGCACTCGTCATTCCCGCGAGAACGCGTCGTGCAATTCGAGCGCGGTCGCGTCGCGATTGACCGTCGCCGCCGCCAGGGTGCGCCCCTTCACCTTGAACCGCACCACGCAGTCGAACGCCGCGGCGTCGCCTTCGACGACCAGCTCGTCCCACCGCTCGACGTGGCCGACGTAGCCGATGGTCACGTCGGCGTGCTGGCTCCAGAAGAACGGCACCGCGCGGAAGGGCTCATTCATTCCCAGAAGGTTGCGCGCCGCCGTGCGCCCCTGGTTCTGCGCCACCGCCCAGTGCTCGACCCGCACCAGCCCACCGCCGCGAGGGTCGGGGTAGCGCGCGAGGTCGCCGACGGCCCAGATGTGCGGGTCGCTGGTCTTCATGGTGGCGTCGACCAGCACGCCGTTGGCCGTGGTGAGTCCCGCCGACTGCGCCAGCCCCACCAGCGGCCGCACGCCCACGCCAGCGACGATGAGCTCGGCGTCGACCGTGGAGCCGTCGTCGAGCACCACTCCACGCGCCGAGCGAGCGGTCGCCTTGCGCCCCAGGTGGAAGACCACCCCGTTCTTCTCGTGCAGCGCGCGCACCGCCGCACCCAACTGCGGCCCCAGCACCCGCCCCAGCGGCACGGCGTCGGGCGCGATGACGTGCACCTCGAGCCCGCGGTGCCGCAGCGACGAGGCGACCTCGAGACCGATGAAGCTCGCGCCCAGCACCGCGACCCGCTTGCGCCCGTCGAGCGCTTTGATGATGGCCCGCATGTCGGTCACCGAGCGCAGGGTGAAGACCGGGGGCCCGTCGCCCGCCAGGTTCGGCCGAATCGGCGCTGCGCCCGTGGCCAGCACCAGCGCGCCGTACGGCAGGCTGCCCGCCCCGTCGAGGTGCACCACCTGCCGTTCGACGTCGATGCGGCGGACCCGCCCGGTGCGGCGGCGCACGCGCTGCTCGTCGTAGAAGTCCTGCCCGTGCAGCCACAGCCAGTCTTCCGGTGAGGTGCCGGCCAGCGAGTCCTTCGAGAGGTTCGGCCGGTCCACCGGCAGCTCGCCCTCGGCGTCGACCAGGGTGATGGTGCCCTCGTACCCGCGGCGGCGAAGCTCTTCGGCCGCGCTGGTGCCCGCCGCGCCACCGCCCAGAATGACCACCGACGACGGCCCCTTCACCGGCTTCGGCGCGGAGCTCGCGCGCTTGCTCGTCACGCGCACCTTGCCGTCGGCCTGATCCACCGTCCAGCAGGGCAGCGGGTTGAAGCCCGGGCCCTCGACCGCCTCGCCGCTGCGCACGTCGAACGCCGCGTGGTGCCAGGGACAGCGAACGGTCTCGCCATCGAAGTGCCCGGTGGCCAGCGACGCGCCGTAGTGGGTGCAGGTGGCCCCGATGGCGACCAGGCCCCCCTTGGTGCGCACCAACAGCACCGCCTCGCCATTCGCGTGGCCCAGCAACGTGCCAGACGAAGGCGCCTCGGAAGCGGCGATGCCCGCGGCGAAGTCCGGGCCGGTCAACGGTGCAGTGGTTCCCATGTTCGTGCTCCCCCGAAGCGCTGGTGGATGGAGGAGCGTACCAAAGTCGGCCCCCACCCCCGGCCGCGGTTGCAGGCACCCCACCCGAACGAGCACGAACCCATTGACTGCGCGCCACTTCGCGTATGAGTGCAGGCCATGGGGCATTTCGAGACCGTCTCGGCCGAAGGGCAGTTCGCCAGTGAAGAGAACACCGTGCTGGCGCTGTGGAAGCGCATCAGCGCCTTCGAGCGCTCGGTGTCGCAGCGCGCGGGCGCGCCGAACTTCATCTTCTACGACGGGCCTCCGTTCGCGACCGGCCTGCCGCACTACGGCCACCTGGTGGCCTCGACGCTCAAGGACATCGTGCCCCGGTACTGGACCATGCGCGGCTTCCGGGTCGAGCGCCGCTTCGGGTGGGACACCCACGGCCTGCCCATCGAGATGGAGGTCGAGAAGCAGTTGGGCCTCTCGGGCCCGGGCAGCATCCGCGACTACGGCATCGCCAAGTTCAACGAGGCCTGCCGCGGCAGCGTGCTGACCTACGTCGAAGACTGGCGCCGCACCGTCACGCGCGTGGGCCGCTGGGTCGACTTCGATCGCGACTACAAGACCATGGACCTGCCGTTCATGGAGAGCGTGTGGTGGGTCTTCGGCGAGCTCTGGAAGAAGGGCCTGGTCACCAAGGGCCACCGGGTGATGCCGTACTCGTGGCGCCTGTCGACCGCGCTCTCGAACTTCGAGGCCGGTCTCGACTACCGCGACGTCGACGACCCCGCCCTGACGGTGCGCTTCGCGCTGACCGAGCCGCTCCTCGGCAAGACCGCTGCACTGCTGGTGTGGACGACCACGCCGTGGACGCTGCCCTCGAACCTCGCGGTCGCGGTCAACGAGACGCTCGACTACGTCATCGCCGACCACGAAGACGGCCAGCGCTACGTTGTGGCCGCCGCGCTCGCACCGCAGGTGCTGGGTGACAAGGCCACCATCGTCGGTACGCTGAAGGGCACCGAGCTGCTGGGCAAGACCTACGCCCCGCTCTTCCCCTTCTTCGCGAAGCACGCCAACGCCTTCCGCGTCATCGGTTCAGGGCACGTCACCACCGAAGACGGCACGGGCCTGGTGCACATGGCTCCGGCCTACGGCGAAGACGACTACGCGGCCTGCAAGAAGGCGGGCATCGAGCTGGTGGACCCGGTGGATGCGTCGGGCAACTTCACCGCCGAAGTGCCGCCGTACCAGGGGCAGAACGTGAAGGAGGCCGACAAGGCCATCATCGCCGACCTGAAGCACGCGGGCCGGGTCTTCAAGCACGCGCAGCTGCGCCACGCGTACCCCTACTGCTACCGCAGCGGCACGCCGCTCATCTACAAGGCCACGCCCAGTTGGTACGTGAAAGTCGAGACCCTGCGTGAGCGCATGGTCGAGAACAACCGGGGCGTGCACTGGGTGCCCGGCTTCGTGGGCGAGAAGCGCTTCGAGAACTGGCTCAAGGACGCGCGCGACTGGAGCATCAGCCGCACCCGCTTCTGGGGCACCCCGATTCCGCTCTGGGCGAGCGACGACGGCACGGAACTGCACTGCGTGTCGAGCGCGGCCGAGCTCGAGCAGCTCACGGGGCAGACCGTCACCGACCTGCACCCGCATAAAATCGACCACCTGACGTTCGAAAAGAACGGCAAGACGCTCAAGCGCATCGCCGACGTCTTCGACTGCTGGTTCGAGTCGGGCTCGATGCCGTACGCGCAGGTGCACTACCCGTTCGAGAACCGGGAGGCGTTTGAGAGCGGCTTCCCGGCGCAGTTCATCGCCGAGGGGCTCGACCAGACGCGCGGCTGGTTCTACACGCTGCTCGCGCTGTCGACGGCGCTCTTCGACAAGGCGCCCTTCAAGAACGTCATCGTCAACGGCCTGGTGCTGGCCGAGGACGGCCAGAAGATGTCGAAGCGGCTCAAGAACTACCCCGACCCGAACGAGGTCATCGAACGGCACGGGGCCGACGCGCTGCGCGCCTACCTCATCAATTCCCCGGTGGTGCGGGCCGACCCCTTGCGCTTCTCGGAAGCGGGCGTGAAGGAAGTGGCGCGCACGGTGCTCTTCCCGCTGCAGAACGCGTGGAGCTTCTTCACCACCTACGCCAACGTCGACGGGTGGGACCCGAAGACGGGCCTGGCCGCTGCGCCCGAATTGGCGAAGCGCCCCGAGCTCGACCGCTGGGTGATGTCGGTGCTGCAGACCCTGGTGCGCGAGGTGAACACGCAGATGGAAGGGTACTACCTCGACAAGGTGGTGCCGCCGATGCTCGCGTTCATCGACGACCTGACCAACTGGTACATTCGCCGTTCGCGCCGCCGCTTCTGGAAGAGCGACGACGCCACCGACAAGGCCAGCGCGTACGCGACGCTCTACGAAGTGCTGGTCGAGTTCTCGAAGGTGCTGGCGCCGGTGCTGCCCTTCGTGGCCGAGCGCGTGTACCAGCACCTGGTGGTGGGCCCTGGCATGGCCAGGCCGGGCGAAGACAGCGTGCACCTGTGCAGCTACCCGCAGCCCGACGCGTCGCGCACCGACGTGCACGTCGAGCAGCAGATGGCCGCGGTGCGGCAGACGGTGGCCCTGGGCCGCACGCTGCGTGAGAAGCACAAGCTCAAGACGCGTCAGCCGCTGCAGACGCTGACGGTGGTCTCGACCAGCGACGTGGCGCGCGCCGCCGTGGTGGCGCACCAGGACCTCATCGCCGAAGAGCTCAACGTGAAGCAGGTCATCGCGCTCAAGGACGACGCGGCGCTGGCGACGCTGTCCTTCAAGGCGAACTTCAAGACCATGGGCAAGCGCATGGGGCCCAAGATGAAGGACGCGGCGAACGAGGTGGCGGCCTTCACCCGCGAGCAGTGGAACGCGCTCGAGAAGGGCGAGACCCTTTCCGTGCAGGGCCAGCCGGTGACGAAGGAAGACGTGTTGGTGACCCGCACCGCGCGTGGCGAAGTGGTCATCGAGAGCCAGGGCGACCTGACGGTGGCGCTGGACACCACCGTGACCGACGCGCTCAAGCGGGAAGGGCTGATGCGCGACCTGGTCAGCCAGCTGCAGCGGCAGCGCAAGGACCAGGGCTTGGCGGTGAGCGACCGGGTGCACGTGCGCATCGCCACCACCTCAGCCGAGCTCAAGGCCTGCGTGACCGAGCACGACGCGCACATTCGCGAAGAGGTGCTGGCCCTGAAGCTCGACCTGGTGGACACGGGCGACGGCGAAGCCCTCGAACTCGAAGGCATCGACGCAAAGCTGACCCTCACGAAAGCCTGACCAACCAACCCGCGAAGCGCCCACCGGAGTCATCCAGCGAACGCGGGAAACGAAGGCTCAAGCCAGGGCCCCGACGTTGAAGCTCCAGACGTGCCGAAAGGGCGCAGGCACGGTTTCGTGGAACCACGTTGGTCGAAGCCACTGGAGGCTCGGCTGCCACCGCCGTCGAAGCCTCAGCGGGTTTGTGGCCGGCCGCGGCCAGAGCGGCTCCCCTTCTCCCTCGAGGGAGAAGGAAGGGATGAGGGTGATCTTTCCGCCCACAGCGAAGAAAGAACCAGTGCCGAAGAAGGTGACGCAAGCCGCCCGGACTCGAGGCAAACGCAAACCCTCACCTCGCCGGCAACACCCGCTTCAACGTCGACACCGCCTCCTCCAACCTCCACGGCTTCATCAGCACCGCAGCGAAGCCCAACCTCTCCATGTCATGCGCATTGAGCTCGCTCGCCATGCCTGACGACACGATGACGGGCAGGTTGGGCTTCACCTCGCGCACCGAGCGGGTCAACTCCTCTCCGCTCATCTGCGGCATGCTCAAGTCCGTGAGCACGGCGTCGAACGTATCTGGCGTCGCGCGAAACGCCGCCAGCGCCTCTCGCGGGTCATCGAACACACTCGTCCGATACCCGAGCGTCTCGAGCAACCGCGCCGACACGCGCGCCATGCCAGGGTGATCATCGACCAGCATCAGGTGCTGCCCCGACCCCGGCCGCGAAGCGTCTTCTTCCTCGTGCGCTGGCAGGTACACGTGGAAGGTCGACCCCAGCCCCGCGCGGGTGTCGACCACGATGGCACCGTCGTGCCCCTGCACGATGCTCTGCACCACCGCCAGCCCCAGCCCGGTGCCGCGCCCTTCGGTGTGGGTCGAGAAGAACGGCTCGAAGATGCGCTTGCGCGTCGCCTCGTCCATACCCACCCCCGTGTCGGTCACCGACAGGCGCACCCAGGTCCCGGCCTGCAGCGGCGGGTGTTGCCGCGCGAAGGCGTAGTCCACGTCGACCGGCTCGAGTCGCACCGTCAAGGCACCGTCGCCGTTGGTCATCGCATGCAGCGCGTTGGTGAAGAGGTTCGTCACCACCTGGTGCAACTGCCCGGCGTCGCCCTGCACCCGCGGCGTGCGCACGTCGAGCTCGACCTTCATCGTCACCGACGGAGCGGTGGCCTCGAACAGGGCCACCGTTTCCCGAACCACTTCGCCCACGTCGAGCGGCTTGCGCTCGGGCGGCCGCCGCCGCCCGAAGGTCAGCACCTGCTGCGTCAGCTCGCGACCCCGCACCGTGGCCTGCAGAATCGCCTGCGCGACCTCTCCGGGCTTGCCGGGCACCTGCTGCAGCCGCTGCGCGTGCGCCACGATGATGGTGAGCACGTTGTTCACGTCGTGCGCGATGTGCGAGGCCAACCGCGCCAGGGCCTCACTCTTCTGCGCTTCAGCCACCTCGGCCTCGAGTCGACGCTGCAGTTGCTCGGTCTCGCGCACCGGCGTGATGTCGCGGGCGATGGCGGCCAGGCGGTTGACCTGCCCTGATTCATCGAGCAGCGGAATGATGGCGGTGTTGTACCACCGCGTGCCGCGCGGCAGCTCGAGGCTGTCTTCGTAGAGCACCGGCTGGCGGGTGCGAATGGCCTGGGCGAAGCGCGCGGCCAGCTTCTGCGCGCTGCCCGGCTCGACCACCTCGTGCGCCTGCCGCCCGATGAGCTGGTCGCGCTTGAAGCCGCTGCCGGCCTCGGCCGCCGGGTTGAAGTCTTCACAGTACACGGCGCCGTCCAACGACACCCGGTAGAGCACCGTGGCGTCCGACGTGTTCTCGAAGAGGTCGCGAAACCGCCGCTCGGTCTGCCGCAACGCCGACTCGACGCGGTACCGCTCGGCGCCCTCGAGCGCCAGCGACACCAGGTCGGCCAGCGCGCCCGCAAAGCCTTCTTCGACCGCGGTCCAGTGTCGGGGCGGGCCCACGTGCTCCAGGCACAGCACGCCCACCAGCTCACCGCGGCGGCGCACCGCCACGTCGATGACCGAGGTGATGCCCAGCGGCAGGTGGTGCTCGTCGTTGAACTCGCGCAGCCGCGGGTCCTGCTGGGCGTCGCCGGCCGAAATGAGCCGCTGGTCGAGCAGGGTCGCGAAGTAGTTCGGGTGGGCCGACGTCGGCAGTCGACCGGTGCGCGAATGCTGGCCCACGCGGGCATCGAAGACGTCGACCTCGGTCAGCTCGGTACGCGACTCGTCGAGCAACCACACGCCGCACCGCGCGACCGACAGGCCCCGCGCGCCCGCCGTGGTCACCTCGGCCAGCGCGGCGTCGAGGTCGTCTCCGTGGAAGCGCGGGCTGCGCGCCAGGCGCAGCAGCTCGGCCGAGGTCAGGCGCAACCGCTCGTCGGTCGCCGCGTGGGCCCGGTCGGCCTGACGTACCCGGTTCAGCCGCGCGAACAGGGCCTGCGCGGCGCCGGGCTGGTCCTCGTAGAGGAAGTCGTGCCCGCCCTGCTCGAGCCACCGGGTGACGAGCGGCACCCGCGCCAGGGTGGCGAGGCCAATGAGCGAAGCACCCGCGTGCGGTGTGCCCGCCAACAGCGCCGTCCAGGCGGCGACCTCGCTCGCGCGCTCCAGCGAGACCAGCACCGCGGCCAGAGGCGGCAGGGCCCCCAGGCGCGCACGGGCCTCGTCGAGCGACGCGACGGTGAAGAACTCGACCACTCCGCTCAGTCGTGACGCGCCGGCGCGCAGCGCCTCGAGCAGCTGCGCCGAGCCAACCAGCAACACCGGTGTGGGTGTCAGCGGCATCTCAGGGTCACAGAGTTAGCACACCCGCGCGAGCAGGCGGCCGACGGGTCGTGTTTTGTCGAACGTGACACGGAGGCGCTCAAGAAAGACCGACCGATGGCGGTGGCATCGGTCGGCCGAGCGCCGGAGTGGTACGGGCAACACGGCCCGACGCGGGCGCTTACTTCTGCGCGGCGACTTCGAGGCGCCGCTTCTCGCGGGCGATGAGGTCGCGCTGGTCCTGCGCACGCGGGTCGGTGACGTCGAGGTCCTTCAGCTTCGCCTCGGCGTCGACGATGCGCTTCTGCGCGGCGGCGGTGTCGATGTCCTTCTGCAGCTCGGCCGAGTCGGCCAGCACGCGGACGATTTCAGCGCCCGCTTCGACGAACCCGCCAGCCACGAAGTACAGGCTGGTGGTCGCGCCATCGCGCACCGTCAGGGGGCCCGGCTGCAGCACCGAGAGGTACGGCACGTGGCCCGGGCGCACACCGAACAGACCCTGGTCGCCGGGCGCGATGACCTCATCGGCGGTCAGCTGCGCCAGCCGGCGCTCGGGGGTGACGATCTCGACGGTCAGGCGAGCCATGGGTCAGGTCTCCGTGCTTCGAAATCAGCCGTTGGCGAGGGTCTTCGCCTTGGCGATGGCCTCGTCGATGGTGCCGACCATGTAGAACGCCTGCTCGGGCAGGTCGTCGTGCTTGCCCTCGGCGATTTCCTTGAAGCCGCGCACGGTCTCGGAAATCGGCAGGTCCTTGCCGTCGGCGCCGGTGAAGATCTTCGCCACGTGGAAAGGCTGCGAGAGGAAGCGCTGAATCTTGCGGGCTCGGGCCACGACCAGCTTGTCGTCTTCCGAGAGCTCGTCCATGCCGAGACTGGCGATGAGGTCCTGCAGTTCCTTGTAGCGCTGCAGGGTCGACGGCACGCGGCGGGCGACCGCGTAGTGCTCGGCGCCCACGACCTGCGGGTCGAGAATGCGCGAGGTCGAGTCGAGCGGGTCGACGGCCGGGTAGATGCCGATTTCGGTCAGCGCGCGGTTGAGCACGATGGTGCCGTCGAGGTGGGCGAAGGTCGTCGCCGGCGCCGGGTCGGTGAGGTCGTCGGCGGGCACGTACACGGCCTGCACCGAGGTGACCGAGCCCTTGGTGGTGGTGGTGATGCGCTCCTGCAGCGCGCCCATCTCGGTCGACAGC
>CAIWFK010000192.1 GCA_903911905.1 uncultured Myxococcales bacterium
CCACCACCCGCCCACCACCCCCAGCAGCAGCGAGAGGGCCGCGAAAATCGGGTCCAGGCTCGCATGCTCGGCCTGCTCGAGCCGCGCGATGAGCCCGGCGACCACCGCTTCGAGCTCCTCGAGCTGGGTGCGCACCGTGCGTGCCGCGGCGGTGGCCTCGCCCTGCTCGCGGCGTGCGAGCTCGAGCGCGGCCGTCAGCCGCTGCACTTCTGCGGTGAAGTCGGGGTCGTGCTCGAGCTCGAGGGCGCGCCCCAGCTCCCGCACCTCGGCCTGGGTCTCTTCCAGCCTGGCGCGCTGGTCGCGCTCGCCAATCATGAGTCGCTCCGGCGAACCCACGCCACGCCCAGGCCCACCGCGAGCCCCGCGGCCACGGCGCCGAACGCGAACGCCCGCGACATTGGGGGCAGCGCCAGGAAGATGGCCGTCGCGAACGTCGCCGCGCCACCGAAGGTCGGGGTGACCAGCTGCGCGACGAGGCGGCGGGTCTGGTCGAGGGCCACGGAAAAGCGCCGCTCGTCTTCCCGCGTCTTCACCAGGGCCCGCTCGTCCCTGGCCTGCGCGGCGAGAGCGGAAGTGCGCTTCGCCTCGCACCCGTCGAGCTCGGCCTGCAGCGCCGCGAGCTGCGCGCGCTCGGCCGCCCGACGCGCGTCGAGCCGGGCCTGCAGCTCGTCGCGTCGCTCGAGGTCGGCGGCCAGGCGCTGCTCGAACTCGACGTCACCCACGCCGGGTCACCAGGAACGCCGCGAAGCTGACCAGCAACGCGAAGACGGCCAGCAGGTGCAGGGTGGCGAGCGCGCGCCCCCACTTCGCGCGGCGCACCGTGGCCGGTGACGGCGCCCCTCGCAGGGCCTGCAGCGCCAGCGCGAACCCCAGCACGCCGGTGGGCATGGCCAGCGCCCAGACGAGCAGGCCCGCGCGCCCCTGGGTGAAGAGCCCCAGCCCCATGCCGACGAGCCCCACCAGCGAGAAGCCCACCGACCACCGCGCGGGCCTCGACGGCCTGGCGGTGACCACGCTGGCGCAGCTCGCGCAGAAGGCCTGTTCGCCCACCAGCTCGACGCACTCGCCGCACAGGAACCGCCCGCATCGCGGGCAGAGGTCGACCGCCACCACGCCCGCGTGGGCGCCGCAGGTGGCCCCGCTGCCGAGCGCGCTCATGGGAAGCGCATTCCCAGCGCGAGCATCACCGCGAAGCGCAGCGCGCCGAAGCCGAGGAAGGCCGCCAGCACCACCTGGTAGCCGCGGGTGAGCGCCGCGTCGCGCGAGCGGGCCAGCGCTTCGACCCGTCGCACCACGCTCGAGGGGGCGAAGGCCAGCAGCGCCAGCACCACCACCGCGGGCCACACGAAGAGCACGAAGGGGTTGAGCCCCAGCGCCACCCCCGGCTCGCCCTGGCTCATCGCCGCGAGGGCTCGCGTCATGCCGCAGCCCGGGCAGGGCAGGCCGGTGGCGTGGTGCAGCGGGCACAGGTCGACGCCCAGGCCCGACCTCGGCATGAAGACCGAGGCCACCAGCACCAGCAGCGCGAACCGCCGCATCGCCGGAGCGAGCAGCGCCTGGTGGGTCCAGCCTGGCGTGGCCGTGGTCATCGGGCGCTCGATTCAACGCGTGGGGCGTCGCGAGGTCAAACGCCGCCTCACCGGGCCGACAGGGTGCCGTCGTCGGCGACCCTCACGCCGGTCTTCGGAAAGTCGGCGGCCGACAGCTCTCGCACCATGGCCACGCCGCGCGCCTTCTCGTCGGGGCTGGGCACGCCCCCTGCCTTGCTGTTTCGTGGGCAGCAGCTTGCCGCCGGCGAAGCGACCCTGGTCGTCGAGCCAGACCTCGAGCATCACGGCGATGCTCAGCGGGCCCGACAGGTCGAACCGCCCGTAGGTCGCGAAGTTGCCCAGCGAGTAGGCGATGAGGTGGCCCTGGTAGACCTCCATCGCGCGCAGCACGTGCGGCCCGTGCCCCAGCACCAGGTGCGCGCCCGCGTCGATGACGCCGTGGGTGAACACCTTCAGGTCGCCGCGGTTCTCGCCCAGGAACTTCTCGGCGCCGTCCTTCACGTGGGTGGCGTTGGTGCCCTCGGCGCCGCCGTGGAAGCTGACCACCACCAGGTCCGAGGTCTTCGCCACCTCGCGCACCAGCTTCTGGGCGGCAGCCAGGTCGTTGACGTCGTTGGTCATCGACGAGGTGTGAAAGGCGACGAGCGAGAGCGTCTTGCCCTTGACCGTCACGTGGCCCACCGTGCCCACCGGCCCCGACCAGGCGACGTGGTGTTCGTCCAGCGTGCGCTCGGTCTGACGGCGACACGCTTCTCCGAAGTCGGCGGCGTGGTTGTTGGCCGTCGACGCCAGGTCGATGCCCGCGGCCTCGACGTACTTGCCGTAGGCGGTCGGGGTGCGAAAGGCGAAGCAGTTGCCGCCCTTGCGGCACTTGTTCGAGGTGCCGGTGTCGCACAGCGGGCCTTCCATGTTGGCGAAGGTCAGGTCGGCGTCCTGCAACAGGGGGATGACGGCGTCGAGCAGGTGCGCGCCGTCGTCGGGAGGCAGGTGGCCCTCGGGCACGGTGGTACCCAGCATCACGTCGCCGACCGCGCGCAGGCGCAGGAAGGGGAGCGGCGGCGTGCCGGCGTCGACGGGGTCGGCCGACAGCACCAGGGCGAGAGCAAGGGCGAACATGGCGCAGCGGTACCGCGAACGGAGGACCGATGCCAGTGTCGGGCGCGGGCCCTTCGGCCCCGGGCTGCTGACCAGGAACCGCCTCGACACCGACAGGGAGGACATCACCCCCTGAAAGCCGCTACCGTCTGCCGAGGGGGAGTTCCACATGCGCTTCAACGTCGTCGTGGCAGGTCTGCTCGTGGTGGGTACCGTGGGCTGTCGGGACCTGTCGGTGCCCCCTGTTCCCGACGTCAACTCGTTCCTCACCGGCCGTGCGGTGGTGGCGGTGCCCGGCTCGTCGCAGAGCCAGGCGGTGCAGGGCGCCGACCTCTCGGTGCTCGGCTCGAACGTGCACGTCGTCAGCGATGCGCAGGGCGGCTTCACCCTCGGCCCGTTGCCGGCAGGCGAATACCAGTTGCTCGCCGTCGCGCGCGGCGACCACGACGCCCGCCACCAGCGGCTGGTCAGCGGCGTGCAGACCACCGCCGGTGCCACGCGTTCGCTGGGCGACGTGCTGCTGGCCGAGAACGCGCAGCTCGGCGGGCGGGTGCTGGTGCAGGGCCAGTCGCAGGGCAACGCCGGCGTGCTGGTCTTCGTGCCGGGCACCGACTTCGTGACCAACACCTCGGACACCGGGACCTGGCTGCTCGCCGACCTGCCCGCGGGCGTGCTGCGGGCCTCGGCGTTCCGCGCGGGCTTCGAGCCCGCCACCACCTCCGACGTCACCGTGCAGGGTGGGGTGGTGACCTCGATCGCCGATCTGCTCCTGTTTCCCGAGTCGGCGTCGGCACCGCAGGGGTCCATTTCGGGCACCGTGGTGGTGATGGGCGCGCCCAACAACGCCGGCGTCACCGTGGCGGTCACCTCGTTCGCCACCCAGGCCGAGGTGGCGCACGTGGTCACCGACGCCACCGGCGCCTTCGCGCTGAAGAACCTGCCTTCCGACCTCTACACCCTGACCGCCAGCCTCGCCGGCTACGGCACGCTGCGCCTGCCCAACCTCGCCATCGGCGCCGGGGTCGACCTCACCCTCGCCGGGGTGCTGGTGCTGGCCCCTCCCGGTGCCGCCAACACGCCGTCCGATGGCGGGCTCGGCGAGTCCACCTTCGTCGACGCGGGCGCCGACGCTGGCCAGCCCGACGCGGGGTCGACCGACGCAGGGTCGACGGACGCAGGCCCCCCCGACGCCGGGCCATCGGACGCGGGCCAGCCCGATGCGGGCCAGAGCGCCGACGGCGGCTTCGTCGGCGAATGCCTGACCGAAGCCCAGTGCGCGGCGGGCCTGCTCTGCGTGAACCACGCCTGCGTCAACTGCTCGGCCACCGCCGCCTGTGCCGCGGGCTCGAGCTGTCACGGCGGCGTGTGCCTGCTCGACTGCGCCACCAACGCCACCTGTCCCGACGGCCAGGTCTGTCGCGGCGGGTCGTGCGGCGCGTGCCAGACGAGCGCGGAGTGTCTCGACCCGGCGCTCATCTGCGACGCCACCGGTGCCTGCACCCATTGCCAGAACCGCAGCCAGTGCCCCTCGGGCAAGGCCTGCTTCGCCAGCGGCTGCGGCACCTGCACGCTCGACTCCGACTGCGGCGCGGGCTCGCTGTGCGAGCAGGGCGTGTGCCTGACCGGCAACTGCCACACCAACCAGGGCTGCCCCACCACCCAGTCGTGCGTGAGCCACACCTGCACCACCTGCGGCCAGGACACCGATTGCCGCGCGGGGCAGTTGTGCCTGTCGGGGGCCTGCGTGGTCGGCGATTGCCGCGGCGCGGCCGATTGCAATGCAGGCCAACTCTGTCGCAACAACCTCTGCGGCGCGTGCGCGAACGACGTCGACTGCGGCGCGGGCTCGCTGTGCCTGTCGACCGGCGCGGGGTTGCTCTGCCAGCCTGGCGTGTGCCGCACCAACGTGGACTGCGTGGGCTCGAACGCGGGAGAGGTCTGCAACGCCGCCCACCAGTGCGTCCCCTGCGCGACCAGGGCCGACTGCGCCGACGCCACGAAGATCTGCGACCCCACCACCTCGCGCTGCGTGACCGGCAACTGCGCCGCCGCGGCCGACTGCACCACGCTCGGCCTGGCCGGCGAGGTCTGCCTGTCGAACACCTGTGCGCCCTGCACCCTCGACACCCAGTGCGCCGCGGGCCAGCTGTGTTTCTCGGGCCGCTGCAAGGCCGGCACCTGCAAGGACAACACGTGGTGCGCCGGTGGCACGCAACTGTGCGAGCTGACCACCACCAACCCGGTGGCCGCGCCGTACACCTGTCGGCCCTGTGCGCCGGTCGCCACCCTCAACAACGCCGACTGCGGCGGCACCAACCGCGTCTGCACCGCGACCGGCACCTGCCGCACCGGCACCTGTCTGACTGCCAGCCAGTGCGGCGGTCAGCTCGCCTGCGTCAACAACGCCTGTACGGCGTGCGCGGCTGACGCCGACTGCGGAGGCAACGGCCTGCTGTGCGTGAACGCCCGCTGCGTGACGGGCACCTGCCACGGCACCGGCACCGACCCCAACGTCGACTGCCCGGCGACGCAGGTGTGCGCCAACAACCTGTGCGTGGGCAACTGCCGCACCAACGCCGATTGCGCGGGCACGGCGGCCAACCCCGGCACCAACTTCTGCGACGTGACGACCACCCACGCCTGCGTGCCGTGCACCTCGACCAACCAGTGCGGCGGCGCGGCGACCGGCAAGGTGTGCGCGAGCGGAGCCTGCGTGGTCGGGGCCTGCACCATCACCGGCGCGACCCCCAACGACACGCCGTGTGGCACTGGGCTCTCGTGCGTGGCCAACCAGTGCGTGCAGGTGGGCCCGCTCCCCGTGACGCCGACCCCGTACACCGAGCCGTTGCCGGTGACGGCCGCGTCGATGGTGGTCTCGGGCGGCAGCCAGCTCTACTACTCGAGCATCGACTCGGCGGGCTCGTTCAGCCTGGCGCTCGACGGCTCGCGCGCGAAGGTCTGGCGGGTCAGCGACTCGGCCAGCACCTCGCGGCCGGTTGGCCCGCTCAACGGAGGCCTCGTGCTGCCCGCGCCGGGCTTCCCCCAGGGCGAGCTCTTCCTCTCCCCTTCGGGGGCGGGCACGGTCATCGCGCATCGCGCCGACACCGGCGCTCCGGCGTGGACCATTTCCGGCAGCACGGCGATGAGCGCGGTCTCGATGGTCGGTGGCGTGCCGCAGTTCGTACGCGCCGACAATCTGTTCGGAATCAGCTCGGTCGCGTTGGTGCGCGCCGACGGCACGCACCAGCGGTCGATTTCCCTGTCGGGGTGCGGTGGCAACCTGAACATGCTCGTGGCCGGTACCAGCTTCGTCTACGCCATCTGTTACAACGCGGTGTACGGCATCGACCCGATCAACGACGTCATCTCGTGGGTCTTCCCGGTCTCGCTCTCGAACTCGCAGACCTTCGCGCTGGTGTGGCGACCGGCCGGCCTGACCGGCGCGGCGGCGGGCGACCTGCTCGTCACCACCGCCACCGCCGGCAACTCGACGCTGCTCGGGCTCTTCGTGCCTGACTTCACGGGCGGCCCGGTGGTGCCGACGGCCCACCTCAACTACGCGAACTTCGCCTCGGTGGCGCTCAACCCCGTCATCGACCCGGCGGGCGCGCTCTACCTCTACCTCGGCGGCTCGACGCCCAAGCTGACCAAGGTCTCGCTGCTCGACGGGAGCACGCTGGCCACGGTGACGCTGCCGGTCTCGCCCACCACCATGAACCTCGCCGGAGACGGCACCCTGGTGGTGACCAGCCCCATCGCGGGCGGCCTGTACGCGCTCTCGGGCATCACCATCACCAACGGCTCGCCGGGCACCGCGACGCTCAAGTGGCAGGTGGGCTCGGCGACCTTCTCGGTGGCGCCCGGCATCCCCGCGTTCTCGACCGTGCCCGCCATCGCGCCCGGGGGCGGCACGGTGAGCGGCGGCGTCATCGACATGCTGACCGCCAATTCCACCGGCGTCTCGCAGGAACTCTCGGCGCTCGCCGCGCCCGGCCCGTCGTTCCTCTATGGTTCGCCGCAGTGGGGCGTCGCCGGCGACCCCGGCAACCGCAGCTCGGCGCCCGGCTTCGATTGCACCACCAACGCCAACTGCGGAGCGAACCAACTGTGCGTGCTCAACCGCTGCATCGGCACCTGCCGCACCGCGAGCACCTGCGCTGCGGGGCAGGGCTGCGTCCTCGCCAACTGCGGGCCGTGCCCCATCGACAGTGCCTGCCGCGCGGGTGAGGTCTGCAACGCGGGCGTGTGCCTCGCGTGCAACCGCGCCACCAACCCCTCGTGCTGCGCGACCAACGCCGAGTGCGGTACCGGCGCCTGCGTGCAGGGCCTGTGTCGGCCCATGCCCAGCACCACCGCGAGCGGCGCCTGGCTGCGGCCGTTGACCGCTCAGAACACGAGCGCCTTCGCGCAGGTCCAGGGCACCGACGGTACCATCTACGTGCTGGACCAGAACTCACCGCCTTCGCTGCACGCCTTCGCCAGCGACGGCACGGTGCTGTGGACCTCGAGCGCCGCGCCGTCGGGGCCGCTGGGTGGCTCGCTGCCGATGGTGGTGCGACTGCCCGGCCAGCCCCAGGACACGCTCTTCATGCTCTCGAATGCCTTCAACACCCTGGTGACCGCGACCATCTCGCCGTCGGCGTTCGGCGGGTGGAAGAGCGTGGCCATGACCGGCCTTTCGGTGAGCGCGACCGCGATGGCGCAGGGGGTCAGCTCGGTGCCCGCGACGAAGACGGCGCTCTACCTGTCGGGCGGCGGCAAGCTGTGGGCCATCGACGCGGTGGCCGCAGCCGCGGGCACCTTCAGCGTCATCTGGCAGCAGCCCAACACCGGGTGCACCGAGCCTGGCACCAGCGGTGGCAACTGGGTGCTGGTGGGCAGCGACGCCACCGTCTACCACGTGTGCGCCGACGGCTCGGTGCAAGCCTGGCACCCCGACGGGCAAGGCAGCCAGCCCGCCGGCCTGACCCGCCCGGGCACCCTGCTCTTCACCTCGACCCCGGCCGTGGCCTATTCGGCGAGCCCGGCACCGCGCCCCGCCATGGCCGCCATCGCCGGTCAGCCCGACGTGCTCTACCTGAGCCAGGGCGCGGTGCTGAGCAGCTCGGTGCTGCGACTCTCGGCCGCGGGCCTGGCCTCACGCACCGAGGTGGCGGCGAACGCCAACGTCGGCTTCGTGGTCGACGGGCAGGGCAACGGTCTGGCCTTCTCGAGCGCCACCAGCCCGAACTACGCGGCCCTCACGCCCGCCGGCACCATCGCGGCCACGCAGAGCGGCGTGTACGGCTTCGGTGCGGGCGGGTACCAGAACCTGGTCATGACGACCGACGGGCTGGTCTGGTTCGTGGACCAGAAGAGTTCGCCCTTTGCGGTGGTCGGCCTGCAGGTGAACTCGCTGGCGACCCCGACCCAGGCGGTGCGTTTCCTGGCGCAGGGCGGGCTGCCGTGGGACAGCGCGACGTCGGTCGGCTTCGTGCCCGGCGTCACCGGAGGGACGCTGCTGCTCGACGACAACCTGACCGGGCTCGGCTACCCCAACCGCATGTTCACCGGCACGCCGGTGCCGTCGAGCAGCGCGGGGCTCACCACCTGGGGCGCGGCGGGCGGCGACGCGCAGCACCGCGCCAGCCTGAAGGTGCAGTGAGCGCTCAGGCGATCTGCGGCAGGTAGTGCGCCACCTGCCGGCGCCACCAGGTGTAGTCGTGCCGGCTGTCGTGGCCCCACACGCCCAGGTGCGAGGGCACGCCCTTCTGGTGCAGCCACCCGCCCAACTCGAGCGTCTCGGGCAGGCACGAGTTCTCGAACGGCCCGCGCCCCACCACCAGGGTCAGGTGGGTCTGGCGCCGCACCCGCTCGAGCGCCGCGCCGTCGAGGTTGGGCACGAAGGCCAGCGGGTCGTTGAAGTACAGGTCGTCGGAATAGTCGTATTCCCCCTGCACGAAGCGGGTGCCGCGGTAGCGCCCCGACATGCACAGCGCGCCCCGGAACTGCTCGGGGAACTTGAGGGCGAAGAGCGCCGAATAGAGCGCGCCCATGCTGCAGCCGGTGGCCACCACGCGCACCGCGTCGCGCTCGACGCGGCAGTCGGCGGCGATGAAGGGCAACAACGAATCGAGCACGAAGCGCTCGTACTGCCGGTGCTGCTGCATGCGCTGGGCGAGCGGGCCGTCTCCCGAGAAGGTCTTCGAGACGTTGCTCTCGGGGCAGTAGAGCTTGATGCGGCCGGCGGCGAAGAGCGGCGAGAGCGCGTCGACCATGCCGCTCTGCTGCCATTCGTGCGCCACGCCGGCGTTCGAGGGGAAGACCACCACCGGGGTGCCGACGTCGCCGAAGCACCAGACGTGGGCCCGCCGACCGAGGGCGGGAGCATCGATCATCACGTGACGCGAACTCATGTGCCCCGGTGAGTAGGCCAGCCGCCGGGGCGCTGTCATCACCGGTTCGGACCGTGCTACTTTTCCCGACGTGTACGAGTTCGTGCGAGGTCGCTCGTCAGGAGTCATCGAACGGGTGCCGTTCCCCTCGAACGCGTTCCTGGTCGGGTCGGACCTGGCGGCCGACGTGCAGGTCGACGGGCTCGAGCCGCACCACGCGCATTTCACGGTCGAGCGCTCGGGCCGCATCTGGGTGCGCGACCTCTCGGGCGGGCAGACCCTGGTCGACGGGCGGCTGGTGGCGGAAGCCGAGGTGCCGGTGGGTGCGAAGCTCAAGCTGGGCAGCTTCGCGCTCGAGGTGCAGATCGCCGACGAAGGCCAGGCGTCGGCGCCGCACGCCCACACCCAGGTCAGCAACGCGCGACTGGTGCGGGTCACCGACGTGGGCCAGGTGCCGGGCCCCCTGGCCGCGGGCAGCCTGGTGGCGGGGCGCTACCGCCTCGAGCGGTTGATCGCCAAGGGCGGCATGGGCGAGGTGTTCGAGGCCACCCACGTCGAGCTCGAGCGGGTGGTGGCGCTCAAGGTGATGCTGGCCAGCCTCTCGAGCGACCCGCAGTTCGTCAGCCGGTTCAAGGCCGAGGCCATCGCCGCGGGCCGGGTCGGTAACGAGCACATCATCGACGTGCTCGATTCGGGGAAGACCGAAGAAGATCGCTTCTTCTTCACCATGGAATACCTGAAGGGCTGCACGCTGACCGAGCTCATCGACCGGGAAGCGCCGCTGACGCCCCGACGGGTCGGAGCCATCGGTGCGCAGGTGGCCCAGGCGCTGGCGGCCGCGCACCGCGAAGGCATCGTGCACCGCGACTTGAAGCCCGACAACGTGATGCTGGTCGAGCGCGCGGGCAACCCCGAGTTCGTGAAGGTGGTCGACTTCGGGGTCGCCCGAATGGGGCAACTGGGCAACAACACCGCGCTGGGTACGTTGATGGGCACGCCGCTGTACATGGCGCCCGAGCAGGCCCGTGGGCAGCGCGTCGACCGCCGCGCCGACCTGTATTCGCTGGGGCTGATGCTCCACGAAATGCTCACCGGTGAGCCGACCTTCTCGGCCGAGAACGCGATGCGGGTCATCGACCGCCAACTGCACGACCCCGCGCCGACCTTGCCCAAATCGGTGCCGGCCCCGCTGCGCACGCTGGTGGCGAAGCTGCTCGAGAAGAACGAGAACGCCCGGCCGCAGAGCGCGGTCGAGGTGGCCGAGGTGCTCGAGCAGGTCTCGCAGGCCCGGGGCCTGGGCCGCACGCTGCTCGGGTGGGGGCTGGGGGTGGGTGGGGCGTTGGTGGTGGTGGGCGCCACCGCGTTCGCCTTGCACGATGGGGCGCCGGTGGCGGTGCCTCCGCCCGACGCGGTGCCCATGACCGCCGTGGCGGACGAGCGCGGCGTGCCGCGAGCCGAGCCGACCGTGCCTGGGCGCACCGGCCCGTCACCCGAGCACCCGGGCCAGTCACCCGAGCACCCGGGCCCGTCACCCGAGCGCCCGGGCCCGTTACCCGAGCGCCCGGGGCCGTTGCCCGACCACCCGGCCCAATCGCCCGAGCGAGCGTCGACGGTACCCGTCGAGCCGAAGGCGACGCCCCGGCCTCACGCGCTACCGCGCCAGGCGACTGCCGCCGCGTCGACCATCGCCACGCCGCTCGAGCCCGGTGACCTGGTGATGGCGGTGGGCACCTCGAAGCTGGTGCACGTCGACGGGGTGACGCGCACGGCGATCGCCGACGAGCACGTGGCCACGGTGCGCCTGGTCGGCGGCGAGGTGAAGGTCGTCGCTCGCCAGCGCGGAGAGACGAACCTGCTGCTCATGACTGGCCAGGGCAGCACCTTCAAGAAGCTGCTCGTGAAGTGACGTCGGCGGCATCCTTTTCGCCCTGACGCCCCGTGGTACCTTCTGGCGCGTGTACGAGTTCGTGCGACGTCATCCATCGGGGCCGATCGAGCGGGTGGCGTTTCCCTCGACCTCGTTCGTGATGGGCTCGGACGTCGGCGCCGACCTGCGGGTCGAGGCCCTCACGCCGCACCACGCGGAGTTTCGCGTCGACGGCACCGGGCGCATCTGGCTCAAGGACCTGTCGGGTGGGCAGACCGCGGTCGACGGGCGCCTGGTGTCGGAAATCGAGGTCCGGGTCGGCGCGAGCCTGCGGTTGGGCGCGCTCGAGCTCGAGGTGCAGCCGGCCGACACGTCGTCGGCGTCGTCGTCGGTGTTCGCCGCCGAGGCCTTCGCCGCCACCGCGCTGAGCCCCCAGCTCGCGGCCACCAGGCTGCGCGACCTGGCGCCGCTGCGGCCGGGCATGCAGATCGCCGGGCGCTATCGCGTGGTGCGCCTGCTCGCGCGCGGCGGCATGGGCGAGGTCTACGAGGCCGAGCAGCTCGAGACCCGGCGCATCGTCGCGCTCAAGGTGATGCTGGCCACGCTCTCGAGCGACCAGCGCTTCGTCAACCGCTTCCAGGCCGAGGCGCTCGCCGCCGGGCAGATCGGTCACGAGCACATCATCGACGTGCTCGACTCGGGGCAGACCGCCGACGGCCGCTTCTATTTCGCCATGGAGTTCCTCTCGGGGCACACCCTGGCCGAGCTCATCACGCGCGAAGCGCCGCTGTCGGCCGAGCGGGTGCGCGCCATCACGGTGCAGGTGGGGCAGGCGCTCAACGCCGCGCATCGCGAGGGCATCGTGCATCGCGACTTGAAGCCCGACAACGTGATGCTCATCGAGCGTGGCGGCACGCCCGACTTCGTCAAGGTCGTCGACTTCGGCGTGGCGAAGGTGGGGCAGGCGGCGCCGAACACCGCGGTGGGCACCATCGTCGGCACGCCGATGTACATGGCGCCCGAGCAGGCGAAGGGGAAGCGGGTCGACCAGCGCGCCGACATCTATTCGCTGGGGCTGATGGTGCACGAGATGCTCACTGGCATGCCGGCGTTCCCGGGTGAGCACCCGATGCAGGTGCTCGAGCGGCAGATTCGTCAGGCCCCGCCGCCGCTGCCCGCCACCGTGCCGGCGCCCTTGGTGGACCTGGTGGGGCAGCTGCTCCGCAAGGACCCCGACCAGCGACCGCGCAGCGTGGCGCTGGTGGTCGCCGACCTCGAGAAGATGGTGCTCACGCCCAGCCTCGCGCCGCGGCGCTCTCGGTGGCCCTGGGCGATTGCGGGGCTCTCGGTGCTGCTGGTGCTGGCGGTCACCACGTTCGCGCTGCATGCCGACGCGCCGGTGGCCAACCCGCAGCCGTTGGTGGCGACGCCGCTCGCGTTGCCCGCGGGAGCCGTTCCGGTGCCGGCCCCGGTTCCGGTTCCGGCTCCCGCGGTCGAGCCGGCGCCGGCGGTCGAACCCGTGCCCGCGCCCGCTCCCCTCGAAGCGGAGGCAGCCGAGCCCGAGCTCACGCCGCTCGCTGCTCCTGCGACGCCTTCCAGCCCAGTGCGAACGGGGACTCCGCCGAGCAGGCCTGCGTCAGGCGCTCCCCACCGGGGTGGGTCTGGGGACCAAGCTCTTTCAATGACCGTGAACGGAGTGCAACGCTTCGCCTTCAGTGACGTCCGCTCGGCGGTGAGCAACGACCCGGCGGTGGCCAGCATCAAGGTGAACGCGAAGGCCGGTTCCGTGAGCATCGAGGCGCACCGGGTCGGCATGACGCAGGTCCGGGTGGTGGCCGGCAGGGGGCAGTTGCATTCGTGGTGGGTGACGGTCCACTGACCGGGTGCCCGGCTCGCAAGAAAAACGCATCGTGGGGGCCGTCAGAGAAGTGCTGGTCTCCTCGGGCAAGGGGGTGAGGGCTGCCCGCGTCGTCAGCGGCCTCGGCAACGTCACCCTCCAGGAAGCGACCGACGGCGATGGCTCGAAGACGTACCGCCTGTCGGGCACGCACGTCGGCTACGCCACCCCTGCAGTGCACCTGGTGAACGGCCCCCCCAGCTTCCGCACGGTCGACCTCAGGCCCTGACCCGTGGTTCGCGTTGCGTGCGGCCCTGCTCCCGTTAGACAGTGGCACCCATGTCACTGCGCGTGAAGGTCCTGCCGTCCATCACCGACGTGACGCGCGCCGAGTGGAACGCGCTGGTCGAGCCGGGGTCGCCTCCAGTGCTGCGCCACGAATGGCTGGCGGCGATGGAAGAGAGCGGCAGCGCGGTGCCCGAGCGAGGCTGGGAAGGCGCGCACTTCACGTTGTGGCGTGACGGGGTGCTGGTGGGCGCGGCGCCAGCCTTCCTCAAGCACCATTCGATGGGCGAGTACGTCTACGACTTCGGCTGGGCCAACGCGGCCCAGCAGGTGGGCGTCTCGTATTACCCCAAGCTGCTGATGGGGCTGCCGCTCTCGCCGTTGACCGCGCGCCGGTTCCTGTCGGCCGCGGGCGAAGACCCCCGCGCCATTCGCGCCACGTTGCTGACCGCCGCGCTCGACTACGCGAAGAGCGAGGGCCTCAGCTCGGTGCACGTGCTCGTCAGCCCCGACGACGAGGCCGACGCGCTGGTCGAGGCCGGGCTCTTCCGTCGAAGCACCATGCAGTACCACTGGAAGAACCCGGGCTACCGCACCTACGACGACTACCTGTCGCGGTTCGACTCGAAGCGGCGCAACCAGCTCAAGCGCGAGCGCGGCGCGGCCGCGGGGCAGGGCATCACGCTGCAGACGGTGCGCAGCGAGGCCATCGACGCCACCCACGCCGAGTACGCGTGGCGCTTCTACGAGCACACGGCCAGCCGCCACTCGTGGGGCCCGGTGCAGTTGACGCGCGACTTCTTCCACCGGGCCTTCGCCACCATGCCCGACGCCATCGAGCTGGTGACCGCGACCAAGGGCGGCAAGGTCATCGCCGGCGCCTTCAACCTGCACTCGCCCACGCGGCTGTTCGGCCGGTACTGGGGCTGCTTCGAAGAGCACCCCTTCCTGCACTTCAACGTCTGCCTGTACCAGTCGGTCGACGACTGCATCACCGCGGGCCGCCAGGTGTTCGAGCCGGGTGCAGGCGGCGAGCACAAGATTTCCCGCGGGTTCGAGCCGACGATGATCCACTCGACCCACCGGGTGTTCGACCGCCGGCTCGAGGCGGCCCTGCGCAAGGCCACCGAGCGCGAGGCGGCCGAGGTGGCCAGAATCACGCAGGAATCCGAGCAGATCGCGGGTCTCAAGCCCTTCGTCCACGCGAAGTGACTGCGCTCGCGGCTCTGGTAGAAGGCCTCTTCAGGTGCGCGTGCTCTTCGCCCTCTTCGGTGCCGTCGGTCTCCTGTCGTGCGGAGGCGTGCCCGCGTATGCCTCGAGCACCTTCGAGGTCGACGACGAGGGCTGGACCATCGGCAACAACGGCACGGCCACCATGCCGACCTCCAACCGCTCGGGCGGCAACCCCGACGGCAACCTCTGCGGCCAGGACATGGCCGACGGCGACATCTGGTACTTCGTCGCGCCCACCAAGTACCTGGGCAACGCGAGCAGCGTCTACGGCAAGCGCCTGACCTTCGACCTGAAGCAGGGCACCATCTACAACCAGATTCGCGGGCGCGACGTGGTGCTCAACGGCGGCGGGCTGGCGATCATCTTCAACTTCCGCGCGACCCCGGGCCTCGACTGGACGCCGTATTCGATTCGGCTCGACGACGCCTCGGGCTGGGAGCTCGACGGCCAGGCCATGCCGGCCACGGAAAGCGACCTGCGCACCGTGCTGGGCAGCCTGACCAGCCTGCGCATTCGCGGCGAGTTCTACGACGGGCCGCTCGACACCGCCTGCCTCGACAACGTGTACTTCGGCCGGCAATGAGCTGCGAGTGCACGAAGTGTGGCGCGTGCTGTGTCGCTCCCGACATCGCGATGCTCGACAAGCCGCTGGGCCTGGTCTGCCCGCACCTGGGCCCCGACAACCTGTGCACGGTGTACGAGCAGCGGCCGGCGACCTGCCGCAACTACCAGGCTGACGAGCTGTGCGCGGCCATCGACGCGCCGACGCTCGAGGAGCGGGTGCAGAAGTACCTGGCGCACTTCGGGGTGACCGAGGAAGCCGAGCAGATACGGGCCAGCGGCATCACCTCGCTCACCGAGTGGCGGCGGCGTCGGTGGGCGGTGGCTGCGGCGAAGAAGGCCTGAGGTCGCGCGTGGTCAGCTCGCCGAGAGCCGGTCACGCCAGGCCTCGACCACGTCGCGCGCTTCCTTCGCGTTGACGCCGGTCTTTTCCTGGTAGAGCCGAATGGCGTTGAGCACGCGGCCGTTGCGAATCTCGAGTTCGATTTCGCGATCGGCGACCTGGCGGAGCACGGCGCCCGAGGTCTTGGTCGGCTTCGATTCGACGCGCGGCTGGGTCTGCTCGAGCTTGCGCCTGGCCTGACGCTGTTCGCGCGCACCCAGGAACGTCAGCACCATGACGAACATGCCCAACAGGAACACCGCGAGGACCATCAGGCCGCCAAGGAACGCCAACATGCGCTCGAACCTAGCCAAAGCCCGACCGACTTGCACGACGCAGGGCGTGAGGAGTGGTTCCCCCCACGCCCTGTCGAGTCGGGCGCTGTTCAGGCCGCCTGGAACAACGCGGCCGCGCCCATGCCACCCCCGATGCACATGGTGACCACGCCGTACTTGCCGCCGCGACGCGCGAGCTCACGCAGAATGGTGCCGGTCATGCGCGCGCCCGAGACGCCCAGCGGGTGACCCAGGGCGATGGCGCCGCCATTGGGGTTCACCTTCGACTGGTCGAGCCCCAGCTCGCGAATGCAGTACAGCGACTGCGCCGCGAAGGCCTCGTTGAGCTCGAAGACGTCGATGTCCTTCACGGTGAGCTTGTTCTTGGCCAGCAGCTTCTTCACCGCCGGCACGGGGCCGATGCCCATGATGTCGGGCGGCACGCCGGCGACCGCGAAGTCGACGAAATAGCCCAGCGGCTTGACGCCCAGGGCCTTGGCGCGGCTCTCGCTCATCAGCACCAGCGCGGCGGCGCCGTCGGTCAGCGGTGATGCGTTGCCGGCGGTCACCGTGCCCTTGGGGTCGAAGGCGGGCTTGAGCTTCGTCATTCCGTCGATGGTGGTGTCGGGGCGCAAGATGGTGTCGTCGGTGACGGTGACCTGCTTGCTCTTGCCCGACTCGTCGAACACCGTGACGGTGATGGGGGCGATCTCGTCCTTGAAGTTGCCCTTTTCGCGCGCGGTCGCCGCTCGCCGCTGCGATTCGACCGCGAACACGTCCTGGTCGGCGCGGGTCACGGTGAAGCGCGCGGCGACCTTCTCGGCCGTGGCGCCCATGCTGGTGTAGACCTCGGGGTACTTTTCCATCAGCTCGGGGTTCGACGACACCTTGTTGCCGCCCATGGGCACCATGCTCATGGTCTCGGTGCCGCCGGCGACGCCGACCTCGTACTGCCCCGCGGCGATGGCCTGCGCGACCTGCGCGACGGCCTGCACGCCCGAGGCGCAGAAGCGGTTGACGGTCATGGCGGCGACGGTGTCGGGCAGGCCGGCCAGCAGCGCGGCGATGCGGGCCACGTTCATGCCCTGTTCGGCTTCGGGCATGGCGCAGCCGAGCACCACGTCCTCGACGTCCGACGCCTTGAGGCCGGGCACGCGGGCGATGGCTTCCTTGATGGCGTGCGCAGCCATGGTGTCGGGGCGGGTGTCCTTCAATTCGCCCTTGTTGGCGCGGGTGAAGGGCGTGCGGGCGCTGCTGACGATTGCGACTCGTTCGGTGGTCATGGTGGTCTCAGGGTCCTTTCACACGTCACTTAGTTGCGGAGCGGCTTGCCCTTTTCGAGCATGTGCGCAATGCGGTCCTGGGTCTTCGATTCACCGCACAGCGAGAGGAACGCCTCGAGCTCGATGTCGAGCAGGTGCTGTTCGCTGACCTGGGCGTTGCCCGCGACGTTGCCGCCGGTGAGCACGCTCGCCAGCTTCTTGCCGATGAGCCGGTCGTGGTCGCTGATCTGGTGGTTCTGCAGCATGTCGTAGAGCATCGTGTCGATGGTCGCGGCCGCGCTGCGCCCACCGAGAATGAACGTGCTCTGGCGCGGAGGCGTGAAGCCCGCTTCGGCCAGGCCCAGCGCGCGGGCCTTGGCGTCGGCCAACTGGTGGTCGCGGTTCATCGAGATGCCGGCGTCGGGTGACAGGAAGCCCGCCTCGCGCGCCTCTTCCGCGCTGGTGGCGACCTTCGCGGTGCCGATGTTGAGGAAGGCCTTCTTGAGGAAGGGCAGCGGGTCGAAGTCCTTGTTACCCGCGTGCGGCCCGAAGAGGTTGCGAAGCAACTGCATGTTGCCGCCGCCGCCGGGAATCAGGCCCACCCCGACCTCGACCAGGCCCACGTACGACTCGGCGTAGGCCTGCTGCGCGTTGCCGCCCATGGTGACCTCGCAGCCGCCGCCGAAGACGTAGCCGAAGGGCGCGGTCACGACGGGCACGCTGCAGTAGCGCATGCGCTGGTTGGCCTGCTGGAAGCCGGCCACCAACTGGCGCACGGCGTCCCACTGGTTGTCCTTGATGGCCCAGAGCAGCGCGCCGATGTTGGCGCCGGCGCTGAAGTGCTCGCCGTCGTTGCCGATGACGATGCCGCGCCAGTCGCCCTTCTCGGCGAGGTCGACGGTGCGGTGCATCAGCTCGGTGATGGCGGTGTCGATCGAGTTCATCTTCGAGTGGAACTCGAGCTGCAGAATGCCGTCGCCCATGTTCCACAGGGTGGCCGAGTCGTTGCCCTCGACCTTGCGGTGGGTGCGCTTCAGGTGATCGACGGTGATCTGCCGGCCGATGATGGGCTTGGGGGTGCTGGCCTTCGCCTTCACGTTCCAGAAGGTGTCGATGGCGCCGTCTTCACCGAAGAACGACTTTCGGCCCGAGGCGAGCATGGTCTCGACCCACGGGGCGACCGCGATGCCCAGCGCCTTCATGCGGGTCACGCCCTTCTCGACGCCGTACGCGTCCCAGGTGGCGAAGGGGCCGGCTTCCCACGCGAAGCCCCAGCGCATGGCGTTGTCGATGTTGACGATGTCGTCGGCGATTTCCCCCAGCAGCCGCGCGGCGTAGGCCAGCGCGTCGAGCGTGACCTGCTCGGCGAACCTGGCGGCCTTGTCGGTGCCGTTGAGCACCACGCGCATGCGCTCGTTCAGGTCTTCCACTTCACGCGCAGCGCCCAGCGACTCGAAGCGCACCTTGTTCTGAGCGCGGTATTCCATGGTCTTGAGGTCGAGGACGAGAATCTCCTTGCCGCCGTCGCCCTTGGTCTTCTTGTAGAAGCCGCTGCCGGTCTTGTCGCCCAGCATCTTCTTCTCGACCATCGTCTCGAGCCACGCCGGGGCCTTGAAGGTCTCGCGGTTGGGGTCGTTGGGCAGCGAGTCGTAACAGTTCTTCGTCACGTGCAGGAACGTGTCGAGGCCCACGATGTCGGCGGTGCGGAAGACGGCCGAGTTGGGGCGGCCCATGGCGGGCCCGAAGATCTTGTCGACCTCTTCGATGCTGACGTCGTGCTGCCCCATCAACTGAATGGTGCGCATCATGGCGTAGGTGCCGATGCGGTTGGCCACGAAGTTGGTGGTGTCCTTGCCGAAGACGATGCCCTTGCCCAGGGTGCGCTCGCCCCACTCGGCGAAGTTGGTCATGGTCTGCGGGTCGGTGTGCTGACCTGCGACCAATTCGAGCAGCTTCATGTAGCGCACGGGGTTGAAGAAGTGCGTGACCAGGAAGCGCTTCTTGAAGTCGTCGCTGCGGCCTTCGGTCATGCCGGCGATGCTCATGCCGGACGTGTTCGACGAGACGATGGCGGTCTTGCTGACCAGGCCTTCGAGCTTGGCGAAGAGCGCGTTCTTGAGCTTCAGGTCTTCCTTGATGACCTCGACCACCCAGTCGCACTCGGCGACGCGCTTCAAGTCGTCTTCGAAGTTGCCGATCTCGATGAGCGAGAGCGCCTTCTCGGTCATCAGCGGCGCGGGCTTCTGCTTGCGCAGGTTGGCCACCGCCGAGCTGGCGAACTTGTTGCGGAAGGCCTTCGAGGCCACGTCGTCACCGGGCGCCGGGGTCGGCGGCACGATGTCGAGGAGGAGGACGGGAATGCCTGCGTTCGCGAGGTGCGCGGCGATGCCGCTGCCCATCACGCCAGCGCCGAGGACGGCAGCCTTGCGGATCCGGAAGCTCATGCTTGTGACTCCGAGGAGGTGATGCGAGAGGAACCAGCGTGCGGATCCTTAGCTCAGTGCGTCGAAAGTCGCCGGCAAATCGACTCCAGAATCAATTTCTGCTGACCGTTCTGCTGGCACTCATGAGCTGTGTGCGCGGCGAGGTGAAACCGACCGTGGTCTCTCACGGTCTGCTCGCGCGGGCGGTGCTGCCGGCCTCCACCATCGCGGAGGGAATTCCGTCAGGCAGTCGGGTGGCCGGTGGGCCGTTCGCGGGTCAGCCGGTGCAGGGTTTTTCGGGCCTGGTGGCGCTGCGTGACGGCGGCTTTCTGTCGCTGACCGACAACGGGTACGGCGTGGCCGAGACCTCGGCCGACTTCCTGCTGCGGGTCTACGCGTTGAACGCCGACTTCCAAGCGGGCGTGCTGAAGGCGTCGTTGCAGTTCACGCTGTGCGACCCGCGGCAGCTGGTGCCCTTTCCCATCGCGCGGCACTTCACGGCCGAGCGGTGGCTGACGGGCGCCGACTTCGACCCCGAGTCGATGGTGCGCGCCCCCGACGGCACGTTCTGGTTCGGCGACGAGTTCGGCCCGTTCCTGCTGCACACCGACGCGCAGGGGGCGCTGCTCGACGCGCCGATTCCGGTCGAGCTCGAGGGCGAGGTGCTGCGCTCGCCCGATTCGCCCTTCTTCCGGCGCAACCTGATGCTGCGGTCGATGGAGGCGCTGCGGGTCCAGGCCCAGGCCTTCGACGCGGGCACGCCCGTCATCTCTCCCGACGACCGATGGCTCGAGTCGGCGGACCAGGTGCGCGCGCTGCACACCGCGGGTTTTCGCGTGCTGCCGTGGACGGTCAATGAGCCTCGTCGAATGGTGGAGTTGCTCGACGCCGGCGTCGACGGGCTCATCAGCGATCGCCCCGATCTCGTCGCCGCGTTGGGGGTGAAGACCGACGTGCAGGGGCACCGCGGCGCGCGGGGGCTCGCTCCCGAGAACACCCTGGCCGCGTTCCTTGCGGGGCTCGACGCCGGCGCGACGACCCTCGAGCTCGACCTCACCGCCACCGCCGACGACGAGCCGGTGGTGTGGCACGACGAGCGGGTGATGGCGCCGAAGTGCCGGGGCGTGCCCGACGGCGGGTGGTCGCTGCCGTCGACCTCGCTGGCGGCGCTCGGGGGCGTGCGGTGCGATGGGCTGCTCCCCGCGTTTCCCGCACAGCGTCGTGGCGGTGACACCCACGTGTTGCGCCTGCGCGAGGTGCTCTCGCTGCACGTGCCCGAGAACCTCGAGACCAAGGTGCATGGCACCGGGGCCCCTCACGACGACGCCGCGTTCCTGACCCGGGCGATTGGCAAGGCGACCACGCCGTCGGACGCGGTGACGCTGCAGAGCTTCGACTGGCGTTCGCTGCAGGTCGCCAACCGCGAGTTCCCCTGGCTTCAGACGGTGGCGCTGATGGGTGATGGCCAGACGCAGGCCGATCGCGCCGGGCTGCCCTGGCCGCAGGTCGACGGTGGTCGCGCGAAGGTGGTGAAGAGCGGCGGGTTCGAGAACCTGGCCATCACGCCCGACGGCACGACGCTCTACGCGATGCTCGAGAAGCCGCTCGCCGGGCGCGAGCTCCTCGCGTTCTCGTTCGACCTGGCCTCGAGGCAGTTCACCCAGGTCGCGTTCCGCTTTCCGCTCGACCAGCGCGCGAAGGCCGTCGGCGACATGTCGATGATCGACGCCACGCATGGCTACGCGCTCGAGCGCGACGACTCCGAAGGGAAGCTCGATGGCTTCAAGCGGCTGGTCGAGTTCACGCTGCCGGCCGTACGCGGTGGGCTGGTCGTGAAGCGCACGGTGCTCGACCTGCTCGCGATTCCCACCGCCGACGGTGGCACCTTCTCGTTCCCCTTCTGGACGCCGGAAGGCGTGGTGGTGACGCCGCAGGGCGTGGCGATCATCAACGACAACAACTTTCCCTTCGGTCGCGGTCGCTCACCGACCGAGCCCGATGCGACTGAATTGATTCTGGTTCGCTGAGCGGTAGGCTCGTCGAATGCCCCGTTCCGCCATTGCTGCCACCGTTGGTTTTGCTGCTGGTCTCTTCCTCTGCATCGCGCCCGGCTCGTTCGCCGTCAGCGCGCCGTCCGTGGCCGAAGCCGGCCCGAGCAAGTGTGAGAAGGCCTGCTCCGAGCAGTACTCGAAGTGCATCGGCAAGCCGAGCAACTCGCCTGCCGACTGCTCGGCCGCTCGCAAGTCGTGCGTGAAGAGCTGCAAGTAACCTCATCGTCGACTCATCGGCGGCTGGTACGAGTGGAGCATGAAAGCGCTCCTCTTCATGTTGCTGCCGGTGGTCGCCCTCGCTGGTGAACGCGAGGTGAAGCAGAAGGACGTGCCTGCGAAGGTGCTCGCGGCGGTGAAGGCGCATTCGCCTTCGGCGACGCTGAAGCGCTTCGCGCTCGAAGACGGAAATTACGAGGTCGCCATCGCCGACGCGAAGGGGCAGGCCGACGTGGTGGTCACCGCCGATGGCCAGGTGCTCACCGAAGAGCGCACCATCACCGTGGCCGAGCTCCCGGCGGCGGTGACGAAGGCGCTCGCGGGCGGGAAGTATGCGAAGGCGACCGTGACGTCGGTCGAGCGAATCGTCAGCCTGGCCACACCGGGCGTGTCGACCTTCGAGCTGAACGTGGTGCTCGGCGGCGTGCGCCACGAGATCGTGTTCGACGGGGCCGGGACGATCGTGCGGGACGAGGTGGAGCGGTAGTGGCAGGGGGCGAGCTCCAGGAGTGATGGACGCGGGGGTGCTCGAGCGTCGTGCTGAACGCGAGCAGCTCCTTGGCTTCGAAGCGCTCCACGCCGGCCGAGGAGGTCCCCCGCAGGAGGGGCTCTCACGTGAAGGGCAGGGCGTCGCGCACACGTCGCGGCCACCTCGCTCGTGGCCAGCAGCGTGAGTGGAGGACACTGGCTGGGCTGTCGCGGCCCACCGTCGGCGTCAGGCCGTCTCGATGTGCGCCGCCTGCTCGAGTCCCAACTCGGCGATCGCCATTTCCCGCATGCGGAACTTCTGCACCTTCCCCGTCACCGTCATCGGGAACTCGTCGACCAGCTTCCAGTACCGGGGAATCTTGAAGGTCGCGATCTTCCCCCGGCACCTGGCGCGCAGCTCCTCGCTCGTCGCCTGAACGCCCGGGCGCAGCTTGACCCACGCCATCAATTCCTCGCCGTACTTCGCGTCGGGCACGCCGATCACCTGCACGTCGGCCACGCCCGGCAGCGTGTAGAGGAACTCTTCGATCTCGCGCGGGTAGATGTTCTCGCC
>CAIWFK010000193.1 GCA_903911905.1 uncultured Myxococcales bacterium
CGGCCGAAGACCCGGTCGCGGCGGCCGCAGCCATCGAGGCCGAGGTGCGCACCGCGATGGTCCGCCGTACCTGAGCCCCGATTTCAGACGCGGGGCCCCGAACGCCTACTTGTCGTGCGCAGGCGCTTCGGCGGCCGGCGTACCAGTGGCGGGCGTCTCGGGCACGGCCGGCTTTTCTTCGACCTTGCCCTCGGCCTTCGCCTTCTTGCGCGCCAGCATCTCGGCCTTGATCTTCAGCAGCCCCTCTTCGCCGATGTCGAGGAACGCGCGCACGACCTCGGGGTCGAACTGCGTGCCGGCACAGCGGCCGATCTCGGCGATGGCATTGCTGAAGCTGGTGCCCTTGCGGTACGGGCGATCGCTGGTCATCGCGTCGAGCGTGTCGGCGATGGCGAAGATGCGCGCGCCGATGTGAATCTCTTCCCGCCGCAGGTTTCGCGGGTACCCCTGGCCGTCGTAGCGCTCCTGGTGGCTGAGCACGATCTGCGAGGGAATCGAGAGGAACGGAATCGGGCAGATCATGTTGAACCCGATGTCGGGGTGCTTGCGCATCTCGACCCATTCGTCGGGCGTCAGCTTGCCGGGCTTGAGCAGCACCGCGTCGGGCACGCCGATCTTGCCGATGTCGTGCAGCAACGCGCCGCGGCCGATTTCCTCGAGCTCGGCACCCTTGATGGTCAGGCGGTGGGCGATGGCGGTGGTGTATTCGACCACCCGCTGCGAATGGTCGCTCGTCTCGTGTTCTCGCGCGTCGAGCGCCGAGACCAGGGCCAGCAGCGTGTTCTGGTAGGTGGTGTTGACGTCACGCAGCGCCGCGCGAAGCTCGGTGGTGCGGTCGCGCACCTTGCGCTCGAGCTTCTTCTGGTACCGCTTGCGGGCCAGCTCGACCCGCCGCTTGGCCAGCGCCCGTTCGATCGAGCGGATGAGGTCGGTGAGCTTGGGTGGCTTGAGCAGGTAATCGACCGCGCCGCGGCGCAGGCAGTCGACCGCCGCTTCGGTGTCGCCGTACCCGGTCAGCATGATGATCGAGGTGTCGGGGTGCTTGTCGCGGAAGGCCTCGAGCAGCCACAGCCCGTCTTTCCCGGGCATCTTCATGTCCGAGATGACGAGCGGCGTCTCGTCGTGCTGGGCCAGGTCGAGCGCCATGTCGGCGCCGCTGGCCACCACGCAGTTGTACCCTTCTTCTCGCAGCAACACCGAGATGACGTCGCGCACCGATTCGTCGTCGTCGACGATCAGAATGCGCGGGGGCGGGGGCGGTATGGCTTCCACGTGGGGGTCGGTCGGAGTGTCGTGCAGCAGAGCGGGGGCAGCTTAGAGAGAAAAGCGGTCGAACCGGAAGGGTCTTGGGTCGAGGGTCGGCTTCTCGCCCCTCACCAGCTCGCCCATCACCCGGGCGGTGGCAGGCGCCAGCAGAATTCCATTGCGGAAATGACCGGTTGCGAGGAACAGCCCGGCCAACGGCCCCGGCCCCAGAATGGGCTGGGCGTCGGTGGTCCACGGGCGCAGGCCGGCCCAGGTCGAGGTCACCGGAGCCTCGCCCAGCGCCGGCATCAGCCGGGTCGCTGCCTGGAGAATCGAGGCCAGCCCGTTGCCGGTGACGTTCTTGTCGAAGCCCACCAGTTCCATGGTGCTGCCGCAGACCACCCGGCCGTCGGCGCGGGGCACCACGTAGCCCTTGGCGCCCTTGAGAATGTGGCGGGTGAGCGGGGCGCGGAGCTGAAATTCCATCATCTGCCCGCGTGCCGGTTTGATCACCCGGGGGTCGAGCTTCGCGCCCGCCACCTGGCCCGACCACGAGCCCGCGGCCAGCACGATCGCATCGGCCTCGAGCAGCTCGCCGTCCAGGTCGACCGCGGTGGCCCGCCCGTCCTTCTCGACCAGGCGGCGCACGTAGCCCGAGCGGAACGCGACGCCGGCGCGGGTGGCCGCCACCAGCAAGGCGCGCATCAGCTTGCGCGGGTCGACCTGGTGATCGTCGGGGAAGTGCGCGGCAGCCAGGGCCTCGGGGCCCACCCCGGGCTCGAGCTTGCGCAGCTCGTCGGCCGAGAGCAGCTCGGCGCGCAGGCCGGCGGCGCGCTGCCAGGCGATGGTGGCGTCGAGCGCGTGGAGTTCGGCCTCGGTGAAGGCCAACTGCAGGGCGCCCGAGGCAGCGTAGTCGACGCCCACCTGGGTCTCGGCGGTCAGCTCCTCGGTCCACCGGGGGTACATGGCGCGGCTGAGCAGGCTGAGCGCGAGGAAGGCCCCGGGCGTGCTGGCCTCGAGCTGGGGGGCAAGCATGCCGGCTGCGGCGGTCGATGCTTCGGCACCCGGCACCGAGCGCTCGAGCACCGTGACCTGCACCTTCGCCAGGGCCAGCTCGCGCGCGATGGACGCGCCCATGATGCCGCCGCCGATCACCAGGACCTTCATCGATCTCCTCCGAGGACGTCGACTTCGACGTGCGCCGGTTCCACGACGCGGTGGGGCAGGTGGGTTTGCCAATAGAACCAGCCGAACGCGATCAGGGTCAGCACCATCAACACCACCGTACGGGCAGGAAACCTGGGCATCGCGCTTCTTCTATGAAGCAGTTGCGCGCGCGGGATGCCACCCGAAAGTTCGTGGCAGGCCCCGGTGGGCGGGCGTATGACGCCAGTCGAATTCATCAAGGAGAACGCATCGTGGCTGACACTTTCGACGTGGTGATCATCGGCTCTGGTCCTGGTGGGTACGTGGCGGCGATTCGGGCGGGCCAGCTTGGCCTGAAGACCGCGATCATCGAGAAGGACAAGAGGCTGGGCGGCACCTGCCTGCACCGGGGCTGCATTCCCACCAAGTCGCTGCTCTACACCAGCGAGCTCTATTCCCACATCACCCACGCCGCGACCTTCGGCATCAACGTCACCAACCCCCAGCTCGACTGGGCCCAGGCGCAGAAGCACAAGCAGAAGGTGGTCGACAAGGGCGCGGGCGGCATCGACTTCCTGATGAAGAAGAACAAGGTGACGGTGTTCAAGGGCACCGGCACGGTCGCGGGCAAGGGCAAGGTCGAGGTGGTGCTGACCGAGGGCGGCACCAAGCAGGTGCTCGACACGAAGAACATCATCCTCGCCACCGGTTCGGTGTGCACCACGCTGCCGTCGATCACCATCGACCACAAGCGCATCTTGAACAGCGACTCGATCCTCGAGCTGCCGGTGATTCCCAAGAGCCTGATCGTGCTGGGCGCCGGCGCGGTCGGCACCGAGTTCGCGTCGATCTTCAACCACGTGGGCTCGCAGGTCACCCTGATCGAGTTCATGCCCAACGTGCTGCCGATCGAAGACCTCGACATCTCGAAGGAACTCGAGAAGCAGCTCAAGCGCCGCAAGATCGAGGTGCTCACCGGCACGAAGTTCGAGAAGGTCGAGAACACGAAGGACGGCGTGAAGGTCACCGCCACGCTGCCTGACGGCACCCAGAAGGTCATGGAAGCCGAGTACTTCCTGTCGGCCGTCGGCCGGGGGCCGGTCACCAGGGGCATCGGCCTCGAGAAGACCAACATTCAGTTGATGCCCAAGGGCACCATCCAGATCGACTCGATGATGCGCACCAGCGAGCCGAACGTGTACGCCATCGGCGACATCACGCCGTACCCGTGGTTGGCGCACTGCGCCTCGGCGCAGGGCGTGGTGGCGGTCGAGCACATCGCCGGCAAGAACCCGCGGCCGCTCAACTACGATCGCATTCCCAACGCGACGTACTGCTACCCCGAAGTGGCCTCGGTGGGCCTCACCGAGAAGAAGGCGAAGGAGCGCGGCTTCGACGTGAAGACCGGCATCTTCCCCTTCAGCGCGATCACCAAGGCGTCGATCAGCGACGAAGCCATCGGCCTGGTGAAGATCGTGTCCGACAAGAAGTACGACGAGGTGCTCGGCGTGCACCTGATTGGCCCGCACGCCACCGAGTTGCTGGCCGAGGCCTGCGTGGCCCTGCAGCTCGAAGCGACCACCGAAGAGATCGCCAAGACCATTCACGCCCACCCGACGCTCTCGGAAATCATGCACGAGACCGCCGAAGTGGTGCTCGGTCACCCGATTCACATCTGACGTGATCGCGCGCGTGCTCGCGGGCCTGGTCGCCGTGTCGTTGCTCGCCGTGGGGGCCTGGGTGGTGGCCGGCCTGCGGCGCAGCGAAGAGCGGTTCCAGGTGGAGTTCTTCGGCGACGACCCGGGCCGGGTGCCTTCGAGCCAGGCCTCGTTCGAGCTCGAGTACGTGCCGCAACGGCCAGTGCCATTCGTTCACTGGCGTTGGGGCAACACGGGCGGGGTCATCAACCTGCCCACACTGAAGACCGTCACCAGGTACGTGCAGGTCAGCGTGTCCGACCCAACCGTGAAGACGCTCGGGCCAGGCCACTACCAGCTTGAGGTCGCCAGGTACCTGCCGGGCACCGGTGGGTACCAATTGGGCAGCCTGGTGTTCTGGCCAGACGGGAAGGGCGGCCGCTCGCTGGCCATGGCGTCGACAGACCTCGCGTACCCGGGGGCCGAGGTGTTCGCCTACGAGTATCTGTTTCCGAAGGACGACTCGGTGCCCGCCGAGGGGAAGCGGTACGTGTTCCGTACGAAGAACCGCGACCTCGCGCGGTTCCTCGCGTACTGAGCTCGAGCGCAGGCCGGAAACGGTCTTGATGGGGCGGCGGGCGTGCGTGGTCTTCTGCGGTGCCCGGCGAACCAACCTTCGAACAGCCCACCCACCCACGAGCGCCAGAACCTCACCTCACGCCGCCATCGGAGGGGTGTGGTTCGGGTCCGCCTCTTCGTCCCACGGCAGGTTGCGGTGCTCTTCGTGCCGCACCAGCCGCATGAACGATTGCCGATTGTGCAGCAGCCCGGTGATGCGATCTTCCATCGCCAGCGCGGGCACCACCTGCGCCAGGTGCGCGAAGATGGCGAAGAAGACCGGCAGCGAGGCGTGCCCTTCGATGAACAACGAGCCGTCGCTGGTGATCCACGCGGTGACCGCGCCGCGCCCCGGGGCCTCGATGAGCCACGCCCGACGCCCGTCACCGGTGCGCCGCGCGAAGGGAAACTGGCCCAGCGCCTGATCGAGCCGCGCGCGGGTGAGCTGGTCGAACCCGCCCGCCAGCGGGCACTCGCGAACCTCGTCGAACGCGACCGGGTATTCCCAGCCGACTGCGACCTTCTTCACTCGAACGATGGCGAACTCTCGGAGCATTTGATGACCTGACCCGGTGGTGCCCGGTCGAGTGCCGAACATTTCGCCCGTTCAGGAAGGTAGGACACTGAACGACCCTGTAAGCCCCAGCCATTCCGATGGGTTGCTTCTGAAGGCCGGCCTCAATAGGACAGGGGCATGGCCACTCCGAACCGGCTCCCGACCGCCCAGCCCACCTCGACGGGCAAGCCCGACTGGCTCAAGGTTCGCCTGCCTCGCGGCGAGGGCTACGAGCGGGTCAAGGGCCTGGTGAAGAGCCTGAAGCTGGCCACGGTCTGCGAAGAGGCCCGCTGCCCGAACATCGCCGAGTGCTGGGGTGGTGGCACCGCGACGGTGATGCTGATGGGTGAGGTCTGCACCCGCGCCTGCCGCTTCTGCCACGTGAAGGTCGGCGCGCCGCCGCCGCTCGACCCGATGGAGCCCGAGAACCTGGCCCACGCGGTGCGCGAGATGGGCCTCGAGTACATCGTGGTCACCTCGGTCAACCGCGACGATCGCCCCGACGGCGGCGCCAGCCACTTCGCCGCGGCCATCACGGCGCTCAAGCACGAGTCGCCGAAGACCACGGTCGAAGTGCTCATTCCCGACTTCCAGGGCGCGCTCGCCTCGCTCGAGATCGTCGCCGTCGCGCACCCGCACGTGGTGGCGCACAACATCGAGACCGTCGAGCGGCTGACGCCGACCGTGCGCGATCGCCGCGCCAGTTACCGCCAGTCGCTGCGCGTGCTCGAGTACCTCAAGCAGCGCCCCGAAAAGCTGTACACCAAGAGCTCGGTGATGGTGGGCCTGGGCGAGACCGACGCCGAGCTCGAGCAGACCTTCCGCGACCTGCGCTCGGTGGGCGTCGACGTGCTCACCCTGGGCCAGTATCTGCAGCCCTCGCAGCACCACCTGCGCGTCGAGCGCTTCGCCAGCCCCGAGCAGTTCGCGCAGTACCAGACGCTGGCCGAGTCCTTCGGCTTCCTCTACGTGGCCTCGGGGCCGCTGGTGCGCTCGAGCTACCGCGCCGCCGAGTTCTTCATGAAGGGCTTGATGGAGAAGGAGCGCACCGCCGAGGGTCGAAGCTGACAGCAGGCGGCGAAAGCGGTACGCACCGCTTCCATGGCGACCTTCGAATTCAAGCTGCCCGACCTCGGTGAAGGCGTGATGGAGGGCGAGATCGTCTCGTGGCTGGTGAAGCCCGGAGACGTGGTCAAGGAAGACGCCGGCATCGTCGAGGTGATGACCGACAAGGCCACCGTGACCGTGCCGACTCCGCGCGCCGGCAAGGTGCTGCGCACCTTCGGCAACCTGGGCGAGATGGCGAAGGTGCACCAGGTGCTGGTCGAGCTCGAGGTCTCGGGTGAAGCCCCGGCCGTGACGAAGACCCATGGCCACGAAGTGCCGAAGGCTCCCGCCGCCGCCCAGGCCACCGCCGCCGCCGTGCCAGCGCCGGTCGTCTCGGCCGAGAAGGTGCTGGCCACGCCCGTCACCCGTCGCATGGCGCGCGAACTCAACCTGGACCTCGGGCAGATCGCCGGCTCGGGCCCCCAGGGCCGCGTGCTCAAGACCGACGTCGAGGCCTTCATCGCCTCGGGCCCGGTGAAGGCCGCCGCCGGCGCGCAGGCCCCCGCGAAGCACTGGCAGCCGCTGTCGGTGGCCGCGGTCGACCAGCGCATTCCGCTGCGCGGGCTGCGCAAGAAGATCGCCGAGAAGATGGTGAAGTCGAAGTTCACCGCGCCGCACTACGCCTTCGTCGAAGAGGTCGACGCCACCGCGCTGATCGCGCTGCGCACCGCCATCAACGACAAGCTGGCCTCGCAGAACGTGAAGGTCTCGTTCCTGCCCTTCTTCGTGAAGGCGGTGTTGGCGGCCTTCCGCGCCTTCCCCCAGGTCAACGCCAACATGGACGAGGCGACCCAGGAACTGATCGTTCGAGGCGAGCACCACATCGGCATCGCCGCCATGACCGAGCAGGGGCTGACGGTGCCGGTGGTTCGCGGCGCCGATCGGTTGAGCATTCGCGGCCTGGGCAACGAGATCACCCGGTTGGCCAACGCCGCGCGCGATCAGAAGCTGAAGATGGAAGAGCTGACCGGCGGCACCTTCACCATCACCTCGCTGGGCCAGACCGGCGGGCTCTTCGCCACCCCCATCATCAACCACCCCGAGGTGGCGATCATGGGCGTGCACCGCATGCGCAAGCGCCCGGTGGTGGCCGAAGACGGGTCGATCGTGGTGCGCCCGATCATGCTCTTCTCGTTCTGCTTCGATCACCGCGTCATCGACGGCGCAACCGGCGCGGAGTTCGCCTACGAGGTGATCAAGTACGTCGAGCAGCCCGAATTGCTGCTGGTCGACATGGTCTGAACCGACGCGTCAGACCCCGTGGTCGCGCCGGCCCTGGCTGACCAGCTTCTCGTGCAGGGTGTCGGTCAGCAGGAACCAATACTGCACCTCTCCGAACGAGAGGATGTCGCCGTTCTTCAGCGTGGTCTCGCGACGCAGCCGAATCGACGCGTTGAGGAACGTGCCGTTGGTCGACCCCAGGTCTTGAATGGTGCACCGGTTCGACACCCCGTCCCAGCGCAACAGGGCGTGGGTCTTCGAGACCGACGGGTCTTCCAACATCAGGTCGCTGTCGGGCTGGCGGCCCACGGTCAGTTGATCGACGCCGTGGAGCGGCGGCACGGTCGCCACCATCAGATCGTCGAACTGGAAGAGCAGGCCCAGGGCGCCAGCGGTCACCGCTTCGGGCCTCGCCATCGCCGTCTGCTGCACGTTCTGGGGCAGCCCCATCTTGTTGGTGTCGAAGGTGGACTTGCCGGGCGGGCGTTGCACCAGCACGAACGGCCCCATCTCGCGGCGGAAGTCCTTCACCGAGAGCCGTGAGGCCAAGGTTCGCAGCTCCTTGACCGAGAGCATGGTGGGTCAGCTGCTCCGCAGGCCGGTGGTGAGCCGTTCGTGCAGCGAGCGGGTCAGCAGGTAGCAGAAGCGCGCGTCGCCGAAGGCCAGCTCGTCGGTGTCGTGCACCGCGCGGCTGCCGGTGATGGCCTGGTCATTCACCGTCGTGCCGTTCGACGAACCGGCGTCCTCGATGGTGACGCCGCCGTTCCAGGTCAGCGTCGCGTGGTGCTTGCTGACCGAAGGGTCGTCGACCACCAGGTCGCAGTCGGGCAGCCGGCCGACGGTCAAGGCCTGGCCCGGCTCGACGAAGGGCAGGGTGGCCACCAGCAGATCTTCGAACTCGAGCAACAACTCGACCCGGTCCAACTTCTGCCCCGGCTTGACCGCGATCGTGCGCTTGGCGCCCAGCATCAGCGCGCGCTGCTGCGTCATCTCGTCGGGAGGCCGTTGAATGAGGACGAAGGGGCCCAGTTGGCGCTCGAAGTCGTCGACCTTCATCGAGCGCGCCACGCGGTTGAGTTCCTGAATGGACAGCACCCGACAGAGGCTAGACCCGCCCCGCGCGCTTCGCTACTGTGCCCCACTTTCCGTGAAACACCTCTGCGAGGACCGTTGGCGATGACCGAACGCTTTCCCATGAGCCCCAAGGGCCTCAAGAAGATGCAGGAGGAGCTCAAGCACCTGCAGTCCGTCGAGCGCCCCAAGATCTCGGCCGAGATCGAAGTCGCGCGCGCCCACGGCGACCTGCGCGAGAATGCCGAGTACCACGCGGCCAAGGAAAAGCAGGGCCACATCGAGGGTCGAATCATGAACCTCAATGGGTGGATCGCGAACGCCGAGGTCATCGACGTCTCGAAGTTCAAGGGCCAGACCAGGGTCATGTTCGGCGCCACGGTCGAGCTGCTCGATCTCGAGAACGAGAAGAAGGTCGTCTACCGCCTGGTCGGCGAATTCGAGGCCGACATCAAGAAGCGGTGGATCTCGGTCAATTCGCCCGTCGCCCGCGGCCTCATCGGCAAGAACGTCGGTGACGTGGTGAACATCAACAGCCCCGGCGGCAGCCGCGAGTACGAGATTCTCTCGGTCGCCTTCGAGGATGCCGACTAGCCCCCACCCGCTGGAGTCGCTTTTGGGGCCGCTGCGCTATGCGGCCTCGCGCGACTTCGCCAACCTGCGCTCGCTCAAGGACCTGCGCTCGCCCCTGGGCGCGGCCATCACCCGTGCGCGCGCCAGCCTCGCCGCCGACCGCCTCGGGGCCCTCGAAAAGGCCCTCGGCATCATCGATTCGAGCGACGAGCAGGTGCGGCGTCGCGCCGTGCTGGCGGTGCTGGCGGTGCTGCGTGACGAGGGGCTCACGGTCGACTTCGCCAGCGTGCCGGCCACGTCGGTGGCCTTGCCGATGCCGGCTCCCGTTTCGCGACCGGCGCCGACCAGGCCCGTCGTCGAGCCCCCCCCGAAGGTGCCGGCGAAGACCGCGAAGGCGGTGAAGGCGCCCTCGGCCCCGAAGGCGAAGCGCGCGAAGAAGCCGAAGGGCGACGGCCCCGAAGCCGAGGCCACCCGCATTCTGTCGATTGCCCCTGCCAGCGGCCCGCTCGCCACGCTGCTCAAGCAGGTGGGCTGGCGCCTCAACCCGCGCCTGGTGGGGCTGCTCAACAAGAAGGGGCTGACCAAGGTCGGCGACGTGCTCTTCCTGCTGCCGCGCGTCTACGACGATCGTCGGCAGCTCAAGAAGATCGCCCAACTGCGGTCGGGTGAGCGCGGCACGGTGGCGGTGCAGGTCAGACACGTCGAAGAGAGCAGCGGGCGAGGGCGCC
>CAIWFK010000194.1 GCA_903911905.1 uncultured Myxococcales bacterium
CAACGCCACCGTCACCCTCACCAAACCCGGCAGTGGCGCCACTGCCACCGTCGCCCCCACCGCCCGCACCAATGCCCAGGGTCAAATCTCCGTGCCCGCGACGGCCGGCACCGTGTCGGGCTCGTACACCGTCGCGGCCACCGTCACGGGCGTCGCGACCGCGGCCAGCTTCGCGCTCAGCAACACCGCCGGAGCGCCCGCCACCATCACCGTGGTCAGCGGCTCGGGTCAGTCGGCCACCGTCGGCACCGCCTTCGGCGCCAACCTGGTCGCGGTGGTGAAGGACGCCAACGGCAACGTGGTGCCCAACGTCACCGTCACCCTCACGGCTCCGGGCAGCGGCGCGCGCGCCACCGTCGCCGCCACCGCGACCACCAATGCGCAGGGTCAGATCTCGGTGCCCGCGACGGCCGGCACGGTCTCGGGCAGCTACACGGTCACTGCCGCGGCGGCAGGCGTCACGACGCCCGCCAGCTTCGCGCTCACCAACCTCGCCGGCGCCGCGAGCGTCGTGACCGTGGTCAGCGGCACGCCGCAGAACCAGACGGTCACCACGGCCTACGGCAGCCCGCTGGTGGTGGCCGTGACCGACGCCTTCGGCAACCCGGTGTCCAACGCGGTCGTCGCCTTCACCGCGCCCGGATCGGGCGCTTCGGCGGGGCTCTCGGTGCCGAGCGTCACCGACGCGCAGGGCCACACCCAGGTCACCGCCGTGGCCAACGCGACCGCTGGCGCCTTCACGGTGACGGCGTCGGTGAGCGGCGGCGCGACCAGCGCCAGCTTCGACCTGACCAACAACGCGGGAGAGCCGACGACCGTGACCATCGCCTCGGGCGGCATCGGCCAGTCGACGCCGGTACTCACCACCTTCGCGCTTCCGCTGGTGGTGCTGGTGAAGGACGCCAACGGCAACCCCGTACCCGGCGTCACGGTGACGCTGACCGCGCCTTCGTCAGGCCCCTCTGCCAAGCTCACCGGGTCGACGTCGACCAACGCGCAGGGCAAGGTGAGCATCACCGCCACCGCCAACGCGGTCGCCGGTGGGCCGTACTCGGTCACGGCCAAGGCGGGGGCGCTGGTGGCCGTCACCTTCCCGCTGACCAACCTCGCGACCGCGCCGACGACCGTCGCGGCGGTCAGCGGCGCGCCGCAGACCGCCATCATCAACACCACCTTCGGAGCCCCGCTGGTGGTGCTGGTGACGGACGCCCAGGGCAACCCGGTGCCGAACACCACCGTCACCTTCACGGTGCCCGCCTCGGGCGCGTCGGCGACCGGCGTACCCGCCACGGCCACCACCGACTCGGCCGGCCGCGTCACGGTGACGCCCACCGCGAACGGCACGGTCGGCGCCTACACGGTCACCGCGACGGTGGCCGGCGTCGCGGCCCCGGCGAACTTCCCCCTGAACAACGGGCCGCTGGCGCCAACCGCGCCCATCATCAGCGCCCCCACCCAGAATGCGCTGCTGACCGACTCCACGCCCGACGTGTCGGGCACCTCGGTGCCGCTGGCCACCATCACCGTCTACCTCGACGGCAGCACCACGCCGGCCTGCACCACCACCGCCGATGCCTCGGGCAACTGGTCGTGCACGGTCGCTCCGGCGTTGGGCGATGGCCCGCACGTCGCGGTGGCGACGGCCGCGAACAGCTCGGGCCCGACCGCGACCTCGATTCCCCGCACCTTCACCGTCGATGCGACGGCGCCGGCCTCGCCGGTGGTGCTGGCTCCGGCGGAAGGCTCGACCACCTCGCCCTCGCCCACCGTTTCCGGCACGGCGGAACCCGGTGCCACGGTGACCATCTTCGTCGATGGCTCGACCACCCCGGCGTGCAGCGCGGTGGCTGACGCGGCCGGCAACTTCACCTGCGTGGTGGTGGGCCCGCTGTCGTCGGGCGCGCATCACCTGACGGCGACGGCGACCGACCCCGCGGGCAACGCGAGCCCGTCGACGCCGGCGCGCAACTTCACCGTCGCGCCCGCCACCCCGCCCGGCCCCCCGGTCATCGTCTCCCCGACGCGCGGCCAGTCGACCAGCGACACCACGCCCACCGTGTCGGGGACCGGCACGCCGGGCGCCGAGGTTCGCGTGTACGTCGACGGCAGCAGCACGCCGGCCTGCACGGCCACCGTCTCTTCGACGGGCACCTGGTCGTGCGACGTCTCGCCGGCGCTGGCCGACGGCCCGCACACCGTGGCCGCGACCGCCACCACCACCGATGGCACCAGCCAGGCCTCGACCTCGGTGCCCTTCACGGTCGACACCGTGGCGCCGAGCGCGCCGGCCGTCACCTCGCCGGCGGCGAACGCCACCACCAACGCCACGCCCATCTACGTCGGCACCAGCGAGCCCAACGCGCGGGTAAACGTGTTCGTCGACGGCGGCACCACGCCGGTCTGCACCGCCACCGCCGACGCCACGGGCGCCTTCAGTTGCACCTCGGCGACGCCGTTGAGCACCGGCGCGCACCAGGTCACGGCGACCGCGACCGACGCCGCCAACAACGTGAGCACCCCGTCGACGGCGGTGCCCTTCACGGTGGGAACCAGCACGGTGCCCTCGGCGGCGGTCATCACCGGGCCGGTGGCGAACACCACCACCACCGACCCCACGCCGGCCATCGAAGGCACGGCGACGCCGGGCTCGACGGTCTCGGTCTTCGTCGACGGCAGCATGACGCCGGCGTGCACGGCGACCGCCGACGCGACCGGACACTTCGTCTGCGCGCCTGCGGCGCCGCTGGCCGACGGCCCGCACCACGTCACTGCGAACTCGACCACCACCGGTGGCACCAGCCCCGCCTCGCCCACCGTGCCCTTCACGGTCGACACCATGGCCCCTGCCGTGCCGGTCATCACCAGCCCCACCTCGGGCGCGACGACCAGCCCGAAGCCGACCATCACCGGGACCGCCGAGGCCTCGAGCACGGTGACGGTGCGCGTGGACGGCCAGGTGGTGTGCGAGGTGACGGCCACCGCCCAGGGGGCCTGGACCTGCCCGGTGACCCAGCCGTTGACGCCCGGCATGCATTCGACGACCGCCACGGCCACCGACGCCGCCGGCAACGTGTCGCCGACCACCGCGCCCACGCCCTTCACCGTGGCCAACGCGCCGGGCACGCCGGTGCTGCAGTCGCCGGCGCCGGGCAGCACCACCAGCAGCCACACCCCGACCTTCACCGGCCTGTCCGACCCGGGCTCGACGGTGACGGTGACGGTGGACGGCATGACGGTCTGCACGGCGACGGCCGACGCCATGGGCCACTTCTCGTGCACGCCGACCACCCCGCTGGGTGACGGCAGCCACCTGGTGACGCTCACCTCGACCACCCCGGGAGGCAGCACCAGTTCGACGCCGAGCGCCTTCACCATCACCCCGGTTCCCGCGGCGCCGGTCATCACCTCGCCCACCGCCAACCAGAACACCACCTCGCTGCCGACCTTCACCGGCACGGCCGAGGCGGGTTCGTCGGTCACGGTGTCGGTCGACGGCTCGCAGGTCTGCACCGCGACCGCCGACGCCACCGGGCACTTCTCGTGCGCGGCGACGAAGGACCTGACCGACGGCATGCACCAGGTGACGGCGACGGCGAGCAACGCCGGCGGCACGTCGGCCACCTCGACCGCGGGGCCCTTCACGGTGGGCACGCCTCCGGTACTGGTGACGCCGACCACCGGCACCACCACGGGTCAGACGCCGACCTTCACCGGCACGGCGCCGCCGAATTCCACGGTGACCATCGTGGTCGACGGCACCCCGGTGTGCACCACCCAGGCGAACGCCGACGGCACCTTCAGTTGCACGCCGACCACGCCCATCGCCAAGGGCGACCACCAGGTGACCGTGCAGGCCGACGGCCACGAGTCGTCGGTCACCACCATCACGGTGGTGGTGCGCAGCCTCTCGGGCGGCGGCCTGGGCGTGGGCTGCGCGTCGACCGGTGGCACGCCGGGCCCCTGGCTGTTGGCCCTGGTCGCCACGCTGCTGCTGGTGCGTCGAAGGCGGGCGGCCGCGCTGGCGACGGTGACGGTGCTGGCGGCCAGCGCGGCGTTCGCGCAGAGCACCACCGTGCCGGGCTTCGAGCTCGAGCGCGTGCGCCTGACGGGCGGCGCGCAGCACGGGCTGCTGGTCGAATCAGCCGACCTGTTGCCCAAGAACCAGTTCCGCATCGCGGTCACCTTCCACTACGAGCGCGACCCGCTGGTGGTGCTCGAAGACGGCAAGCGGGTGGGCAGCGTGGTGCGCGACCGGCTGGGGCTGCACCTGTCGGGAGCGTATTCGTTCACCGAGTGGCTCGACGCAGCGGTGCAGTTGCCCATCATCCTCTCGCAGGCCGGCAGCGACCTGTCGGCGCACGGCTACGCGCCCATCTTCACCGGGGCCGCAGCGGGCACCCCGTGGATTTCCGTTCGCGGCGCGCCCCTGCAGGAGCGTCGGGGCCACGCCATCGACCTGTCGATTGGTGCGTCACTCGGCATTCCGCTGGGCAGCGCGGCGGCCTTGACCAAGGACGACAGCGTGTCGGTCGTGCCCTCGGTGGGCGTGGGCCGTACCCTCAATTCGTTCCTGCGGGTCGGTGGCTCGGTGGGCGCGCTGTTGCGCAACGCGCGCACGCTGACCACCCAGAGCGTGACCACCGATCAGGTCGGCAGCCTGTTCAACGTGGGGCTGATTCTGGCCACCCTGGGTGACGGCCTGCGTGGCGAGCTGTCGGCTCGACTCGACGTGCCCTTCACCAAGGCACCGGCAGGCGCCGAGGTCGACCTGGGCGTGCGCTACCCGCTCTTCGACCTGCTCGAGCTGTATGCGGTCGGTGGCCCGGGCTTCGGCGGGCTGCCCGGCACGCCCAGCTTCCGCATTCTGGCGGGCGTGGCCATCGCCCCGCGGCCGAAGAAGGTCGAGAAGCCGAAGTGCGTCGCGGGCCAGCCGCACGACCCGGTGGTCTGCCCCGAGCTCGACCTCGACGGCGACGGCGTGCCCAACGCGAAGGACGAGTGCCCCACGGTGCCCGGCATCGCGACGCGCAAGGGCTGCCCCGACGTCGACACCGACAAGGACGGCGTGCTGGACGCCGACGACGCGTGCCCGACGGTGCCCGGCCCGGTGGCGCGCAAGGGTTGCCCCGAGCCCGACGCCGACAAGGACGGCGTGCCCGACAGCGTCGATGCCTGCCCGAACGATGCCGGCCCGGCCGCACAGAAGGGGTGCCCCGACACCGACGGCGACGGCCTGACCGACGACGTCGACGCCTGCCCGAAGGTGGCTGGCCTGGCCGAGCTCAAGGGCTGCCCCGACCCCGACGGCGACGGTGACGGCGTGCCCGACCGCTTCGACGCCTGCAAGGACGTCAAGGGCGTGAAGGAAAACAACGGGTGCCCGGCCGACCAGAAGCAGTTGGTGGTGATCACCCGCGATCGGCTGATCATCAAGGACAAGGTGTACTTCGCGACCGGCAAGTCGACGATTCTGCCGCGCAGCTTCCCGCTGCTCGAACAGGTGGCGAAGATTCTCAAGGAGCACAGCGAGGTCGAGCGGGTGTCGATCGAAGGGCACACCGACTCGCGCGGCAACCGGGCCACCAACCTCTCGTTGAGCGACGCGCGCGCCGCCAGCGTGAAGGCCTGGCTGCTCAAGGCGGGCATCGCCGCCACGCGCATGACCTCGAAGGGCTTCGGGCCGGACAAGCCGGTGGGCAGCAACGACACCGAGGCCGGCCGCGAGCAGAACCGGCGCGTGGAGTTCGTGATCGTGGGGGCCGAGACCACGACCACGTCTCCCGCCACGCCCGCGAAGTAGCTGCGCCGCTTCACCCTCGACGAGCCCGGTCACGCACGTTTTGCCGTGGCCGGGACGCGATTCAGGTCACGTCGCGCGGTCTTCGGGTTGCACCTGACCGCTCCAACGCAGTGCGCGTTGGAGCGTGAACATGTCGCGCGCGCGTGCTCGAGCACCAGGCGATGGTGAAGGCCGAGCTGGCCAGGGCCCCGCCCGACGACCCGGTGAAGGGCGACCCCGGTGACGACCCCGCGCCGCAATGAGAAGCGCAGCTCATTTCATGACGCGCCGCGCAGACTGAAAACAGTCGATTCTTCGCTTCAGTTGGAGCACGCCTGACGCCATGGCCACCAGCTTTACGCCGATGTCGAAGAAGCTCCGCCGTGAAGACGCCCTCGACTACCACTCGCAGGGGCGCCCCGGGAAAATCGAGGTCATTCCGACCAAGCCGACCGCGACCGCGCGCGACCTGGCGCTGGCGTATTCGCCGGGCGTGGCCGAGCCGTGCCTCGAGATCGCGAAGGACGCCGACCTCTCGTACAAGTACACGGCGCGCAGCAACCTGGTGGGCGTGGTGAGCAACGGCACCGCGGTGCTGGGGCTGGGCGACATCGGCCCGTACGCCGCCAAGCCGGTGATGGAAGGCAAGGGCGTGCTCTTCAAGAAGTTCGCCGACATCGACGTGTTCGACA
>CAIWFK010000195.1 GCA_903911905.1 uncultured Myxococcales bacterium
AGATGCCCGGCTCGAGCCCCTGGGGCATGGCGTACCAGACGTTCTGGGCGCGCGAGGGCGTGGGTTCGCCCGCCAGCTCGAAGAGGGTGAAGCCGCTCTCGACGCCCTTGCGCACCAGGTCGCTGGCTTCGATGGCGAGCCCGGTGAGGTCGGTGTACGCGGTCTGCACGGCGGCGGCGTGGTCGAGCGAGAAGCTGCCCAGCCGGCGCAGGTTCGGGGTGAGGTAGCCCGAGAAGGCGACCAGCTCGAGCTGGGGCGTCATCACCACCCGCAGCTCGTCGCGGAACACGCGGGTGCCGCGCACGTCCTGCTGGAACGAGACCACCACCGCGCCGGTGCCCAGGTCGTGCACGTGGGCCACGCGGGCTTCGGCCAGGTGGGTGGGCGAGGTCTGGTACAGCTCGGCGTAGCGGATCAGGTGGCCACGCGCGGCCTGCTCGGCGGTCAGCCCCATCGCGCGCGGGGTGCGCACGCCGGGCTCGCGGTAGACGTTGAAGAACTTGGGCACGCCGAAGCGCGGCTCGAGGCTCGAGATGGAGCCCGAATCGAGGGCCGCCTTGCCCAGCGAGGTCAGCCCCGCGCGCTCGGGCATGGCCCGGCGCACCGGCGACGACAGGAAGGCGTCGTACTCGGGCCGGCCGGCGAACGCCGCGCAGGTGACCAGGGTCAGCAGAAAGGGAAGGCGCTTCGACATGATGAGCTCCAGCTTCGAAGAAAGACGTCGGCCGAAAGCCGGCTCAAACCAGCTTCCCGCCGCGAGCACAACCCCAAGGCTCGGCCGATGGGGCAGACTGCCGCTCATGAAAGCCGTCATTCTTCAGCACGAGGCGCACGAAGGCCTCGGCCTGCTCGAGCCAGCCCTGGTGGCCGCTGGCTTCACGCTGGTTCAGCGCTTCCGTCACGTCGAGCACGCCGACCTCGAGGCCGAGCTGGTGGTGGTGCTGGGCGGCTCGATGGGCGTGTACGACGCGCACGAGCACCCGTTCCTCTCGCACGAATTGGCCTTCCTGACCGAGCGGCTCGCGCTCGACCGCCCGACGTTGGGCGTGTGCCTGGGCGCGCAGTTGCTCGCGGCCGCGGCGGGCGCGACGGTGTCGCCGGGAAAGAACGGCCTGGAAATCGGCGTGGCGCCGGTGCGGTTGACGGCGGCCGCGGCGAGCGACCCGGTGTTCTCGGGCCTGCCCCAGAAGCTGACCGTCGCGCACTGGCACGGCGACACCTTCACGGCGGTCGACGGGGCGACGCTGCTGGCCTCGACCGACCGCTACACCCAACAGGCCTTCCGCCTGGGGAAGAGCTACGGCGTGCAGTTCCACCCCGAATTGTCGAGCGCGACCTTCAGCCGGTGGCTCGAGCTGGGCGAGGCCGAACTGGCGTCGCGAGGCAAGAAGGTCGACGAGCTGCGTGGCCAGGTGGGCAAGCTGAACGCGGCGAAGGGGCAGCTCGAAGAGCTCTGCTCGCGGCTGGCCTTCCAGTTCGCGGCGCTGGCGAAGTGACGAGTGGCCTTCGAAGCACGGTCAGCTCAGCCGCGCAGCTCGGCGAGGTCGTGCTCGAACTGCGCAGCGGTGGTGAACACGCGGCCATGCAGGCCCACCTGTCGGGCGCTTTCGGCGTAGCGCGCGACGTCGTCGAAGAAGACCGCGCGCGCGGGAGGCACGGCGGCCAGCGCGAGCGCGCGCTCGTAGATGGCGCGTTCGGGCTTGAGCAGGCCCACCTCGCACGAGAGCACCAGGCCCTCGAAGCGCTCGAGCACCGGCAGTTGGGGTCGAAGGAAGGCCACGTGCTGGTCGTGGGTGTTCGACAGCAACACCAGCCGCACGCTGCCGACCAACCGCTCGACCAGGTCGATCATCTCGTGGTGCAGGGTGAAGTGGCAGTTCCAGAGCGCGAACCAGTCGGCGGGCGAGACGTCGTAGCCGAGGCGCGACACCAGTTCCTGGCGCAGGGAATCACCGGGCAACTGGCCGCGGTTGACCCGGTCCCACAGGCCTCCGTCGAGCCGTTCGCGCATGGCCTCGCGCGTGGTGTGGAAGGCGCGGGCCAGCTCGCCAAAGAGCTTCTCGTTGTCGTGGAAGACGAGCACGTTGCCCAGGTCGAGAATGACGGCGTCGATCATCGGCGGAAGCTCCTCGAGCGACCCAGCACCACGTCCGAGCCGGTGGTCTTCTTGCGCGAGCGGCCCTGCTTCTTCGGCCGAGGGCCGATGGGGTCGGGGCACACGTCGTAGTGTCGACACGCGCGGCACTCGGCGCCCGACCACACCGATTCGAAGAGCGCGGTCACCCGGTCGATGGTGTCGAAGTCCTCGGTCACGATGCCCACCTCGAAGTTGCGGGCGTCGTCGCCCTTGGCACCCAGGCCCGCCCCGGTGAGGTTCGCGCTGCCCAGGTAGAGCCAGGCGCCGTCGACGATGACGGCCTTGAAGTGCACGCGCGGGCACGCCTTGAGCGTCATGCCGCCGGCGACCAGCGACCTGCGGGCATCGAAGGCCGCGCGGAACGGTCGCGAGGGCAGCTCGGCGTGGAGCACCCTCACCGAGACCCCGCGTGCCGCGAGCTTCGCGAACGCCGCCACTACCGGTTGGAATTCACCGTCGACCTCGACCAGCATGGCCTTCACGTTGGCGGTGGAAATGAGCACCGACTCGCGAGCCCCCAGCAAGGCCTCGAGCACCACCCGCTGGTAGAGCTCACGACCCTGGAGCAGTTCGGCCTCGAGTGCGCGCATGCGGTTCCCGGTTCGGAAAAAACAGCATCTGACCTCTGGCCCGGTTGATCGGCCACGCCAAATTTCATTTCGAAAATCTGCTGGTTGCCGACGCTGTAAACGCCATTGACCCGCTTTTCTTCGAGGGTGTCCTCTTCCCGGTCACCCCTGGTGCGACATTCTACCACCCAGGGCTTGAATCGCGCGCGGTGATCGCCGATTAACGCGCCCTTGCGGTTGGAACGGCGCGTGCTCAAGGGGGCGTCGTCCTCTTCACAAGGTTCTGGTCAATGCATTCGAAAAAAGTTCTCGGCGTGTGGTCGGTCATTGGCGCTCTCGCGGGGCTGCTCGCCGCGTGTGGCGGCTCGAACGGTCGCGTGTCGGCCTGCGAAGTCATCTGCGGCCAGGGCCTGAGCTGCAACGAGACCACCGGCCAGTGCACGCCGACGGCCTCGCTGGGCGGCGGCACGGGTGCGACCGGTGGCGGCACGGGCGCGGGTGGTGGCGCCGCGGCGACCGGCATTCCCTGTGACGTGGCGGCCTCGCTGGGCACGCAGTGCCTGACCTGCCACGGCCCGACGCCGTTCGGTGGCGCTCCCTATTCCATCGTGACTCGCGACGACCTCACCCGCCAGGCGCCCGCGGGCGGCACGGTGGCCGAGCGGTGCGTGGCGCGCATGACCAACGCGGCTGCGCCCATGCCTCCCTCGGGTGGCGCGACGGGCGTGCAGGCCCTGCAGAACTGGATCGCGGCTGGCTACCCGAGCGGCGCGTGCTCGGCGGTCGGCCAGACGGCCACGACCGGCGGCGGCACGGGCTCGGGAGGCGGCTTCGTCGCGACGGGTGGCGGTACGGCGGCTGGCGGCGGCACGGCGTTCGGTGGCGGCACCGCGGCTGGTGGCGGCACGTCGGCTGGTGGCGGCACCGCGGCCGGTGGCGGCACGGCGGCTGGCGGCGGTACGGCGGCCGGTGGCGGTACGGCGGCGGGCGGCGGCACGGCGGCCGGTGGCTGCACGGTGGCCAACACCTCGTGCCAGGACGCGACGGGCCAGGGCAACTTCGCCTGCCTGTCGACGGTGAACTCGAGCGGCTTCCCCACCGGCGCGCCCACCTGCAGCAACTCGGTGGCCTGCCCGTCGGGCTTCTCGTGCTGGGTGACCTCGTCGACCGCGACCAGCGGCAAGTGCCTGCAGGACTGCAGCGGCACGGGCGCGGGTGGCGGCACCGCGACTGGCGGCGGCACGGCGAGCGGCGGCGGCACGGCGAGCGGCGGCGGCACGGCGAGCGGCGGCGGTACGGCGACCGGCGGTGGCACGGCGACCGGCGGCGGCTCGGGCGCCTGCGGCACCGACACCTGGGCGAACTACGGCTCGAACTTCTTCTCGACCAAGTGCATCAGTTGCCACAGCGGTGAGTTCAGCCACTCCGACGTTCAGAGCCGCAAGTCGAGCATCGGCAGCCGCATCAACAGCGGCAACATGCCCCCCGGCGGGCTGAGCTCGAGCGCGACCACGCGCATCATGGCGTACCTGAACTGCAACGCGCCCTGAGTCGTTCGAGGTGCTGGTCGGTCCCGCTCCCGCGGCGCTGCTTCCCGAAAAGGAGCGCGTGCGCGGGAGTGGTGTTTTCGGCCACCGTGCCCGACTACGTTCGTCCGATGACGAGACTCGCGGTGGTGGTGGGGGTGATGAGCGTGCTGGCCTGTGGCACGCCGTCGACGAAGCCCAACGATGCGGGCGCTGCCGCACCCAGCGCGAGCGCCAGTCAGTTCGACTTCTCATGCGACCATGCGGTGCTGGCCTGGGACGAAGGGCGCGCGCCCACCAACGCCTCGGCCGCGTGCCGGGTGCACGTGGCGACCCAGAGCGGCGCGCCGGTGAGCGGCGCCAGCGTGCGCTTCCTGACCGAAGCGGGCTGGTTCGACGAAGCGACCACCGACCTGAATGGAACCGTCACCGCCGCGCACCACGTCGGCGAGGGCGCACCGGCCATCACCACGCCCGACGGCGGAACGGTCCTGCCAGGCTGGTTCGTGCTCTCGCAGCGCACCGCCGACGGCGGCACGTCGGAACCTGGCCGCGTCGACCCGCTGCACCAGGTCGCAGGGCCGATGAACCCGCGCGACAACCTGGTGTCGCTGGTGGCCATGGTGCGGGGAGACGAGGCGTTCGACGACCGCAACGGTGACGGCCGGTGGGACGACGGCGAGGCCTTCGAAGACCTGGGCGAGCCCTGGCTCGACACCGACGACAACGGCGTGCACGACGAGGGCGAGCCCTTCATCGACGTCGACGGCGACGGGGTGTGGACCGCTGGAGATGGGAAGTGGTCTCACGACGCGCTGATCTGGAAGCAGACCGCCGTGGTGTGGCTGGGGGCCATCAACCCGCTCGACGTGACCTCCGCAGCGCCTCCGGTGGACTCGGTTCCCAGGACCGTGAAGCTCCGCTGCCCTGCGGCGCTGCCTCCAGGCTCGTTGGACTGTGCCGCTGCGGTCGCCGAGAGCGGCGAGGTGCCCTTCCCCGTCGAGGTGCGCCTGGTGGACCCCTGGCTCAACGCGTGGTCGCTGCTCGGGCCGGCCACCTGCAGCGTGGCGACGACCAGTCACCTCACCGCCTCGCTCGACGGCTGGCTCGATGCGACCCACCTGCGGGTGCGGGTCGCCGACGCGCGCGACCCGAACACACCGCCCATCACCCAGGTGCCCAAGCGGGCGTACGTGCTCGACGAACTGGTGACGGTCAACTGCAGCTTCGGCGCGCAAACCATCACCACGTCGATACCCGTCACCATCGACTGACCAGACCTGCCCAACGGGTGGGGGGCGGGTTGTCGTGCGGCGGGGCCCAGTCGATACTCTCGTCATGGGCATGTTCGACCCGTTCGTCGACCAGTGGAAGGTCGTGCGTCAGTTGACCCCGGCGCGCCTGCGCGAGTTGGCGAACGCGCAATTGAGCGAGCTGCTCGAGAAGGAAGCGCAGCGCGCGCGCCCCCACGTCGAGACCCTGACCCGCCGCTACCCGAGCGCGGGCCCGCGCGAACTCTCGCAGCACTGCATCGACACCAAGAAGAACGTGGCCAGCGTGGTGGGTGCGGTGACCGGCGTGTTCGGCGTGGTGACGGTACCGGTCGACCTGGCGGGCATGGTGTACCTGCAGCTCTCGCTGCTGACCGAGGTGGCGACCGTCTACAAGGTCAGCCTGCGACACGAGCGCGAACGCACCGAGCTGCTCGACCTCTTCGGCTACGCCAACGGCATCGGGCCGGTGACGCGGGCCAGCCCGCGGGTGCTGGGCAGCCTGGCCGCGCTGGTGCTCTCTCGCGGAGGCCTGAAGACCTTGTCGCGCGCCATGCCGCTGGTGGCGGCCCCCATCTCGGCGTACCTGAACAACCAGCACGTGCAGCAGGTCGGCGACGTGGCGGTGCGGCACTACGACGGCTGGGGCCGGGCGCACGAGAAGGCCGCGCGCGCGTCGGGCGAATAGCTGAGCTACGACCAGCCGCCATGAACCTTGGTGCGCGCGCGCTCGAGCTGCTCTCGATTCCTTCGGTCATCGGGCACGAAGGGGCGCTGGCTGATTTCGTCGAGGCCTGGGCACGTCGTCACTTTCGCGACGACGAGGTGGTGCGGGTCTCGCATTCGCTGTGCCTGGGCCATCGCGACGACCCCCGGCCGAGCGTGGCGCTGGTGGGCCACCTGGACACGGTGCCTGCGCACCCCGAAGGCAACCCGCCGCGCCTCGAGGGCGACCGGCTGCACGGCCTGGGCGCGTCGGACATGAAGGGCTCGCTGGCGGTGATGATGGCGCTGGTCGAGACGCTCGACCTGGCCACCCTGCCCGTCAACCTGCGGCTGGTGTTCTACGAGCGCGAAGAGGGGCCGTTCCTGCAATCGGGGCTGGGGCCGCTGTTCGAGCGGGTGCCTGAGTTGGCGAAGCTGCACTTCGCCATCGCCATGGAGCCGACCGACGGCGCGGTGCAGGTCGGCTGCGTGGGCACGCTGCACGCGACGGTGAGGTTCGAGGGCGTGGCGGCGCACAGCGCGCGGCCGTGGCAGGGCCGAAACGCGATTCACGCCGCAGGGCCGGTGTTGACGGCGCTGGGTGCGCGGCAGCGACACGAAGTGAAGGTCGGCGAGCACGCGTTCTACGAGGTGATGAGCGCGACCACGGCGAGCGGCGGGCGGGCGCGCAACGTGGTACCCGATGCGTTCGAGTTCAACCTGAACTACCGCTTCGCGCCCGGCAAGTCGCTCGAGACGGCACAGGCCGACGTGAGGGCGTTGGTGGGTGATCAGGCGAGCGTCACCTTCACCGACCTCGCGCCCTCGGGGCGGGTCTGTGACGACAACCCGCTCTACCAACGACTGGTCGCGCGCACGGGCCGCGCACCCGAGGCCAAGCAGGCGTGGACCGACGTGGCGCGCTTCTCGGAATGGGGCGTCGACGCGGTCAATTACGGGCCGGGCGAGACGGCGCAGGCGCACCAGCGTCATGAGAGCGCGAGCGTGAAGGCGCTCGACGAGGCCTTCGAGGTGCTCGCGGCCGTGCTGCGGGGAGAGGCGCTGGTCGAAATGCAGTAGGCTTTCGACGATGACGAGACTGGCGAGTGCGCTGCTGGTGGTGCTGACCCTGGCTGCTCCGGCGCTGGCTGGAACGAAGCTGCTGCAGAACGACCACTTCACCGGCAGCGGCCCGGTCAACGCGACGGTGAGCTTCGGCGACTACGAAGGCGCGGGCGTGCTCTTCACGCCCAACCTCAGCGATTACCCGCTGACCATCATCGCGGTCGACGTGCTGGTGGTGCCGTACAACGGCGGCGCGGGTGGCGCGCAGGGCGCGTACGTGCTCGACATCTGGGACGAAGACGGCGGAACGGTGGCGCCGCCGCTCTCCCTCGACGGTGGGCTGCGGCCCGACGGCCTGTTGGGCATGACGGGCGTGGGCTTCACCGCGTCGAACACCCAGTTCAACCGCTTCACGCTCGCCCAGCCGTTGGTCGTCACCGGCGGCAAGGTCTTCGTGCAGGTCAGCGAGCAACTGAACACCGCGAGCGACGGCACTACCATCGCGCTCGACCAGGGACCGTTGGTGAGCGGCGCGAACTGGAGCTTCGACGGCTACGGCTACTTCCACGACTTCGCGCTGCCCGACGGCGGGTTGTTCCTGAACCGCAATTGGATCATTCGCCTGGTGCTGCAGGTGCCCGACACGGCGGTGACCGTGACCTCGGTGTTGCCCAACTCCGGGCCCAACACGGTCGACGTGCCGGTCATCATTCAGGGCACGAACTTCCAGCTCGGCGCGACCGCAGCAGTGGGCTCGACCATGCTCTCGTTGACGATGGCCAACACCACGCGGCTCGACGCCATCGTACCCAGGGGCATCGTGCCCGGCACCTACGACGTCATCGTGCGCAACCCCGATGGCACCGAGGGGCGGCTGGTCGCGGGGTACCAGGTGCTTCAGGGAGACGGCGGCACCAGCGGCACCGGTGGCGGTTCGGGTACGGGTGGTGGCGCGGGCAGTGGCGGCGGCAGTCAGGGTGATGCGGGCCCGACGGCGCTCGCGCTCTTCGACGTCTCGCCGGCGCAGGCCTTTGCGGCCGACAGCACGAACCTGCTCATCACGGGGGCGGGGTTTCAGACCGGCGCGCAGCTGATCATCGGCGGAAAGATTCTCGATGGCGTGACGGTGCGCTCAGCGGCGGTGCTCGATGCGGTGCTGCCCGCGAACTCGCTGACCAAGGGCGTGTACGACGTGACGGTGGTGAACCTCGACGGCGCGCGCGCGACGCTGCCCATGGCCTTCAGCGTGGTGGCGGGCTCGCAGACCACCAAGGCCGGGTGCGGGTGCACCAGCGTCGACGTGGGCTCGCTGCTCGGCGCGGCGGTGCTGCTGCTCGCGCTGCGACGCCGCGGACGGTGAGTCGTGAAGGCGTTGCGTGAGCTCGAAGCGAAGGGGCGGGCCGGCGACGGTGACGCCTGGGCCACGCTGGGCATGCATCTGCGCGACGGGGTGCGTGACGGTCGCGGCCGACTGCGCGTACGACCCAACCCGAAGCGCGCGCTGGCCTGCTTCGAGCGGGCAGCGGCACTGGGAAACGCGGGCGGCCTGATGGGGTTGGCGAACGAGCTGTCGCGCCGCGGAAAGGTTCGCGAGTCGCTCGCGCTCAACCGGCGCGCGGCCAGGTTGGGCGAGCCGACCGCCCTGTTCAATGCCGCCGTCGACCTGCGGCGGCTGGGTCGCCATCGCGACGCGGTGAAGGTGCTGCGGCGCCTGGCCAGCGCGGGAGACGACAGCGCGCTGTTCGAGCTGGCGAAGGCCGAGTTGATGGGCGTCGGCACGCGGCGCACCCCGAAGCTGGCACTCGAGCATTTCGAACTGGTGGTCGAGGCGCGACGAGCTCGCGACCGCGCGTCAGACGGAGAGCGCGAGCTGGCGATGCTTCGAATCGGCCAAACCCTTCTCGACGGGCTGCTCGTGCCCTTCGACTACGGGAAGGCACGCCACTGGCTCGCACCCGCCTCGAAAGCCGCCCGCTCGCCGGTCACGGGAAGAACGAGGGGTCGAAGAAGTCAGCGAAGTCGTTCGCGCTCTGCACGCGGCTGCTGACCGGCACCCGCAGAATTTCCTGCAGGCTCTTGAGGTAGCTGCTGTGGGTGTACGCCACGCTGCTGGCGTACCCGGCCTTCACGTGCGGCCCGATGACGAGGAAGGGCTGGGTAGTGTTGGCCTCGGGCTCGTCCCAGACGATGAAGAGCACGCCGCCGTGCGCGTCGAGGTAGCTGATGATGGGCGGCACGTTCGCCGCGAGCCACGCATCGCCTTGCGAGACACAGGCGGCCGCGCTGCCCGACGTGCAGCCGTTGCTGCACGACGCGGCGCCGTGCATGTCGTGACAGAGGTTGGGGGTGATGAAGTTGTAGGTGGCCACGGTGCCCGCGGCGAGATCGGCCGCGAACGAGGTGTAGGGCTTGTGGTGCGACGCGCAGAAGGTGTTGGTGGTCGACGGGTTGTTGCCCACCACGTCCTTGAAGAAGATGAACGGGTCGTGCTTCGCCGCGTAGCTGCCGCTGCTGTTGATGGGGCACGAGCCAGTCGAGGCGTTGAGGCCCTCCTGGTACGACATCCAGGTCCGGGGGGTCGAGGCGAGCTGCGTGACCAGGTGCGAAGTGTCGCTGGTGGCGTTGAGGCTGCTCGGGTCGTTGTCGGTGGTGAAGGTCACGTCCGAGTAGGCGTTGGTGCCGCCCTCGAGCCAGATGTAGTGCGGTTCGCTGGGAACGCTGGTGGCCACGCAGTCGCCGTACGCGGTCGAATGACCGTACTGCGCCATGAGCGTGGCGTTGATGTAGGGCGCGTTCGAGTTGCCGTACACGCCGCTCGCGTTCTTGTTTTCCATGGCGATGACGAAGACGGTGGGAATGCCGGCGAACGTGCCGCCGCCCGTCGCGGTGCCGCCACCCGTCGCCGTGCCCCCGCCCGTCGCCGTGCCGCCACCCGTCGCCGTACCTCCGCCAGTCGCCGCACCACCACCCGTCGCGGGTCCCCCGCCCGTCGCGGTGCCGCCGCCGGTCGCGGTACCACCGCCGGTCGCCGCGCCGCCGCCCGTCGAGGCACCGCCACCAGTCGCGGTCCCTCCGCCAGTGACCGAGCCACCGCCGCTCGCCGTGCCGCCGCCAGTCGCGACACCACCACCGGTCGCCGCGCCTCCACCCGTCGTCGTGTTGCCGCCACCGGCGCCGCCATCATCGGACGTCGCTGGCGTTCCACAGGCACACAGAGCGACGACAGCGGCAGCAATCAACACGCGCATTGACGATTCTCCTCACCGACGAGCGGGCGGGAACTTGTGTCAGGTGCGCCGTTGGACACAAGGGCAGAGACCCACGCGCGGGCGGGAAGTTTGGCCCCAGTGGCCGCAACCGCAGCCACGAGGTCCCCGTCTCTCATCTGACTCTCAGTTGCAGGCCGGCGCGCAGGTCTGTCCGCGGCACTTGTCGGTGGCGCATTCGCCGTCGGCGCGACACGGCTGACCGATGCCACGCGTGGCGCCGCACAGCCCATCGGCTCCGCAGGCACCGACGAGGCAGGTGCCGCTGGCCGAGCACGGTCCACCCGGCCACCCGCTCGCCGAGCGACACGTCCCCTGGAAGCACGTGAGCCCCGGGTCGCAGCTCGCGCCGCCGTCGGCGGTCGTCACACAGGGCGTGCCGGGCGCGCTCTTCGCGACGCAGGTCGCGCCCTGACAACTGGCGCCGTACACGCACGTCAGCCCGCCATCGCACGACTGGTTGACGGCGACGCGCGGCGTGCAGACCGCGGCGTGACAGAACTCGCTCGACAGGCAGTCGTTGGCGGTGCGGCACGGGCCCGACGAGGCAATGGTGACGCACGTACCGATGGCGGGGCCCGCGCTCACCCCGCCATCGGCCGACGCGCAGCGCTGCCCGGTCGCACAGGGCGTCGACCCATTGCACGAGTCGCCCACCGAGCCCGTGCCACAGACGCCGGCGGCGAGCCCACCATCGGCCCCGCGCGAACGTTGGCAGGTCAGCGGCGGCACGCACCGCGCGGAATCGGCGCACACCGCGCCCGCCTGCTGCACCGCGAGGCTGACGCACTGGTGCAGCGTCGGGTCGCACGAGCCGAGCTGACAGTCGCTGCCGGCGGTGCAGGCAGCGCCCGTGGGCAGCAACGGTTGGCAGGTGCCCGCGCGACAGCCCAGCCCGTCCTGGCACCAGGTCGCGTCTCGGCAGGCCTGGCCCGTCGCGTGGCGGGCCTCGCACGTCGCGCCCAGCAGCGCGGCGTTGCAGAACGACGCCGAATCGCACCGGCCCGCGGGGCACGGCTGACCGACGGTGGGGTACGCGGTGCAGGCGTGGGTCATCGCGTCGCACGCTCCGTTGGGCGCGCACGGCTGGTTGAAGGGCGTGTCCTGGCAGGAAGCGCCGGCGGCGAGTGGCGCCTGGCAGAAGCCGGTCGCGTCGCACCACCCCACGGTGCAGAAACCGCCCTGGCAGGGCAGGCCGGGCGTGGCCGCGCGCACGCAGGTCGACGGGCACGACGCGGTGGCGCCACACACCAACTGCACGCCAGCTCCCAGCGAGTTGCAGTCGGTGTCGTTGGCGCAGGTGCCTCCGGCGTCGACCTGTCCCAGGAAGGTGCTGCAAGCCACCGGCGCGACGCAGTCGTTCTGGGTGAGCGCGGTGCGACACGCCGCGAGGGCCATGGGGTCGAACGAGAAGCGGCCAGACCCCAGCGACGAGGTCTCGACCTGGCAGAACTGGGTGATGAGGCTGCGGCACCCGGCGGCGTCGACGATTTGCCCGCACCTCGCGAGCCAGTCGCACTCGTCCTGGGCGAGCCCCGCGCAGTCGACCGCGCTCGCACCGCCACCGCCTCCTCCAGAGGCCGAACCACCGCCACTGCCGCCACCGGAACCGGCGTCGACCGGCGAGGTGGAAGGACAGCCGGCGAGGCAGACGAGCAGGAGCAGAGCGGGACCGTGGCGCATGGCGAGTCGAACGGTACCGGGAACGCGACCCACGTGCCCGCTTGTCGTTGAGGCCGAGTCGCGAGTGCGTCAGGGTAGCGCCCGTGAGCCTTCATCTCCCGTTCGGCGACCAGCGCACTGCGCGCTTCTACGGCAAGGACATTCTCTCGGTCTCGCAGTTCGGCCGCGACGACCTCGACGCCATCTTCCAGGTGGCCGAGGCCATGCGCACCATGGTCGCGCACGTGGGCACCTTCGACCTGCTGAAGGGGAAGATTCTGGCCAACCTCTTCTACGAGCCGTCGACCCGCACCCAGTCGAGCTTCATGGCGGCGATGCAGCGGCTGGGCGGCTCGGTCATTCCCATTTCCGAAGTGCGGTACTCGAGCGTGTCGAAGGGCGAATCGTTGCCCGACACGGTGCGCACGCTGGAATGCTACGCCGACGTCATCGTGCTGCGTCACCACGAGCAGGGCGCGGCGGCGGTCGCGGCCGAGGCGGCGCGCAAGCCCATCATCAACGCCGGCGATGGCCCCGGAGAGCACCCCACCCAGGCGCT
>CAIWFK010000196.1 GCA_903911905.1 uncultured Myxococcales bacterium
ATCAGGGTCTTGGTCATGGTCGGCGCGGCAGCAAACCGCGGGCCATCACCCACCCGTGCAGATTCGCTTGCGCAGCGGCAGGCGGGTGCGGTTGTGGTGCCGCAGCTCGGTGCCCAGCGCGGCCACGTTGAGCGTGTGCAGCAGGCCACCGTCGGGCACGGGCAGGAACGCGAGGCCTTCCTGCTCGGTGGTGATGGGAATGGTGAAGAGGTCGAGCACGGTGCCGGTCTCGAGGTTCACCTTGAGCACGTACTTCTGGGTGTCGTCGCTCGCGCCGTAGAGCGCGCCTTCGAAGACCTTCGCGCCCTGAATGCGGGTGATGACGCCGGCGTCGGGCTTGCGCAGCGGCAGCGCGCCCGCCACCACGCCCGAGTCGAGCGAGAAGAGGTTGAGCTGCGTCGTCGGCGCCCACTCGGCCAGGTAGAACACGCCGGCGTCGGGGTTGACGGCCACCCACGGCACGCCCTGGGTCTGCAGCGCGTGGGGAATCGACCACTCGGTGCCCGAGGTCAGCGTCGCGGTGTCGTACTGCACGATGATGGGGTTGGCGTAGCCCGGGCCGTCTTCGACCGGCGCGTAGAGCGTGCCGTTCCACACGTCGATGTCGCCGATGTGGTTGCTGCCGGTGATCTGATCGAAGGTGGGAATGGCGGGCAGCAGCAGGCTCTGCTGGGTGTACGAGAGGTCCGTCTTCTCGAGCGAGGCCTGGCTCGAGAAGTACCAGTTGGTGCCATCGCTCGCGAGCCCCTGGCTGCGTGTGAGGCCGGCGGTCAACAGGAACGAGTCGGTGTACAGCTCGGTCCACGACTCGTCGTCGATGGTCTGCACGAAGAGATCGGTGGCCTGCGCGACGGTGAAGGGCGTGCGGCCGGGAATGGCGGCGGTGATGACCGCGTCGACGCCGGCCAGCGACAACTGCACCAGCGGGGTGGTCGGCGAGTGCACCGGCGCGGTGATGACGGTACCGGTGGCCGGGTTGCCGTCGGCGTCGAGCGAATACAGCAGCACCAGGGCCTTCTCGAGCTCGGTCGAGTGGTGGCAGGTGCCCGGCGCCACCAGGTTGAAGGGCGAGAGCACCGGCGCGCCCGCGACCGGAGCGAAGGTCACGTTCGAGGCCTGGAAGGTGAGCAGCGCGCCCGCCGTATACGTGAAGGTGCCGAAGGCGTCGGTGACGCCCGTCGCGCCCGTCGAGCTGGTCCACGCCAGGCCGGCGATGGGCGCGGGCAGGGCGCCCGTGCCGCCCAACAGCACGCCGGTCAGCACCGGGCCCGCGTCAGGCTGGCCCGCGTCGACCACGCCCGCGTCCTGGCCGGCGTCGGCGGTGCTGCCGCCTCCTCCCGTCGAAGAACCGCCGCCGGTCGCCGTACCGCCGCCGGTCGCCGTGCCTCCGCCCGTGTGCGAACCGCCGCCCGTCGCGGTGCCGCCACCGGTCGAAGTACCGCCGCCCGTCGCCGTGCCGCCGCCGGTCGCCGCGCCGCCGCCAGTCGTCGAGCCGCCACCGGTCGAGCCATCGCCTCCGCCCGAACCCGAGCCCGCAGGGTTGCCGCAGGCGAACATCACGAAGGTGAGAAGTGCAGGTGCGAGGCGACGCATGGGCGGTCCTTTCGAGACGTCAGCTACGGCGGTGAGCGCCTCTACGAGCTTTTGCAGGCGTTGTGCAACCCCGTGGGCGAATTGCCCCGGACCGCGCGAACTCGGGGGAAACCATCAGAGACCGTCGGCGCGCGCCGCTGGCCACGCCTGCGAACTCAGAACGGGAGCCGGTGCTGGGGCGACCGTTCACGCAGCAGCCGCGCGAGCTCGCGCAACCAGCGGTCGTCGCGCAGGGAAAGACTGGTGAGCATGACGTTGGCCCACCCCAGCACGGCCAGGCAGTTCGTTGACGGGCGTCGGTGTCGAAGTGGTTGCGTCGTCCGTGCCAGCGGAAGCCGTCGACGTGCAGGGCAATTCCGTGGGCAGGCCAGGCGAAGTCGATCTTCATCACGTATTCGTCGTCGGCATGAAGCTCGAACTGAACGAGCGGCCGTGGAAGGTTCGAACTCCGGAGCGTGCGCCAGACCTGACGCTCGAGCGGGCTCTCCGTGGCCTGCCCTTGCCGCTCGGCGAGCAGGGTCCGCAAGGTGCCGATGCCGGCGAGCGTTCCGTTGAGTCGTGCGAGGAGCGCCTCCAGCGTGGAACCCATGCCCTGGAACAGGTGGTGCGCGTCGTCAAGAACGCCTTCCAGCGCTGCTTCGTCGAGCACACCCGCGAGGTCGACGATGGTTCGCACATGCGACGTGGTCGGCAGCCCGAGGCGCTCGATTCGGACGAAGGGGTGTGTCGGGCGGTGCACGACGAAGCGCGGTGGGAGGGTCACGGACCGCCGATTGGGTACCGACACGTGGATCGCGGAGGAGCGTTGCGGCGTGAGCAGTTGGAGATGCATCGCCGCGGTCTGGTGCGAGAGCGCACTCTCCGGGCCGGCGATGAGCGTCGCCGCGAAGGCGTGTTGTCGCCAGTCGTCACGTGCGCCCGGGAAGCGGTAGACCGAACGGAACAGGTGTTCGAGTCGACCGCCCGTAACCGCGGCTCGCAGAGCGCTCCGCGAGACCCCAAAGCCCTCGCTGAGCTGCGAGCTGGAAATCACCCCGAATTGTTTCCTGGACAGCTCTGCTGCTGCCAGCCACCGACCTGTGCCCATCCCCGCCTCCCGGGCGGGCGTTTATTGCGTCGGTCTGACACTCGAATTGACTGGTGGGCTCATGAAGTCGGGAAACGGCCTCGAGGGAAGGTGGCGACGGGCTGGGGTCGTTCGCGGTACTGGCTTCGCCTGCCAGCCCCTCTCGACGACGCTCGGGTCACCACGGTCATCGCCGTCACGTCGCGGGTTCGAGGCAAGTTGGCGGAGTTCTGGTCGCCCTGGGGTACAGATTCCAGCCGAAGTGCGCGGAACTCGTCGCGAGGCCGAGGAGCAAGCCCGCAACGGGCAGGGCCTTGGGACCCGGGAAGCGACTGCCTGCCATCAGGGCTGCTGCCGCGGGAGGCCATGCGAGTGACGACTCGAGACGGCCTCGAGGGCAGGCGGCGACGGGCTGGGGTCGTTCGCGGTGCTGGCTTCGCCTGCCAGCCCCTCTCGACGACGCGCGGGTCACCAAGGTCATCGCCGTCACGTCGTGGGTTCGAGGCAAGTTGGCGGAGTTCTGGCCGCCCTGGGGTACAGATTCCAGCCGAAGTGCGCGGAACTCGTCTCGAGGTCAAGGGGCAAGCCCGCAAGGGGCAGGGCCTCGCGGCCCTGGAAGCGACTGCCTGCCATACGGGCTGCTGCCGCGGGAAGGAACTCGATGGTCGTGCTGGGCAGCTGAAGGCGCGCGTCAGCGGTGACACCACTGCACCCACGCCACCGAGCAGAGGGTCAGCGCTGCGCCAGCCACCATGTGCCACGAGACCGCTTCGCCCGCGAAGAGCACGCCCAGCACCACCGAGACGATGGGGTTGATGACCGCGTAGCTGCCCGCGCGCGAGGGTGGCCAGCCGCGCAGCACGGTGGCGAAGGCGCCGAAGCCCACCACGCTGGCCACCAGCACCAGCCACACCACCGAGATCAGCGAAGTGGTGGTGAAGGGCGCGTGCACGAAGCCGGTGGTGGTGCTCGCCACCACCAGCGCCACCGACGAGCCGCCCAGCATCTGCACCGCCAACTGCGCGAAGAGCGAATCGGCGCCCTGCTGCTGCCAGCGCCGCTGAATCAGGCTGGCGATGGCGAAGATGAAGGTCGCGGTCAAGAGGGCCAGCAGGCCGGAGACGTCGGCCTGCAGCGGGGCCGAACCCCTCGAAGGCCACAGCAGCACCGCCACGCCCGCGACGCCGCCGACCACCCCCAGCCAGAACGCCGGTCGCGGCCGGGGGCTGCCCCTGGCCAGCACGCCCGGCAGGCTTCCCAGCGCGGCCAGCCACACCGACCCCAGCGAATGGAGCACGCCAGCCAGGCCACTCGAGACCGTGCGCTGGGCCCAGGCGGTGAGCGCGTTGCTGCCGCTCATCATCATCACTCCCACCACCGCCAGGGCCACGAACTGCGCGCCGGTGGGGAAGCGCTCCTTGCGAAGCAGGGCGACGCCCGCGCAGAGCACCGCCGCCACCCCGAAGCGCGTGGCCACCAGCCCGAAGGGGGTGAAGGTGACCAGGGCCTGGCGAATGAAGAGGTAGCTCGACCCCCAGGCGCCAATCACCCCGAAGAAGGCCACCCAGGTGCGGCGCTGATCAGTCACGAGCGGGCGGGGGAATACCACGAGCGGCGACGTTGACCACCCCGCACGAGTCCGCTAAGGCCCCGCCATCACCCGGTCTGTACCCCTCCGCGGACCCGGGCGAACAACCTTCGGAGCGGGACTACGAAAAGAGCAACACCATGACGGCGCAGGCAGAGAAGCGGTTGGAAATCGTCGCGAAGTTCCGCACCCACGAGAAGGACACGGGTTCGCCCGAGGTGCAGGTCGCGTTGCTCAGCGAGCGCATCAACTACCTCACCGAGCACTTCAAGACCCACGCGAAGGACTTCCACAGCCGTCGCGGTCTGCTCAAGCTGGTCAGCCAGCGCCGCCGCCTGCTCGACTACCTCAAGGGCAAGGACCTGAACCGCTACAAGAAGCTGATCGATACCCTCGGTATCCGCAAGTAACGAAGTTCCCCGGGGCGCTCTTGAAAAGGAGCGCCCCGAAGTCGTTTGAAGGGCCTTTTTCAACGCAGCACCGGCGAAGGGCCAGCGTGTTTTGATTCGCTGTTCGGAGTCGCCGAGCCACCGGTTGCACCAGTGACGCTCGGCGGTTGCGATCAGACGAACAGAACCGCTCCTTCGCCGCCAACCCGCAGCACGAAGGTGAAAACACATGGCGATGATTCGGAAGAGCGTGAAGGTCGGCGAGCTCGATTTGACCATCGAGACTGGCCGCATGGCGAAGCAGGCTGACGGCTCGATCGTGGTTCGCTACGGCGACACCATGGTGCTGGCCACCGCGGTGAGCGCGCGTGACCGCAAGGACATCGACTTCCTGCCCCTGACCGTCGAGTACAAGGAAAACATGTACGCGGCCGGCCGTATCCCCGGCGGGTACTTCAAGCGCGAAGGCAAGCTCAGCGAGAAGGAAACGCTGACCAGCCGCCTGGTCGACCGCAGTTGCCGCCCGCTGTTCCCCGAAGGCTACGCGTACGAGACGCAGATCATCGTCAACGTCATCTCGAGCGATCGCCAGAACGACTCGGACGTGCTCGCGCTCTGCGCCGCTTCGTCGGCCCTCTGGGTGTCGGACATTCCGTTCGCGGGCCCCATCGCCGGCGTGCGCGTCGGCCGCATCGGCGGGCAGTTGGTCATCAACCCCACCCTCAAGCAGCGTGAGACCAGCGACATCGACATGGTCGTCGCCTGTTCGAAGGAAGCCATCGTGATGGTCGAAGGCGGCGCCGAGGAAATCTCGGAGGCCGACATGGTCAAGGCGCTCGAGTTCGCGCACGCGGCCGCCCAGCCCATCATCGCGCTGCAGGAAGAGTTCCGCGCCGAGCTGAAGGTCAAGACCCGCGAGTACGAGAAGGCGCCCAAGTTCGACGCCGACCTCAAGGCCACCTGCCACAAGCTGTCGATCGACGGCATCAAGGCCGGCTACGGCATCGCCGACAAGGGCCTGCGCTACGCCTCGCTCAAGGCCACCAGCAAGAAGCTGCAGGAGGCCATGAAGGCGCAGCTGGGCGACGGGTACGCCGCGAAGGAAAAGCACGTCAAGGCGATCTACGAAGAGCTCAAGTACGAATACATGCGTGACCTGACCTGCAACGGCGGCCGCATCGGCGGTCGCGCGCACGACGAGGTCCGTCAGGTCACCGTCGAGGTCGGCCCGCTGCCCCGCACCCACGGCTCGGCGATCTTCCAGCGCGGTGAGACCCAGGCGCTGGTCGTCACCACGCTGGGCACCGGCGACGACGAGCAGTACATCGAGACCCTGAACGGCGAAATCAACCGCCGCTTCATGCTGCACTACAACTTCCCCCCCTTCTCGGTGAACGAGACCAAGCCCCTGCGTGGCCCCGGTCGTCGTGAAATCGGCCACGGTGCCCTGGCCGAGCGCGCGCTGCGCAACATGCTGCCGAGCAAGGACCAGTTCGCGTACACCGTGCGCATCGTCTCGGACATTCTCGAGTCGAACGGCAGCTCGTCGATGGCCTCGGTCTGCGGCGGCACCCTGTCGATGATGGACGCGGGCGTGCCCATCAAGGCGCCGGTGGCCGGCATCGCCATGGGCCTGGTGAAGGAAGGCGACAAGATCGCCATCCTCTCGGACATTCTGGGCGACGAAGATCACCTCGGCGACATGGACTTCAAGGTCTGCGGCACGAGCAAGGGCATCACCGCCGTGCAGATGGACATCAAGATCACCGGGCTGACCATGGAAATCATGCTCCGCGCGATGGAGCAGGCCCGCCGTGGCCGCATGACGATTCTCGAAAAGATGGCGGTCGGTCTGGCGGCGCCCCGCAAGGAAATCAGCCAGTACGCCCCGCGCATCACCTCGATTCAGATTCGCCAGGAATACATCAAGAACGTCATCGGCCCCGGCGGCAAGGTGATCAAGGACATCATCGCGCGCACCGGTTGCTCCATCAACATCGAGGACTCGGGCAAGGTCGACATCGCCTCGGCCGACGGCGACGCGGTGAAGGTCGCGATCTCGATGATTCAGGCGCTCACCCGTGAAGCCGAAGTGGGCAAGGTGTACCTGGGCACGGTTCGCCGCATCGTCGAGTTCGGCGCCTTCGTCGAAATCTTCCCCGGCACCGACGGCCTGATTCACATCAGCGAGCTGGCCGACAAGCGGGTGAAGACGGTCGACGAAATCGTCAAGGAAGGCGACGAGGTGATGGTGAAGGTCATCTCGATCGACGGCAGCGGCAAGATTCGCCTCTCGCGCAAGCAGGCGCTGGCCGATCGCGCCGCCGCCGCGGGCGCGCCCACCGAGGCCCCGGCCGCCGCGCCGAGCAAGCCCGCGCCGAGCGCCTGAGCCCAAAACGCTCGACGTCGTGACCTCCAGGCGTCTCACCCGGTGCGGGTGGGGCGCCTGGTGTGTTTTCAGCTGCGCCAGTAGGCGGCCAGCCCTGCGCTGCGCATGATCGTTCCGTCTTCGAGCACGATCCGCCGCCAGCGCGTCGAACCGCTCGAGCCATTCCAGGCCCGCCTCGCTGCCCAGCAGCAGCACCTGCTTGGCGGCCACCTCGGCCACCAGCGCGCCTGGCGCCACCACCGTCGCGCTCACCACGTCGGTCTGCGCGGGCTTCGCGGTGCGCGGGTCGATGAGGTGGTGTTGCCAGACGCCGCCCTGCCACCAGCGTCGATAGAGCCGCCCCGAGGTGGCGACGCCGCCGCGCTCGACCACCAGCGTGCCCAGCAGCGTGCCCGGCCGCAACGGCGACTCCACGCCCAGTTGCCACGGCTCGCCCGGCGGGCCACTCATCGACACGTCTCCACCCGCGTTCACCAGGCACCGGCCGAACGGGGCCAACCGCTGCGCCGCGAGGTCGGCCGCCCAGCCCTTCGCGGTGCCACCCAGGTCGAGCCCCATGCCGACCGGCAGGGTGACGGTGTGCGCGAGCTCATCGAAGGCGATGCGGTGGAAGTCGGTCACTGGCGCGCAGGTGCACTCGCGCGGCGGCTCACCGTCGGTCAGCTGCTCGAAGCTGCGGTCGTACCCTGCGGCCTGCATCGCGCCGAGCAGCGCAGGCGTGATGAGCCCGTCGGTCGCCTCGGCGGCGGCCACGCTGGCGCGCAGCGCCGCCCACAGCACGTCACTGACCACGACCGGGCTGCCGGCCCCGCGGTTGAGCGCGCTCAGCTCGCTGGTGGCGTGAAAGCGCGAGAGCCGCGCCGCCCATTCCGCGAACCAGCGCGGGGTGTCGGCCAGCGCCGCGAGCGCCACCGCCGTCGGCTCGACCGTCACTGCGATCTCGCTGGCCATCGCGCGGAAGGCCAGCTGCCCCGCCGAGCTCATCTCGACGCTCGGGTCACGGCCATGGTCGAGCTGTATGCCCCCGCGCCGCGCGACCAACCAGCGCCGCCATTCCCCTTCGCGGCCTGGAGCACCTCCGAGAGGTCTCCGGTGTCGGCGGCCTTCTGAAAGAGATCGGCCAACGCCGAACGCCCGCCGCCCGCGTGCGAGCGGAAGGTGTCGGCCAGGCTGCCGAGCGCCTGCTTCGCGTCGGTGGGCGACATCGAGGCCAACTGGTTGAGGAACGCGGCCGGCCGCGAGCTGCTGCCCGAGTCGGCGGTGGGTGTGGCGAAGCCCGTGCTCGTGCTCGGGCGCGCGCTGCTGGTGCTGCTGGTGACGCCGAAGAAACTGCCAGGGTTGATGCTCGTCAGGTTCATGGGAAACGCCTTTCGTTCGCGGTGGCCTGGGGGTTCCTGAGCAACGACCTTGCCAGTCGCGCGCGTCAGCGGCCTGTCGCGGTGACCGTTCGCCGCTGCGCCGCGTCTTCATGGCTTCAAGGGGGTTGACCGGAGTTGCCGATGGGCTGTCGAACACGACGTGACGTGGTGAAGCTGGCGATCGGGGCAGGGTTCCTCGCCTGCGCTGGCTGTGGTGGTGGCGGTGACCCGGGCTCGACCACGGCGATTGCTGCCGGGAAGGTCGCCGACTACTCGGTGGGGGCGCTGCTCAGCTTTGCTTCGTGGTCGCTCTTCGTGGGGCGCGATGCGGGCGGGCTGTACGCCATGTCGAGCCTCTGCACCCACCAGGGCTGCGACATGGCCGGCGTGACCACCGCCACCGGCCCGTACTGCGGCTGCCACGGCTCGCAGTTCACCGCCACCGGCAGCGTGGTGGCCGGCCCCGCGCGCTCGGCGCTGCCCCACTACGCGGTGAACGTCGACCCGGCGACCGGCGCGGTCACCGTCGACGGCACCACGCCGGTGGCCCAGAGCACGCGCACCGCCGTCTGACCCACTTGCGGGCGGCGTCGCTGCGTAGTCAAACGCTCCGCATGCGCTTCCTGCTCTCGGGCCTCGACCTCTCGGCGCGCGCCGTCGCGCTCACGCTGGCGCTGGGCTCGCTGCCTGCCGCCGCCTGGCCCGTCGACTGGGTCCACGACGTCGAGCCCGGTCGCGAGAAGTTCGTCAAGCTGCCGCAGCTCGACTGGTTCGAGGTCGACGACCCGTCGGTGGTTCAGGTGGAATGGATGGAGTCTGGCGAGCTGTTGCTCACCGGCAAGAAGGCCGGCCGCGCGCTGGTGTTGCTGGGCGCCCAGGGCAAGGTGGCCGTCTGGCGGGTGCGCGTGGGCGGCAAGCCGGTGGTCGACGAAGCGGCGTACACCGCGGCCCAGAAGGCCTGCCCCGACTTCCACCCCACGCCGCTCGAAGACGTGAAGCTGACCGTCACCGTGCAGAACGAGGCCTGTCGCAAGGCGCTCCAGGTCTTGTTCCAGACCGACGCCTTCGAGGCCCGCCACCTCGAGCTGACCTTCGAGGGCAAGGTGCTGCAGGCCCAGTTGGTCTCGGTACAGGAAGGCGCCCGGCAGGTCGCGAAGGGCAAGGTGCAGGCGAAGTACGTGGGCGCCGGCCTGGTGCTCGAGGGCAACGTCAGCCGCGCCGAGCACCACAAGCTGTTGTGGGAAGTGCTGCGTCGCAGCCTGGGCCGCTTCGCCATCGACGATCAGCTGGTCGAACCCGAGCCCGCCCCCGACGCTGGGAAATAGCCGTCAGTCGTCGCAGTGGCAGGGCCGAACCGGAGAGGTGGCCCAACTGACGGCCTGCACGTCGGGCTCGAGGCGAAAGCCGTTGTCGCCGGTCGACAGCGACGGCTCGAGCTCGCCGTTGCGCCCCACGGTCCACCGAATGTGGCTGCGACTGCGCAGCCAGGCCGCGGCCTTCAGCTCGCTGGCCGCGGTGATGATGGAATACTCGTAGCCGTGGTACCCCGGCGCCGGCACCCGCACCCGCAGGTTCGAGGTGCCCAGCGGCAGGGTCAGCCGCCGCAAGGTCGCGCCCCAGCCCTCGACCTTGATTTGGGGGAAGTCGCCGCACGCGTCCTGCAACTCGAGCTTCGAGGCCGAGAGGAAGACGTGGCGCACGGTGCGCGCGTCGACGGTGAAGCCCAGCACGGGCGAGGGCGTCAGGCCGCTGTCCTTGCGCGCTTTCGCGTCGTCGTCGAGCCGCCTGGCCACCTTCGGCGGGTCTTCTTCGCACGAGGTCTGCTCCGAGACCTGCGTCACGCAGAGGTCGGCCGGCGCCGAGGTGCTCAGCGGCCAGCGCACCCACTTCGCCTTCACCGGGTCGCCTCGGCACGCCCACGCCACCGCCAGGTTCGAGGCCGGCCCGAAGGTCTGCGCCGTTGCCGCCGCCACCGTCCACCACGAGCGCTTGGCGGCCATCGCCGTGCGCAGCCAGCCCTCGCGCGAGGTGTCGCTGTGGTCGATGGCGAAGGCCCGGTGCCAGAGCGCGAGCGCGCGGTCCTGGCCCAGCTCGGTCTTCGGCTGCGCCCGGGCCTGCTCCTGCAGGTGCTCGGCGGTCAGCTCGGTGGGCACCAGCGCCGTGGCCGGCACCTGGCCCTGCACGGTGGTGGCCTCGACGTGGGTGGGCACCGGCGACTGGCCGTCGAAGTCGACCGAGGTGGCGACCTGCGCCGAGATGAAGGCCACGCCGCCGTCGACCGCGTCGACCGTCACGGGCGTGGCGATGGGCAGCGTGAGCAGCACCGTGGACTTCTGGCCCTTCTTCGGCACGCTCTTGAGCGCCAGGTCGGTCACCGACACCCACGCGGGCCCGGGCTGCGTCACGCCACCGTCGAGCTCGATGGAAGGCAGCGGGTTTTCCTTCGGCGGCACCAGCTCGCGCGCCCCGCGACGGGTGGCGAAGTTCGCCATCAAGGCCACCTGCCACGAGTTCGGGGTGGCCTCGGCCGCCAGCCGCTTCTCGGCGAAGTTGGGGTCGCGCAGCAACAGCATGGCCAACTGCCCTTCGTCGCGCGGGTCTTCGTTGAGCGCCTCGGTGTCGGGCAGCTTGAGCACGTTGTCGGGGCGCGGGTCGACCACGCCCGCATCGACCACCGGCGGCGGCCCGGCGTCGACCTCGACCACCGACGGCACCGGCGGCACCACGACCGGCGGTGCCTTGGGTTCACTGCAGCCCATCAGCCACGTCATCGCCCCCAGCACCACCGCAATCGTGCGCACGACCCCCCACTCTACCAGACTGGACGTGGGCCTGATTCCAAAGACAATGCGCGCCATGCGATTCGGCGTGGCAGTGGCGTGTGCGGTCTGGGTGTGCGGCTGTTCGCTCGAGGCGGCGACGCGGAGCATCAGCGGGCACGACGTGCTCAAGGCCTTCAACGGGGCCAGCGCTCCCGACGACGCCGGCAGCCCCGACTTTCCCGCCTGTACGCGGCTGGCCAACGGCATCGCCGCCGACGAGCTGGCGCAGGTCTACGACACCGCCCGCGCGCTCGAGGTGATGGACGGGGGCGAGGTGCCGAAGGCCCTGACCGACGCCACCCGGTGCGTGGCCAGGCGCCAGTCGCTGCAGCAAAGCGACCAGCCCTGCTTCGCCTGCCTGTTCGGCACCGCCGGAGCGGACGTGGGCGTGCCCTGCACCCACCACCTGGTCTTTCCCCCGCCGCCCCCGCTCGTCCAGCAGGACCCGAGCGCCTGGAAACAGGAGCGTGACGTCGAGCGCGTGCAGGCCGGCCTGCAGCGCGCAGTGCGTTCGATGGCGCAGACCTGCACGGTGCTCAGCGGGCCCGACACCGCCGACGAGTCGCCGCTCGAGCGGGCGTGGACCGGCGCGCGTGAGTCGCTGATGCGCTACCAGCGCGCCCGGCCCCTGACCGTGCACCCCGACGATCGCCCGGTCAACGCCTGGGTGTTGTCGGGCGGCGCGGCCAACGGCGCGTTCTCGGCCGGCGCGGTCTGGTGGCTGCTGCAGCAGCGCGAGGCCTGCGGGGCGCCCTGCGCGAACGATCGCGTCGACCTGCTCAGCGGCGCCTCGACCGGTACGCTCATCGCCACCATCGCCAAGAACTACTTCCGCCCCGGGGCCACGATCGCCGAGCGCAAGACCGCCATCGACGACCTGAGCGACAAGTACACCTGTTCGGCCAACGCCGACCTGTACTGCGAGCAGAACGTCACGCTCTACGACCTGTTCTTCAACCCCGCCGCCAGCAAGCGCGGCCTCATCGACTTCGTGGGGGTGCGGCAGTTGGTCAAAGAGAAGACTGGCGACCTGGCGCACGGCATTCGCAGCGGCCCCGAGCAGTTCGCCAGCACCGTCGACTACCAGTCGGGCTCGGTCTTCCACTTCTCGAGCTCGCGCATCGAATCGCAGACCGCCTGGTGGGGAGCGCTCGAGGGCTCGTTCGTCGAGCCGCTGGCCGCCGAGCCGGTCTCGCGGGTCGGGCTGCGCAAGGGCACCTGGCTCGACGGCGGCGTGCGCTCGGGCCTGCCGATTTCGACGCCGTTGCGCCGGGGAGCCGACCGCGCGGTGGTCTTCGTCAACACGCCCTTCGACGGCATTCCGCGGCCGCGCATGCGCAACGTGGGCGACATCGTCTTCCGGTCGATCGAGCTCTTCTCGCTGCAGCCGATTCTGGGCGAGCTGGCCGAAGCCGAAGAAGAGAAGGTGCTCACCCGCCAGAGCGAGAAGGAACGCTGCCTGGAACGGCTGGGCTTCGACCACGCCGCCGACGCGTCCGACCTCGAGCGCCGCTGCTCGCTCGACCTGGCGCTGCCGGCCAGTTGCGAGGTGGCGAAGACCACGCTGCCCCGCTGGTCGGTCAACGCGAGCGCTCCCAAAGCGATTCAGGTGACCCAGCCTCCCCGCTCGGGCCTCGACCGCCTGCAGTCGCCCTACGAGGGCAGTTGGCTGTTCCTGCCCACCGAGCTGCGCAACTCGTGGCAGGCCTCGCTGCACCCCGCGCCGGGGCACCAGGCGCCGGTGGAATGGAAGGACCTCAACGCCACCGGCTACACCTTCGACCCCAATTCGATGTGGAACCTGTTCGCGGTCGGCGCGCTGGTCGCCAACGAGCGGTGCGAAGAGGTGAAGGCCACGCTCAACTGGCACCTGACCTGCCAGGGCGAGGCGAAGGTGCACGAAGCCCTGCGCGCGCAGCGCACCCAATTCGAGGCGAAGCGCTGCGGCCAGAAGTCGTCGGCCATTCCGGCGTGCGCGCCATGAAGGGAAAGCACGTGGTGGTCACCGGCGCGTCGAGCGGCATCGGCGCAGCGCTGGCCCGGCGGGCCTTCTCGCTCGGCGCCAGGGTGACGCTGGTCGCTCGCCGGAAGGATCTGCTCGACTCGCTGGCCGCCGAATCGACCCACCCGGTGCACGTGGTGCAGGCCGACCTGTCCCGCGAAGACGAGGTGACCTCGTGGGTGGCAGGCGCCGAGGCCGCGCTGGGCCCCATCGACGTGCTCATCAACAATGCGGGCGTCCAGATCGTCGGGCCCTTCACCCAGGCCAGTTGGCATGAGGTGAAGCAGTTGCTGGCGGTCGACCTGCTCGCGCCGCTTCAGCTCTCGCAGCACGTGGCGCGCGGCATGCTGGCGCGGCGTTCGGGCACGCTGGTCGACGTGTCGTCGATGGCGGCGCTCGCGCCCACTCCCGGCATGGCCTTCTACAACGCGGCCAAGGGCGGGCTGGGCGGCGCGTCGGAAGGGCTGCGCGCCGAGCTCGCGCCCCAGGGCGTGCACGTGCTCACCGTGTACCCGGGGCCGGTGCGCACGGCGATGGAAGCGGCCGCCCGCGAGAAGTTCCAGCCCTCGCTGGCGTTGCGGCTCTTCGCTCCTTCTGGCGAGGCCGACGTGCTGGCGCGGCTGGTGTTCGAAGCGGTGGCGAGGAAGCGCGCTCGCGTCATCTACCCCCGGCTCAACGCTGGCGCCTGGTACTTCCGCTCGGTGGTGCGATGGCTGGTCGACCGCTTCACGCCTGCGTTCGTCAGACCGTAGCGGACGCGCGGCGAGGCCCCCTACACCGGCCCACCCATGACCACGATCAAGCGCCCTGGCGTGTTCGACACCATCGCCTCGACCGTGCAGTCGGTCACCAAAGACGTACAGCAGGAAATCTTCGACGGGCCGGTGGGCCAGGCCGTGGCCAACCCGACCGGCTGGGTGGCGAAGACCGCGACGACACCTGGCCGTCGCAGCGCGCGCAGGTCTCGGGAAACGTCACCATCGTGGGCATCTCGGGTGCGCCGACGCCCGGTCGCGGTGGGGTGCGCGACGGCGACGGGTTCATGCAGGTCGACGACCTGGGCCTGCCCAACGCGAGCACCGTGGTGCTGCGCGGCGTCGACCCGACGCCGGTCGCCCACCTGATGGAGGTCGGGTATTCCGGCGTCATCGCCGAGGTGCAGAAGCGCCTCATGCGCTGAAGGGCCTCGCCCCAAAGTGCCTCAGCGCTGCCGAGCCGGGCGCGCTACCTCTTCGAGCGACTCCTCGTACCGCGGGGTCGCCTGGGGGCATGCGTGGTGAAGACGCTGAAGCAGGCAGGGGGCCCGGCCAGGCGGGGAACGCCGCCCGACGCGTGGCTTCACCGGACGCAGGTCGCGCGCGATGCGGCCTTCGCGGCGTGGGGCGTGCTCGAGCCGGTGCGAACCAGGGCGGGCCGCCCGGGGCTGCGGGTCGCCCGTCAGCACCACGCGACGCTGGTCGCCAGTGACGGGCTGGCAGACCCCGACGGCCGGGTCGAACAGAACGGCCTGGGACTCGAGGTGTTCGCCATCACCCGTGCGCAGGAATCGATGCCCGGCTCGTGGTTGGGCGACCTGGTGCGCGCGGTCAGCCAGCAGGCCGTGCGCCACGCGGGGCTGGGGCCGCTGCTCAGCGAGTTGGGCGCGCTGACCGTCGAGTTGTACGACGTCGCCATTCCTGCCGCGCACCGTGCCCGCTTCGTGACGCGCGAAGCCCGGGTCTGCGTGCTGTTGGGGCTGACCGACGTCGAGGTGCCCGAGGTGGTGGAAGGGCCGCTGGCGCCGATTCGGCTGGTGAACGTGAAGCTGCTGACCGTCGACGAGCTCGCCTTCGTGCTCGAAGGAGGCAACCCGGCGCGGCAGTCGTTGATGAGCAGGTTTCGTCGGCAGGGCGACGTGCTGGCCTCGAGCCTCGAGCGCGACTCGGTGGCAAAGCGCGGGTGACGACTGGCGCGTCGGCGCCGTCGTGCGTACATCTGTGGCCATGGGGCACATTCCACTGCTCGACGAGTTGGCCGCCATCGCCGCGCTGGGGGTGATCGTCACGGTGGTGCTGGCGCGCTTCCAACTGCCGGCCGTCGCCGGGCTGTTGCTGGCTGGCGCCATCGCGGGCCCCGCGGGCTTCAAGCTGGTCACCTCGCTCGAGGCCATCGACGTGCTGGCCGAATTGGGCGTGGTGATGCTGCTGTTCACCATCGGCCCCGAGTTCTCGCTTTCCCGCCTGACCGAGGTCTTCCGTCAGGTGGCGGTCGGCGGGTTGCTGCAGGTGGGGCTGACCACCGTGGTGGTGCTGGGCGCGTCGGTCGCGGCGGGCCTGAGCCCGGGGCAGGGGCTCTTCTTCGGCTTCGTCTTCGCGCTCTCGAGCACCGCCATCGTGCTGCGGGCGTTGACCGAGCGGCGAGAGCTCGACGCACCCCACGGCCGCTTCATCGTCGGCACGCTCATCTTCCAGGACCTCTGCGTGGTGCCGATGGTGCTGGTGGTGCCGTTGCTGGGCTCGTCGGCCGGTACCGGCAACGGCGTGGTGTCGATTGGGCTGGCGTTGCTCAAGGCGGCAGCGGTGGTGGTGCTGGTCATCGTGCTGGCGCGGGTGGTGGTGCCGCGCGCGCTGGCCCAGGTCGACCGCAGCAAGAGCCGGGAAGTCTTCCTGCTGGCAGTGCTGGCGCTGTGCATGGGCACCGCGTGGGTCACCTCGCAGGCGGGCTTGTCGCTGGCGCTCGGCGCGTTCCTGGGCGGCATGGCGGTGGCCGACACCGAATACGGCCATCGGGCGATGGGCGACATGCGGCCCCTGCGCGACACCTTCATGTCGCTGTTCTTCGTCTCGCTGGGCATGTTGTTCGACGTGCGGGTGGTGCTCGAGCGGCCGTTGCTGGTGGCGCTGCTCACCGGGGGCTTCGTCTTCGGCAAGGGACTGCTGGCGACCGTGTCGGCGCTGGTGATGCGCTTCCCCGCGCGGGTGGCGTGGCTGGCGGGCGTGGGGTTGGCGCAGTTCGGCGAGTTCGGCTTCGTGCTGGCGCAGTTGGGGCGGCAGAGCCACGTGGTCGACGCGGCCGCGCTGGCGCCGGTGATGTCGGCGGGCATCTTGTCGATGTTCTTCACGCCGCTGCTGGTGCGCGCCGCGCCCCACGTGACGGCGGGAGAGCGGCTGCTGGCGCCGCTGGCGAAGTTGCTCAAGACCCGCAGCATCGACGAACTCGACGACGCGGGCGCGAAGGAGCCGCCCAGCGGGCACGTGGTCATCGTCGGCTACGGCTTGACCGGGCGCGTCCTGGCCGAAGCGCTGGGCGCGTGCGGGCTCAAGTGCGTGGCGCTCGAGCTCAACGCCGACACGGTGCGGGCGGCGCGCGAGAAGGGCGTCGAGGTCTACTACGGCGATGCGACCAGCCCCGAAGCGCTGCACCACGCGCACCTCGAGACCGCGCGGGCGCTGGTGCTGGTGATGAACGACCCCTCGGCGGCGCAGCGGGTCATCGACACCGCGAAGCAGGTGGCGCCGAGCGTGCCGATTCTCTTGCGCACCCGCTACCTCGCCGAGAAGCCGGGGCTGCTGGCGCAGGGCGCGACCGACGTGGTCGCCGAGGAGGTCGAAGGGGCCGTGGAGTTGCTGGTGCGCCTGCTGCGGTGGCTGCAGTTGCCGCGCAACCTCATCGAGCAGCAGGTGCGTCAGACGCGCGACGCGACGCAGACCAGCGAGCGCAAGCTGACCATTCCGCGGCGCACGCTGGGGGAAATGGAGGCGCTGGCCGACCTGAAGCTCGAGTCGTTCGCGCTCGGTGAGGGCGCGCCCGGCGTGGGCCAGAGCGCGGTGTCGCTCAACCTGCGCAAGCAGACCGGAGCGCTGATGATTGCGCTCAAGCGCGGCGCCACGCTGGTCGAGCAGCCCGACCCCACCCAACCGTTCCAGGTGGGAGACGTGCTGTTTCTGGTGGGCTCGGGCGCGGCCATTCGCGCGGCCAGCGCCCTGTTGCACGTGCCGCCGAGGGCGACTTCAGAAGCGTGAGGCGTTGGCTGCCACGTACGGCACCACCAGCATCACCGAGATCGCCACGCGGGCCGCGGTGCCGACGAGCCCGGCGGCGAGCGCGGTCCAGCCGAAGCGGAGGCGACCGCGCAGGGTGTTGGCCTCGGTGATCTTGCCCAGGCGAAGCAGCGTCAGGCAGACGCCGGCCAGCGAGAAGCACAGGCCCAGCGCAAACGCGACGAGCAGGCTCTGGGTCGAAGGGGTCGACGCGCTGCGGTCCCACGAGTGGGCGTTGGCACGAAGGGTCAAGAGGTCGGTCATGGGAAGGCTCCGGGGGCTGGGGGTGAGCCCGTGCACGGAGCAACGGGAGTGCCAGCATCAAGCCCTCGAATTCACGGGTCGCACCCCGAGCCGGCGCGTCGCGAGTCTCTGGCCGGGTCCAGAACGTGGTGGAAGCCGGTCGCTCAGCACCGGGCGCCGTCTACCCGCACCCGCACCCGCCCCCGCCCCGAGAGCACGATGCAGGCGGCGAGCACGCGCGGCGCGTCGGCGTCACGCTCGTTGCGGTCGAACGCGCACGCCAGCGCGCTGGGGTCGTCGTCGAGGAAGAGCGTCGAGCCGAGGTCGTCGAAGACGTGGCCCAGCAGCTTCGCGCACCGCTCACACCGCAGCGCCTCGGAGAGCACCGCGCTCGCCCGTCGGCGCGCGGCCGACAGCGAACTCGAGCCGAGGACCCGCAGGGCCTTGAGCTCTGCAGTGATGCGGGGGCTCCCAGGTCGGGTCGTCATGGGCGTTGCTCCTTGTGCCCAACTGTTGTTCGCGGCCCCATCAGGAAGGTGTCAGAAATCTGCGTCGGCGCCCGCGAGCCGATTGGGCGCGTGGTTGGCGGCGTCAAGCCCGCGTCAATTCGAGGCGTCTTGATGCGCTCTTGATGCGCAGAGGTCTGCCTTTGTCTCGGCGTTGAGGAGCTTCGCCATAGATCATCACCAGGAGACGATCATGAGCGACGCACTGATGCTGTTGGGGCTGGTGGCCTTCTTCGGGTTGAGCGCCGGGATGTTGGCGCTCTGCGATCGGGTCTGAGGCCACCATGGACTTCTTGATTGCCGTAGGCGGTGCGCTCGCGCTCGGGTTGCTGGGGTACCTGCTCTTCGCGCTGCTCTTTCCCGAGAAGTTGTCATGAGCTCGCACGCGCTCATCGAGCTGCTCGCCTCGTTCGTCGTGTTGACCGGGCTGGCGGTGCCGCTTGGAGAATGGGGCGCGAGGCTGCTGGCCGACGAGGCCCGCCCAACCACGCCGGAGCGCTGGCTCTATCGGCTGGCCGGGGTCGACCCCGCGTCGGACCTGACCTGGCGCGCGTACGCCGCGGCGCTGTTGGTCTTCAACCTCGCGGGGACCCTGCTGGTTTACGGCCTCGAGCGCGCGCAGGCGTGGCTGCCTCTGAACCCGGCGCACCTTCCCGGCGTCGAGCCCGGCGTCGCGCTCAACACCGCGGTCAGCTTCGCCACCAACACCAACTGGCAGGCCTACGCGGGCGAGACCACCATGAGCCTCTTCACCCAGATGGCCGCGCTGACCACCCAGAACTTCGTCTCGGCGGCGACGGGCGTGGGGGTGCTGCTGGCGGTCATTCGCGGCCTCACCCGGGTCAGCGCGAAGGGCGTCGGCAACTTCTGGGTCGACCTCACCCGGTCCACCCTGTTGCTGCTGCCGCTCGCCGCGCTGTGGACCGTGCTGCTGGTCGCCCAGGGCGTGCCCCAGACGCTGGCCGCGAAGGTCGAGGTGGCCCAGGTCGCCAACGCCACGCCGCAGGTGCTGGCCGTGGGGCCGGTGGCCTCGCAGGTGGCGATCAAGCAGTTGGGCACCAACGGCGGCGGCTTCTACAACGCCAACTCGGCGCACCCGCTCGAGAACCCCACGCCCGCCTCGAACACGCTGGAGTGGCTGGCGATTCTGCTGTTGCCCGCCGCGCTCTGCTTCACCTTCGGCCGGCTGGTGCAGGACCGCCGGCAGGGCTGGCTGCTCTACGCGGCGATGCTCTGCATTCTGCTGCCGCTCACCCTGTTGGGCCTGTGGGCCGAGCTGCGCGGCGTGCCGGCGCTGGCGGCCCTGGGCGTCGATGGCTCGCTGGGGCACCTCGAGGGCAAGGAAGCGCGCTTCGGGGTGGTCTCGTCGGTGCTGTGGTCGACGGCCACCACCGCGGCCTCGAACGGCTCGGTCAACGCGATGCACGACAGCTTCACCCCGCTGGCCGGGCTGGGGCCGATGTGGCTGATGCAGCTCGGTGAGGTCATCTTCGGCGGCGTCGGCTCGGGCCTCTACGGCCTGCTGCTGCACGTCATCGTCGCGGTGTTCATCTCGGGGCTGATGGTGGGCCGCACGCCCGAATACCTGGGCAAGAAGATCGAGGCCCGCGAGATGAAGATGGCCTCGCTCGCCATTCTGCTGCCCTCGGCGGCGGTGCTGGTGGGCACCGCGGTCAGCTCGGTGGTCACCGACGGGCCTGCCGCGCTCGGCAACCCGGGCGCGCACGGCTTCTCCGAGCTGCTCTACGCCTTCAGCTCGACCGCCAACAACAACGGGTCGGCCTTCGGCGGGCTCACCGTCAACGGGCCGTTCTTCACCCTCTCGACCGCGGTGTGCATGCTGATTGGTCGCTACTGGGTCATCATTCCCGTGCTGGCCATCGCCGGCTCGCTGGCCGCCAAGCGCCGCATTCCCACCTCGGCTGGCACGTTGCCGACGCACACGCCGCTCTTCCTGGGGCTGCTGGTGGCGACCATGATCCTCATCGGCGCGCTGACCTTCGTGCCGGCGCTGGCGCTGGGGCCGATCATCGAACACCTGCAACTGATGGGAGGTGCATCATGACCGCCCGGTCGCTCGAGCCTGCGCCCCGGCCGCTCTTCGAGCGCGCCATCGTCGCCGGTGCCATCGTCGAGGCGTTCAAGAAGCTCGACCCGCGCCGCATGGTCAAGAACCCGGTGATGTTCGTGGTCGAGGTCGGCAGCTTCTTCACCACGCTGCTCTGGGCCCACGCGGTCTTCACCGGGCAGGGAGACACGAGCGCAGGCTTCGCGCTCGCGGTGTCCATCTGGCTGTGGTTCACGGTGGTCTTCGCCAACCTGGCCGAGGCGATGGCCGAGGGGCGCGGCAAGGCCCAGGCCGACAGGCTGCGCAAGGCCCGGAAGGACATTCAGGCAAAGCGGCTCGCCGAACCCAGGCGCGGCGCGGCCTTCGAGCTCATCAGCTCGGCGAAGCTCTTGCGCGGTGACGTGGTGCTCATCGAGGCGGGCGAGCTCATTCCCGTCGACGGCGAGGTCGTCGAAGGCGTGGCCTCGGTCGACGAGAGCGCCATCACCGGCGAGAGCGCACCGGTCATTCGCGAGAGCGGCGGCGATCGCAGCGCGGTCACCGGCGGCACCCGGCTGCTCAGCGACTGGCTGGTGGTGCGCATCACCTCGGAGGCGGGTCAGACCTTCCTCGACCGGATGATCGCCATGGTCGAGGGGGCGAAGCGCCAGAAGACGCCCAACGAGATCGCCCTCGACGTGCTCTTGGCGGCGCTGACCATCATCTTCCTGCTGGCCACCGTGACGCTGCGACCCTTCAGCGTGTTCGCCGCGACCCAGGCGGGCCAGGGCGCCCCCGTGCCGCTGACCATGCTGGTCGCGCTGCTGGTCTGCCTGATTCCCACCACCATCGGCGGCCTGCTCTCGGCCATCGGCATCGCCGGCATGGACCGCATGGTGCAGGCCAACGTCATCGCCACCTCGGGGCGCGCGGTCGAGGCGGCGGGTGACGTCGACGTGCTGCTGCTCGACAAGACCGGCACCATCACCCTGGGCAACCGGCAGGCCACCGCGTTCCTGCCGCCGAAGGGCATCGACGTGAAGGAGCTCGCCGACGCGGCGCAGTTGGCCAGCCTCGCCGACGAGACACCCGAGGGCCGCAGCATCGTGGTGCTGGCCAAGGAAGGGTTCGGGCTGCGCGGTCGCGAGGTGAAGGACCTGGGTGCGACGTTCGTGCCCTTCACCGCGCAGACCCGCATGAGCGGCGTCGACCTGGGTGCCCGCCAGGTGCGCAAGGGCGCGGCCGATGCCATCTCGCGCTTCGTCACCTCGCAAGGCGGCACGTTCTCGGCCGAGGTCACCGCCATCGTGGAAGACGTCGCGCGCCAGGGAGCGACCCCGCTGGTGGTCGCCGACGGCGCGCGGGTGCTGGGCGTGGTGCAGCTCAAGGACATCGTGAAGGGCGGCATCAAGGAAAAGTTCGCCGAGCTGCGGCGCATGGGCATTCGCACCGTGATGATCACCGGCGACAACCCGCTCACCGCCGCCTCCATCGCCGCCGAGGCTGGCGTCGACGACTTCCTCGCCGAGGCCACCCCCGAGCAGAAGCTCGCGCGCATTCGCGAGTACCAGGCCAAGGGCCACCTGGTGGCGATGACCGGCGACGGCACCAACGACGCGCCGGCGCTGGCCCAGGCCGACGTGGCGGTGGCCATGAACACCGGCACCCAGGCCGCGAAGGAGGCCGGGAACATGGTCGACCTCGACTCGAACCCGACCAAGCTCATTCGCATCGTCGAGATCGGCAAGCAGATGCTGATGACCCGCGGCTCGCTGACCACCTTCAGCATCGCCAACGACGTCGCCAAGTACTTCGCCATCATTCCCGCCGCGTTCGCCGCCACCTACCCGCAGCTCAAGGTGCTCGACGTGATGCGGCTGCACTCGCCGGCCAGCGCGGTGATGTCGGCGGTCATCTTCAACGCGCTCATCATCGTGGCGCTCATTCCCCTGGCGCTGCGGGGCATCGCCTACCGGCCCGCGCCCGCGAGCACCGTGCTGGGGCGCAACCTGCTCGTCTATGGCGTGGGCGGGCTGGTGCTGCCGTTTCCGTGCATCAAGGGGCTCGACCTGCTGCTCACCGCGCTCGGAGTGTTTCCGTCATGATTCGGCCCACGCTCGTGTTCCTCACCGTCTTCACCGCCCTCACGGGGCTCGCGTACCCGTTGGGCCTGACCGCGCTCGCCCAGCTCGCCTTCCCGGTGCAGGCGAACGCCAGCGGCCTGGGGGTGGTCGGCCAGGCCTTCACCGGGCCCGGGTTCTTCGAGGGGCGACCGTCGGCCACCACCCCGCCGTACAATGGCGAGTCCTCGAGCGGGTCGAACCTGGGCCCGACCAACCCAGCCTTCCTGGACCAGGTGAAGGTGCGGGTCGCGGCGGTGCGCGCGGCCAACCCCACCCAATCGGGCCCGGTGCCGGCCGACCTGGTGACCGCCAGCGGCAGCGGCCTCGACCCGCACCTGTCGGTCGCTGCGGCGCGGTACCAGGTGGCGAGGGTGGCAGCCGCCACGGGTCGGCCCCGCGAGGTGCTCGACGCGCTCATCGAGGCCCACACCGAAGGTCGGTGGCTGGGGGTGTTCGGTGAGCCCCGAGTGAACGTGGTGGCGTTGAACACCGCGTTGGTGCGACTGGCTGGTGTGGCGCCCGACCATGACGCCCGGTGATGAAACCAGGCCCGACCCCGATGCGCTGCTGGCACGGGTCACCGCCGAGCAGCGCAGCCGTGCGCGCCTGAAGATCTTCTTCGGCTTCGCGCCGGGCGTGGGCAAGACCTACACCATGCTCGAGTCAGCCCGGCGGCTCAGGGCCCAGGGCGTCGACGTGATGGTGGGGCTCATCGAGTCGCACGGCCGGCGTGAGACCGCGGCGCTCATCGAGGGGCTCGAGGTGCTGCCCCGTCGCCAGGTCGACTACCGTGGCACGCGCCTCGAGGAGTTCGACCTCGAAGCGGCGCTCGCGCGAAAGCCGACGGTGTTGCTGGTCGACGAGCTCGCTCACACCAACGTCGAGGGCAGCCGCCATGCGCGGCGCTGGCAAGACGTGCTCGAGCTGCTCGACGCGGGCATCGACGTGCACACGACCCTCAACGTGCAGCACGTCGAGAGCCTCAACGACGTGGTGGCGCAGATCACCCGCGTGCAGGTGCGCGAGACCGTTCCCGATTCGCTGCTCGAGCGCGCCGACGAGCTCGAGCTCATCGACGTGCCGACCGAAGAGCTGCTCGCGCGGCTGGCGGCCGGCAAGGTCTATTTGCCCGAGCAGGCGCTGCGCGCCAGCGAGCACTTCTTCCGCCGGGGCAACCTGCTCGCGCTGCGGGAGCTGGCGCTGCGGCGCACCGCCGAGCGGGTCGACGCCGACGTGGTCGCGTACCGGGCCCAGCACGAGATCGCCACCACCTGGCCCAGCGGTGAGCGGGTGGTGGTCTGCGTGGGGCCCTCGCCCGCGTCGGCGAGGCTGGTACGCGCGGCACGACGAATGGCCGCCGGGCTGCGGGCGCCCTGGTTCGGGGTCTGGGTCGACAACCCGGTGGCGGCGCTCGGCGCCGAGGACCAGCGTCGGCTGGACGCCAACCTCGAGCTGGTGACGACCCTGGGTGGAGAGGTGGTGCGAGTGCCAGGCCCGCAGGTCGCCGACGCCATTCTCGAGTGGGCCCGCGCGCACAACGTCACCCGCATCATTCTTGGCAAGCCCACCCATTCCCGGCTGCGCGACCGGCTGCGCGGCTCGCTGGTCGACGCCCTGGTGCGCGGCAGTGGCGACATCGACGTGCACGTCATCTCGGGTGACGACGGGGCCGAGCTGCCGGGCGCCCGGGCCGGTGGCGAGCCGGCGGCGCCCATGGCGCTCGGGCCCTGGCTGCTGGCGGCCGGGGCGATGGCCGCCACCACCGCGGTCGGGTTTGCGTTGCAGCGAGTGGTCGCGCTGCCCGACCCCGAGATGCTGTACCTGGTGTCGATCATGCTGGTCGCGGCGACCCTGGGCCGGGGACCGGCGCTGCTCGCCTCGGCGCTCTCAGTGGCGGCCTACGACTTCTTCTTCGTGCCCCCGGTCTTCACCTTCGCCGTCGAGGATTCCCGGTTCTTCCTGACCTTCTTCACGATGTTCGCGGTCGGCGTGGTCATCAGCACGCTCACCAGTCGCCTCCGTCAGCGAGAGCTCGAGGCCAGGGGCCGCGAACACCAGACCCAGGCGCTCTTCACCTTGACCCGCGAGCTCTCGCAGGCCTCCTCGCTCGACGAGCTGGCCCAGGTCGCCGCCAGGCGCTGCGCCGAGGCGCTGACGCGCGGTGAGGTGGTGGTGCTGGTGCCCATCGACGGCTCGTTGCAGGTGCGCGGGGCGTGGCCGAGCGGCGTCAGCCTCGAGCCGAACGACCTGGGGGTCGCCCGCTGGGTGTTCGAGCACCATCGGGCGGCCGGTCATGGCACCGACACGCTGGCCGGCGCCCGGGCCTTCTGCGTTCCGCTGGGGCCGGGGGCGGGAGTCGTCGCCGTGCGTTCGGCCGTCGAGCTCGAGCGCGATGATCGCGCGGCGATCGAAGCCCTCGCGCGTCAGGTCGGGGTCGCGTTCGAGCGCTTCCGCCTGGCCGACGAGGCCCGCGCCGCGTCGCTGCGCGCCCGCACCGAAGAGCTGCGCAGCGCGCTCCTCTCGACCGTCTCGCACGACCTGCGTACCCCGCTCTCGGTGGTCACGGGCGCCGCCACTACCCTGCGTGACGAGGTGCTCGACGAGTCGACCAGGCGGGGGCTGGTCGACACCATCTGCGACGAAGCCGAGCGGCTCGAGCGCGTGGTGCGCAACCTGCTCGACATGACGCGGGTGCAGGCGGGGGCGCTGGTGGTCAAGCGCGAATGGGTGCCGCTCGACGAGCTCATCGGCACGGCGCTTCATCGCACCCAGCGGCAACTGGCGCAGCACCAGGTGCAGGTCGACCCGGCCGCGACGTTCCTGGTGTCGGTCGACCCGCTGCTGTTCGAGCAGGTGCTCATCAACCTGCTCGAGAACGGGGTCAAGTACACGCCGCCGGGTTCCCGAATCGACGTGCTGGCGCGCCGCTCGGAGCAGGGCTTCGAGCTCGAGGTCGCCGACCGGGGGCCTGGGTTCGACCCCGCCGACGCCGACCGGTTGTTCGAGAAATTCTACCGGGGGCCAACCGCGGGGGGCGGCGGCGCCGGGCTGGGGTTGGCGGTGTGCCGGGGCATCGTGCGGGCGCACCAGGGGCAGATCGTCGCGCTGGCTCGCGACGGTGGTGGGGCGCGGTTCGTGGTCAGCGTGCCGTTCGAGGGCGCGGAGCGGGCCCCGCGATGAGCGTCTTGCGCGAGCCAGCGGTGTTGGTGGTCGAAGATGAACCCCAGCTGCGCGCGCTGCTTCGCGCGGCGCTGCCCTTGCATGGGTACCGGTTGCACGAGACCGGCAGGGGCCTCGAGGCGATTTCGCTGGTCGAGCGCGCGCCGCCCGACGTGGTGCTGCTCGACCTGGGGCTGCCCGACCTCGACGGGCTCGAGGTCACCAAGCGCCTGCGGCTGTTCGCGTCGATGCCGATCATCGTACTCTCGGCGCGTGGCCGCGAGAGCGCCAAGGTCGAGGTGCTCGACGCGGGCGCCGACGACTACCTCACCAAGCCTTTCGGCATGAGCGAGCTGCTCGCGCGAATGAGGGTGGCGCTGCGGCGCGTGCTCGCTGCGCCAACCGACGAGCCGATGCTCGAGGTGGGGGCGCTGCGGATCGACTTCGGCACCCGTGAGGTGTGGGTGAACGGGGCGCTGCTCAGGGCGCGGCTCACCCCCACCGAGTTCGAGCTGCTGACCTGCCTCGCGCGCCACGAGGGCGAGCTGCTCACCCACCGCCGGCTGCTCGAGGCGGTGTGGGGTCCCGACCGCGTGGAGGACACGCACTCGCTGAGGGTCTTCATGGCCCAGTTGCGTCGCAAGCTCGAGCCCGACCCACACCGGCCAGTCCTGCTTCGCACCGAGCCGGGCGTCGGGTACCGGCTCACTGCCGGGCCTGCTCCTGACCGCTCGCTCGGGTAGACTCGTGCCGTCATGGCCCAGGAACCGCCCTCGCAGCGCCGCTTCTGGATCATCGCGGCGGTCGTCTTCGCGGTGACCTTCGCCCTGCTGTCCTGGCGGGGGTACCCGATGGTGCTCATTCCCGAAGCGTCGGCCGCCGCGGCCCTGGTCGCGACCGGGCTCATTCACCGGGTGCTGTTCGGCGGACCGCGGGCGTGAGGCTCGACTCACCCCCAGCCACTTGGCAAGGAGTCGCATGACCTTCAAGCCGATGCTGTTGCTGTTCCTCGCGCCGTCGCTCGTCCTCGCCGCCCCACTCACCGCTGCCCAGCGGGAAGCCAAGGAAAAGCGGCTGGTCGAGATCTACCAGGCGAACCTGCACGCCAAGGCGCCTCCGCCCGATGCGGCAGCGCTGAAGACCGAGCTGCAGGGGCTGCTCTTCGAGCTGGCGGGGGTCGACCCGGCGACCGCGACGGCCGAAGACCGGAAGAAGCTGGCCGACACCCAGGGCGAGATTCTGAACCGTCGAGACCCGGCGCTGGCGGCCGAGCTGATTCGCGAGACCCAGCGCTACCTCTGCCGCAGCAAGCAGATCGACGCCACGATCGGGCTCAAGAGCCTCGCGCGCGGTGAGGAGGCGTGGAAGGCCGACCACGGCGCGTACACCGCGAAGCTCGCCGAGCTCGAGTCGGTCGGCGTGTCGGTGGCTGACTTCGGCAAGCGCTACGAGTTCACGCTGGGCAAGGCTGACGCGAAGCACTTTGCCGCTACTGCCACGGGCGCGGGTGACCAGGCTGGCGACGTGTGGGAGGTCGACGAGAAGGGTTCGCCGACCAACGCCCGGAACCTGTGCGAGCAGGCTCGAGCCACGCCCTGAGGTCGCGTCGCGGCCAAACTCAGGCGAAGAGCAGCACCTGGCGCACCTTGCGCAACAGCTCGGTGGCGGTGAACGGCTTGGCGAGGAAGGCGTTGCCGCGCTGGTCGAGGCTGCGGCGAAGCTCGTCAGAGGGGTCTTGCCCCGAGACGAAGCGCGTGCGGAGCCCAGGCCGTTCCGTCCACAGGCGGCGAAACAGCTCGACCCCTCCGACACGTGGCAGGACCACGTCGGTCACCAGCAGGGAAATCTCGGGGTGCTGTTCGGCAACCATCAGCGCCTCGCCCGCGTTCTGCGCTTCGAACACCTGGTAGCCATGGCGCCGAAGGATCGCGACGGCGGTCCGGCGCACGGCGTCGTGATCGTCGACGACCAGTACCGACTCGGTGCCCTCGAGCGTGACCACTGGCTCGCTGGCCCTCGTCGCCGCCACGGCGCCGCTCGCCAGGGGCAGGGAAATGGTGAAGGTGGTCCCTACGCCCAGCGTGCTCTCGAGCGCGACGGCGCCGCCGAGCTCCTCGACCACCCCCTGCACGGTGGCGAGCCCGATGCCGGTGCCCCGGCCCTCTTCCTTGGTGGTGAAGAAGGCCTCGAACGCGCGCGCCTGGGTGGCGACGTCCATTCCGACTCCGGTGTCCGACACCTCGAGCTCGACGTACCGCCCGGGGGCCAGCGCTTCCCCCCGGCCGGCCTCGAGGACGCGCTCGGTCACCTTCAGCGTCACGACCCCGCCCCGTGGCATCGCATCGCGCGCGTTGGCGACCAGGTTCAGGACGATTTGCTCGAGCTGTCGATGGTCGGCCATGACGGGGCCGGTCGGCGTCAGCCGCAGCTCGAGCTCGGCCGCGCCTCCGAGGAGCCGTCGCAGGAAGTCCTTCATGCCGACGAGGAAGGCGCCGAGGTCCACCGGCACCGGGCGGGCGACGTTCTGACGGCTGAAGGTGAGCAGGCGCGCGGTGAGCTCGGCGGCCCGCTTGCCGGCCTCCTCGATCGCTTCGAGCTCGACCCGGACCGGGTGATCAGAAGGCAGGTCGGCCAGCGCCAGGTTCGCTCCGCTGAGGATGACCGAGAGCAGGTTGTTGAAGTCGTGCGCGATGCCTCCCGACAGGCGGCCGATCGCTTCCATCTTCTGGGCCTGGCGCTGGCGGTCCTCGAGCTGCCGGCGCTCGGTCAGGTCGACCGCGACCACCAGGCGCGTCTTGCGACCGCCGATGAACGTCGAATGGGAGATGATCTCGACCTCGAAGACCGTGCCGTCGCGCTTGCGGTGTCGCCACACGCCGAGCGGCTCGCTGCCAGGCCCCAGGCGCGCGAGCTCCTTCTTGAGCGGCCCCACGTCAGCTGCCGGCCGAATGTCCATGATGCCCATGGTCATGAACTCGGCTCGGCTGTAGCCGTAGTGACGAACCGCCGCGTCGTTGACCGCGAGATACCGGAAGGTCTCGACGTCGTAGACGAACAGCGGAAGCGGGCTCTGGTCGAAGAGCACCTGGTAGTCCTTCTGCTCGTCGAGCCGCGGCCGCAGTTCGACCAGGCGCTCGTTCGCGCCGAGGTCGGTCTGGTGTGAGACCACGAACCGTTCGCCCGCCTCGTCGACGCGCGTGGAGGCCCCCAGGAGCGTGAGCGCCGCGCGATTCGCGACGTCGACCGTTCCTTCCCGAGTGAGCAGCGCCATCGGCGTCGAGCACAGCTCGAAGGCGTGTTGCCACAGACCCGATGCGTCATCCCCCATTTGGGGGTGAAGGTATCACCCGGCGCGACACGCCTCCAGCCGCTCGCGGGTGGGGCTACGCCCGCTCGGCGACGGCGATGAGCGAGACGCCGAAGGGCAGGGGGCGATTCGGCACCACCTTCGACTCCAGTGAGAAGAGCGTGGTCAGCGCGGCGTTGAGCACCGGGTTGAGCTCGTCGAGATCGCTTCCAGCTCCACGGTCGAGCGCCTTGACCAGCCGCTGCGCCGCGCGCACCCCCGCCACCGCGGGGAAGAGAATGGAATTGAAGTAGCTGCAGAACTGCACCCGGAAGCCCGCGCGCACCAGTTGACCTTCGAGCAGGTGCCGGGTGTAGCGGCGCTTGTGCTGGTTGACCTCGTCGTGGCGGCTCCAGAGGAACTGGAAGGCCGGCACGGTCACCACGACCTGGCCGTCAGCCACCAGCCGCGCGCGCATGGTGGCGAGGCTGCCCTCGGGGTCGTCGACGTGCTCGATGACGTCGAAGGCGGTCACCACGTCCCACGTGCCGGCCGGAAGCTCGTTCGGCAGGGCACACGGGCCGATGTTCGCCGAGGGGAAGCGGCGGGCCGCGCGCTCGCGAGCGTCGGCGGAATATTCGGCCCCATCGACCGAACCGAAGCGCTGGAGCAGCGGGAACATGCCGCCGGTGCCGCACCCCACGTCGAGAATTCGGCGGGCCTCGCGGGGGCGCAGGTTCGCGCTCATCACCCGGTCGATCAGCCGCCGCCGACCTTCGAACCACCAGTGCGTGTCTTCGAGTCGCTCGTGGGCTTCGTAGAGATGCGCTTCCATGGTCTTCAGCTCGCCTCTCGGGCCCAGCGGCCTGGCGTGGTGGGCACCTTCATCGCCTCTTCGAGCGCGGCCACGAAGCGCGCGCGCGGCCAGGCCTCGGCACCGAAACGGGCCAGGTGCGCGGTCTGTTGCTGACAGTCGATGAGCGTCACGCCGCGCAGTCGCAACCATTCCACCAGGGTCACGAAGGCCACCTTCGACGCGTCGTCTGCCAGCGCGAACATCGACTCGCCAAAGAACACCGCGCCCAGCGCCACGCCGTACAGCCCGCCCACCAGCTTGCCGCCCAGCCACGCCTCACTGGTATGCACCAGGCCCTGGTCGAACAACCGCGTGTACGCCTTGCGCATGTCGCGGGTGATCCACGTGCCGCGCTGGCCCGGCCGTCGGGTCTTCGCGCAGCCCTCGATGACCTGGTCGAAGGCGGTGTCGAAGCGCACTTCGTAGGTGCCGCGGTTCATCACCTTGCGCAGGCTCTTCGGTACGTGCAGCGCCTGCGGGTCGAGCACGAAGCGCGGGTCGGGGCAGTGCCACAGAATGGGCAGCCCTTCCGAGTACCAGGGGAAGACGCCGCGGCGGTAGGCCTCGACCAGCCGCTCGGTCGACAGGTCGCCGCCCACGGCGAGAATGCCGTCTTCGTCGGTCTCGGTGACGGGCGGAAACCGCGTGGGGTCTGGCCCGAGGAAGTGCATGGCTACTTCGAGACGTTCAGCTTCACGTCGCCCTTCGCCTCGAGCGGCTCGGAAAAGAGCGTGGTGCGCAGCGTGCCGGTCAGCACGTACGGCACCACCAGGCCCTTGATGAGCTTCTTGGCGGCGTCGGGGCCGTGGGTCTCTTCGTTGAGCGTGGCCGTCACGTCGAACACGCCCGTCGACCCGCCCACCACCTTCTCGCCCGCGCCGATGGTGCCCTTGTTCACTTCCTTGCCGGCCAGCGTAATGGCCCAGTCGATGCCCTGCAGCGACACCGGGAACGGGTTCGGGTTCACCACGCCCAGGTGGTAGGTGACCTGCACTTCACTTTCCGAGAAGCGGCCGCCTTCCCAGTCGACCAGCTTGAGGTGCGGCAGGCGGGGGGTGCGCACGTCACGCGAGCGGGCGAAGTCCACGTCGACCGAGCGCGTGGCCGCGGGAGCGTCTGCCTGCGCCGGCGACTTCACCTTGATGACCAGGTGGCCGCGCAGCGCCATCAAGAGCGAGCCGCCGCGGGTGTTCATGGCCTTGAGCTCGGCCTCGTCCTTCACGTAGGTCAGGTTTTCATCGACGCTGAAGTCGACCTTGCCGTTGGCGGGCAGGGGCAGGTTGAGCACCTTTTCCTTGCTGGCCAGCACCTGCTGGTCGACCACGAACTCGTAGACGGCCTTCTCGACCGTCGCGTCTTCGCTGGCGCCCTCGACGGTGCCCGAGAACTTCACCGCGCAGTCGGTCAGGCTCTGGGTGACGATCTGGAAGTCCTGCGTGGGCAGGGTGGGGTCGGCCACCTCACGCATCTCGGGCGCGGTCTTGCACGCGCACAGCGCCACCAGGGCCAGGGCGAGCGCGCGCATCACGGGCTCCCCAGGCTGCAGCCTTCGGGGCCACCGTCGGCCGTGCCGGGCTCGCGAATGCGCTGCAGCACGTACGGCAGCGCCGAGCCGCCGGTGATGGAAAACGCCGACGAGATGAGCGTGAAGCCGGTGTCGGGCACCCAGATGCGACGCGTGTCCGAGCCGTGGTCGGGGGTCTCACCGACCAGCACCTTCACGCCGTCGGAATAGTTCTGCAGCGGGGTCTTCAGCTCGCTGACCGAGGGCATCGAGGTCGACACCTGGTACGAGGTGGCGGTGGTGGTGCCCATGCCGTTCGAGCCGACCACGAAGGCCTCGGCGTCGGTGCCGGCGTTCTCGCCCGCGGTCGAGCCCGACGAGAACCACTTCACGCCGGTGATGGCGCTGCCGGTCTTGTAGGTGACCGACTGGCCGTCCTGAATGAACTGGCGGCGCATCAACCAGAGGTCGCCGTTCTTGATGGCGAAGTTGTCGATGGCCAGAATCTGCCCGCCGGTGCGGTATTCGACGGGAATGACCTGCACGCCACCCTCGAGCGTGGTGAGGGTGCGCACCCAGGCGCCCAGCGTCGGCGGGTCGGCCTTGGTGGTGGGGTCGCTCGAGTACTCGAAGCAGCGGTTCTGAACGAGGCCGAAGCGGGCCTGGGCCGCGCAGTCGAAGCCGCAACTGGTGTCGGGGCCAGCGTCGGTCACCTTCTTCATCTCGCCACAAGCCGCGGTGAGGATCAGCAGGGGAATCAGGGTGCGCATGGCGCTGCGATGTAGCAGAGCGCCGGGCGGAAAGGCGCTTGGAACCGTCACTTCACGCGCTCGGCCGAAGCTCCAGCCAGAGGCACCGCTCGCAGGAGATCGGCCTCGGGATCAGGGCGAAGAAGTCCATCACGTACGCGAAGGGCCACAACGTCGCGAGGCCCAGGAGCCGCTTCGCCGGCTGGCTGGTCGGCCAACTCACTGTGCAGGGCCACCGGCAAACGCGAAGAGCCGCCCTGCGGCGATGACCACGCAGAGCACCGCCAGCACCACCGGCGCGACCACCGGTTCCTTCAGCTTCGCGTGCGTCGCCGCCGCCCCGACCATCAGCGGCACGAGCGCGATGGCCGCCACCGGCGTGAGCACCGGCAGAAGGCCCGTGGCCCACGGCGCGATGAGGCCGATGGCGCCGAGCACCTCGGCCAGCCCCAGCAGCTTGATGCGGCCCTCAGGCCAGGTCTTCGCCCAGTGCATCTTCACTTCGAGCTTTTCCTTCGGCGTGAAGAGCTTGAGCGCTCCCGCGGCGACGAAAGCGAAGGCACACAGCCCCTGCAGCACCCACAGCGTGACGTTCATGCGGCCAACATCGCCGAGTGGCCGGCCCAGTCAACTGCGCCGACGTGTCGAGGAGAAATCGAGGCATTCGTCCCCGAACGGCGCTCGGCTGGTTCGGCGCTGACCTCCCGCGCGCCGAGGGCGTGCGCGCCACCCCCGCGGGATCACGCCGTCAGGTGGCTGGCGCGTCGTGGCTCGTGGCGTGCACCGCAGGCTCGAAGGTCGACTGCTTCCAGCCGACCGTTCACCGGGGAACAAGGGAACACCATGACCATGAACATCAACACCAGCAGCCTGAGCAACCCCACCAGCACCGCGGCGACGGGCAGCGTTCGCCAACGTGGCAACGATGGCGACGCCGACGACGTGGGCGGCGCGTCCAGCGACCCGCAGATGAGCCAACTGGCCCAGGACATGAAGAAGCTGCAGGACCTGCAGAAGACCGACCCGGCGAAGTTCAAGCAGCTCGCCGAGCAGATTTCGCAGGCGCTCCAATCGCAGGCCCAGCAGCAGACCGCGACCGCGGGCGAACTGAGCAAGGCTGCCGACGTCTTCGCCCAGGCCGCGCAGAGCGGGCAATTGCCAGCGGTGGGCGGGAAGGGCGGTCACCACCACCACCACGGCGGCGGCGGCGGAGGCGGCGCGGCAGCGGCGGCCTCGACCGACCCCAACGCTCCGGCAAGCTCGGCCACCAGCTCGCCTGCCGTGGCCTCGTACCAGAAGGGCGCGGGCGCCGCGCAGTGGCAGGCGGTCGAAAAGACCATCACCGACGTGATGACCAGCGCCGGGCTCTAGCGGCCTCGAGCCGCTCGACCTCGCGCAACTGACGAACGCCACCGCGACGAACCGCCCGGCGTGCGCGGCTGCTGCTACAGTCGGGGGTGTGTCGAAGGTCCGCCGCCCCGACTTCACCCAGGCCGTGCTCGCGCTCATCGAGTTCG
>CAIWFK010000197.1 GCA_903911905.1 uncultured Myxococcales bacterium
CCAGGGCGCGGCGCGAGAGACCTTCGTGTCGGCCACGGGCTTCACCGACACCTTCGTGTCGACATACGCCGCGCTGCAGAAACCCCAGTCGCGCACGCTGTCGGTCGACGAGAACGCCCGCATGCAGTTGCTGCGCGACGAATTGATTCAAGGGCAACCGACGCTGGTGGAGACCGACACCAGCCGCTTCACCGCCGAGGAGCTGGCCGTGGTGCGCGAACTGTCGGCCGTGGCCGAGGGCATCGAGCAGTTGTATGCGCGGCAGTTGGGCACCGACGGGCTCGAGGCCGGCATTCCCGCCGACGACCTGCTCTCGCACGCCGTCTTTCACCGCAACCATCGCCCGGCGTGCGTGGCGCCCAAGACCGTGGGCAACCCCGCCTGCACCGCCTTGCCGCGCGGGCCGCGACCGGTGTCGGGCCTCTACCCGGCGGCCGTGCAGGCCAACGCCGACTTCTGCGCGACCTTGCAGAAGCAGCCCAACGCCAACGCGCTGATGGACCACTTCAGCGCCGTGGTGGCGAAGGGCGAGGGCTTCGAGCCCGTGCCCTACAGCCAGGCCTTCTCGCCGCAGATGGCGCAGGTGGCCAGCCACCTCGAAGCCGCAGCGAAGGCCGTCACCAGCCCCGACGAGGCGAGCTTCCAGGCGTACCTGTTGGCGGCCGCCAGGGCCTTCCGCACCGACGACTGGGAAGCGGCGAACGTGGCGTGGGTGGCGATGAGCGGCAGCCCCTCGAAGTGGTTCCTGCGGGTGGGCCCCGACGAGGTGTACGCCGAGCCCTGTGCGTGGAAGGCCACCTTCGCGCTGCAGTTGGCCCGAATCGACCCCGCATCGCTGGCCTGGCGGCAGACGCTCGAGCCGGTGAAGCAGGCGATGGAAAAACTGCTCGCCTCTCGCGCGGGCGCGCCCTACCTCGCGCGCACGGTGCGCTTCCAGTTGCCCGACTTCATCGAGGTGATGCTCAACGCCGGTGACGCGCGAGCGCCGCACGGGGGCAACGTCGGCCAGTCGCTGCCCAACTGGGGCCCCACCGCCGAAAAGGGCGGGCGCACCATGGTGATGACCAACCTCACCACCGACGCCGACAGCCAGCAGGCGCTCAAGGGGCAGATGGCGTCGCTGTTCTGCTCGCGCACCATGGCGCTCGCCTCGACCGAGCCGCGCGCGGCGCTGGCCACGGTGGTGCTGCACGAGGCGGCGCACAACCTGGGCCCCGCCCACGACTACGCGGTGAAGGGCAGGAACGACGACCAGGCCTTCGGTGGGCCGTCGGCCTCGACGCTCGAAGAGCTCAAGGCCGAGACCAGCGCGGTGTCACTGGTGTGGTGGCTGGTCGACCAGAAGCGCAGCACCGCCGACGACGCTGCCCTCGCCACGGTGCGCGAGCTGGCGTGGGCCTTCAGCCACGTGGCGCGCGGCATGTACGAATCGGACAACCACCCGCGCACCTACAGCCAGGTGGCGGCCATCGAGGTCGGGGCGGGGCTGGCGGCGGGCGCGCTGCGCTGGCAGCCGGGTGCGCTGGCCGCCAACGGCCGCGACCAGGGCTGCTTCGAGCTCGATCTGCCGGCGTGGCGCAAGGCCATCGACGCGCTCAACGGCCGCGTGCTCAAGGTCAAGGCGCGGGCCGACAAGGCCGACGCCGAGGCGCTGAAGAAGGCCTTCGTCGACGACGGCACCGACGAATGGGGCGAGCTCAAAAACACCATCGCCGTGCGTTGGTTGCGTGCACCGAAGGCCACCTTCCTCTATGGGTTCTGACATGCGCTCCCTGTTCCTCAACGTGTTCGTGCTGTGTGCCGTGTCGTGTGCGACCGCCGGTGAAGTGAAGCCGGTCGCGGGGCCCGACGTCGACGAGGGCGCGGTGCGCGCTCGACTCGAGCAGACGCTCGCGGCGCTGCCCACCTGCAAGGCCGACGCTGACGTGGGCGCGCTGGTGCTCACGCCCACCTTCTGCACCGAGAAGCACTGCACCACCGCCTGCTGCAACGCCTGTGGGTGGAACGCCAAGGTCGAGACCGCACAGGGTACGCGCAAGGTCGAAGCGAGCGCGGTGCAGCAGGCCCTGGGGCTCAAGGACGGTGCGCTGGAATGCGAAGTGCGCGCGTGGAACGACGCGCTGGCCGGCCGCAACCTGGGGCTGACGCCGGCCTGTCTGGTGCGTTGAGCCGCTTTTCAGGCCCCGTCGAATGATGGGACAGTGGGGCATGGCTTTTCGGCTGCTGCTGGTGATGGCCCTGTCTGCGCTGCTCTCGTGCACGAAGAGCAGCCCGCCCGCGGTGGCGAACCCGCACGCCCGCATTCTCAACGGCAACCCCAACGGCGACCTGGCACCGGTGGTGGCCAGACAGTTCGCGGCCTCGAAGGCCGAGAACCGCACGCTGCTGGTCTACGTGGGCGCGACCTGGTGCGAGCCCTGCAAACGGCTGCACGAGGCGGTGGAAAAAGGTCAGCTCGACGCCGAATTCCCCGACCTCGACCTGCTGGCCTTCGACGCCGACATGGACGCCGAGCGGCTCGAATGGGCCGGGTACCATTCGCAGATGATTCCCGCGCTCACGGTGCCCAACCCCGACGGCAAGTCGAGCGGCCGCATGATGGAAGGGTCCATCAAGGGAGATGGCGCGGTGGCGGAAATTTCGCCGCGGCTCAAGTCGCTGCTCGGTCGCTGAAACGCCGTCAGGCCGCGTGGGCGATGGGGCGATGCAGGGCCGCTTCGAGGAACTCGAGGAAGGCGCGCTTGCTGACCAGTTCTTCGCTCACCGAATGACTCAGGTGCAGGCGCTCGGCGATGATGCGGTGAATGGCCTGCTTCTCGGCCTCGAGCAGCTCTTCGCAGGCCTCGAGGTTCTCGCTGGCGTAGGTCTCGGCGACCGAGGCCACCACCCAGGCCCAACCGCGGAAGGTCTCGTGGGCTTCGGGGGTGGCTTCCCAGCGATTCAAGATGCCGGTGACGGCGCGTTCGATGTCGGCCGATTCGAAGTGCTGAAACGACATGGGGACACTCCAAAGCAAGGTGGCTTCGGAATGGATCAGTGCAACCTTCGGCCCCGCGCCAACCCTTCGGAGTGGCTGGACCAGGTGAAGGTCACCGCCCACCGCCGGTGTCGGGCCGACCTCAGGTCGACCCGGGCGACTTCGCGGTCGGTTGGCCCGCCGCCTTCCAGCCGGTGATGCCGACCGGGAGCACCGCGACCTTCGTGTACCCCGCCTGCAGGGCCCGCTGGGCCGCCTGGTGCGAAGCGCTGCACTTCTGGTTCATGCAGTAGAAGAGCAACTGGGCGTGCTTGTCGGCCGGCAATTGCGCCAACGGGTACTCGGTGCTCGAGGTCAACAACACCGCTCCGGGAATGATTCCCTGGGCCGCCCGCACCTGCTCGGTGTTCGCGTCGAAGGTGACGACCGACTTCTGGCGCGCCCACCGCACGACCTGGTCGACGGTGGCCTGCTGCGGCAGCTTCGCGGGCTGCTCGGGCGACCACCACGCCTGCGTGTTCTGCGCCTCACCATCACAGGCCAGCGCCGCAGCGGGGACCACCGAGGTCAGCAACGCGAAGCAGAGGGCGAACTTCATTTGGACTCCTGACGAGCTTCGAAAAGAAAAGAGCCGCGCCCGAATGGAGCGCGGCTCGGTCGCCGTCGGGCGAAAAGCGCCGCTTCAGCTGTTGGGGTTGGGCTTGCTGGTCGGCTGACCGGCGGCCTTCCAGCCCTTGATGCCCACGGGCAGCACGGCCACGTTGGTGTAGCCCGCTTCCATCGCGCGGCGGGCGGCCTGGTGCGAGGCGCCACACTTCTCGTTGGCGCAGTAGAAGACCAACTGCGACTGCTTGTTGGTGGGCAGCTCGGTGAGCGCGTATTCCGAGCTCGAGGTCAGCAGCACCGCGCCGGGAATGACGCCTTCGCTGCTGCGGGTCTGCCGGCCGTTGGCGTCGACCGGAACGGCGGCCTTGGCCTTCGTCCACTGCGCAACCTCGGCCACGGTGGTCTCACGCGGGCCGATGGAGGCCTGGGTGTTCTGCTTTTCACCGTCGCACGCGAGCGCGACGGCGGGGACGAACGAGGCGACGAGGGCAAGCGACAGGAGGGTGCGGTTCATGAAGGCTCCGGGTGCGGGTGAGAAAGTCGAGAGTGCGGAGTAATGCTGATCACGCGGGTGCGCTGCAACTGGATGCGCCGGAAAACCCCGAAGTTTCTTTCATCACCCGGGCTGCCCTGTTTTCGAGGCTTTGGCGGGCGAGCGCAGGGTGAGCAAGGTGATTTCTCCACGCGGGCCGACCCGCAGCGGCGGGCCCCAGTAGCCGGTGCCGTTGCTGGTCCACGTCTGCACGCCCTCGATGACGTGGAGCCCGGCGATGACCGGCTGCTGCAGCTTCACGAAGAGGTTGAAGGGCACGATCTGCCCGCCATGGGTGTGACCCGAAAGCATCAGCCCCACTCGCGCGTGTCGGGCGGCTGAAGCGAACTTCGGCTGGTGGGCCAGCAGCACCCGCGCCGCGCCTTCGGGTGCGCCCTGGAACGCAGCGTCGACGTCGGGTCGGTGCGACGGCGAGAAGCCACCGCCTTGCAGGTCGGGCACGCCGGCCAGCACCAGCCGCCCCGCGCCGCGCTCGAGCACCCGGTGGCTGTTGTGCAGCACCGTCATGCCCAGGCGCTGGGCTTCCCGAATCCACTCGTCGGCGCCCGAATAGTATTCGTGGTTGCCGGTGATGAAGAAGGTGCCGTGGGTGCTGCTGAACTCGCCGAGCGGCGCGGTCTCGGGGCGCAGTCGGGCCACCGAGCCGTCGACCATGTCACCGGTGATGACCACCGCGTCGGCCTCGAGCGGGTTGACGGTGTCGCGCAGCAGCGCCGAGAAGCGGCGGTCGAGCGTGTCGCCGATGTGAATGTCGCTGAGCTGCGCGACGGTGAAACCGTCGAGGTCGGGGTGCAGGTCGGGCACCTCGACCGTCACCTTGCGCACCATGGGCCGGCGCGCCGTGGCGAAGCCCCACACCAACGCAGGCAGCACCACCGCGGCGATCGCCACCGCCCGGCCGGTGTGCCAGGCCGGCGTCACCGTCGTCACCAGCCCGGCCGCCGCCAACACGAGGTCGCTGAGCGCCACCGTGGCCAGGGTCAGGCCGAAGGCCCCCATCCACGAAAAGCCGAACCACTGGAGCACGCGCGCCACGGGCCGGGGCAGCAACCTGCCGCCGATGAAGGCCACGAAGATGGACGCGTAGAGACTCCAGAGCACCACCCAGCCCACGGCGGCGACCGGCGCAGGCGCTCCCGAATCGCGGAGCAGGCGCGCGCCCAGGTAGAAGTGCAGCGAGCCGGTGGTCCCAATCATCAGGGTGAAGAAGGCCAGGCCCCGCAGCACCAGCATCAGCGGAAACGCGCGCGCACCGGGCTGGGTGTCGAGCTCGAGGGCGGCATCGGGCTGATCGGTCGTTTCCTCGCTCATGGGTCGACCAGCCTAACGGCCAACCCGGTCGCTCGCGCGTGAAGAACCGCAAAGCCCGTGGAGCACGACGCCCCCACGGTTCGACACTCAGGCCACGCCCAGCTCGGCCATCAACGCCGCCAGCGACTGCTGATCGAGCTGGAAGCGCGACTTGAACGACACCAGCGCACCTCCCGCCTTGCTGCCCATGGGCCGCGGCTGGCCAGCATGCATGGCGAAGGCAAAGGCCAGGCACACCGCCCGGGCCTCGACTCCGGTGGGCAACGGCGCGGGCCAGTCGAGCCAGGTGGTGACGACCGGCTCGATGGCGTTCCACCCGCTCTCACCCAGCAGGCCCGAGAGCGACGAAATGGTGGGTACGTCCCACGCGGGGCGGCCGTCGACGAAATTGGCGACCGACACCGACACACTGGCGAAGCGCACCAGCTCGAGCGCGCCCTCGTCGGCCCCCAACCTGCGGGCCAGCCCCACCACCACGTCGCTGAGCGTACGCGCGGCCAGGCCCCGCTCGCCCTGCATCGCCAGCAGCGCCAACGTCAGCCGCCCTGCCGGCTGGTCGAGCGAGAGCATCGCCGGCCGACTTCGCGACGAGGCCTGGAATTCCCACGCGTTCTGCACCGGGCCCGCATCGACCTCGGTGCCGGTGATGACGCTCGAGCCCGACGACAGGGGAATCTCGCGGTGGGGCAACACGTCGGGCACCTTCGCCGCCGGCCCCCCACCGCCGCGGTCGAGCCAGTCGGGGGTGTCGTCGTCCTTCCCGGTGTAGAAGCGGTTGCGAGCGCGGCGAATGGCGTTCTCGCCTCCGCGCATGGCGACGACCGACTTGAGGCCGGTGATGACCTTGAGCCGCTCGAGGGCGCCGGCGTCCATCGGGTCCTTCATCGCCACCAGCAACTGCGTGCCGCCCTTGAGGCCCAGGGGCACCAGGTCGAGCTGCTGGGCGATTTCGAAAGGCACCAGCTTCATCGCGTCGACCGGCGTCGGCAGCTCGGCCAGCTTCTTCGAGGTGGTGTGCGGCGTGTGCGTGACCTCGGCCACGGTGGTGACGATGTCGTCTTCGTCGCACGCGCCGATGGCCGACAACGCGTCGGCCAGGGTGCCGCCGAACCGCTTGACCTGATCGAGCGCCTCGTCGAGCTGGGAAGGGGTGATGCGCTGCTTGTCGACCAGCAGCTCGCCGATGCGGTGGTCCTTCGGCGCGGTGGGGTCTTCCTGCGGGGCGGGCGTGGGCGGCGGAGGCGGCGGCGCGACCTCGAGTCGGGCGGCCGCGAGTTCGGCGTGCGACATCTTGCGCATCGAAATGCGCCCCACCACCGTCGCGCCGGGGCTGATGGCGCCGGTGGGCGTAGGCTGCGGCTCGGCCTGGTTGGGCGCGGCGGGAGGGGTGCCCGGCAGCGCCGAGAAGATGCCGGTGGTCGGCTCGTCGGACGTGTCGTCGAAGCCCAGCGACGCGGCCACGGCGGGCATTTCCTTCGCCGGCGTCGCGGCGCGCGGCACCAGGGGCACCAGCACCAGTTCCTGGGTACCGCCGCGGGCCAGGGAATCGAGCGTCTGCCGGTTGCCGCAGGCCCGGGCGAAGAGCCGCGAACGTTCCTGGGTCGGCGCCTTCCACCCGGCGCGTTCGGCCGCCGCCGCCAGCACCGCGGCGGCGTCGGCAGCGGTCGGCCGCTCGCGCGGGTCGACTGCCAGCAGGTCGATGATGATGGACTGCCACGGCTCGGGCACCTGCTTCACCGCGTCGCGCGCCAGCCCCATGAAGCGCTGGCAGAGCACCATCGATTGCACCGGGTCGGGTGCGTAGAAGAGCGGGTGGCCCATGGCCAATTCGTAGAGCAGCAGCCCCAGGCGGAAGAGGTCGGTGGCCTGGGTGGGCGTCTCGGTCAATTGCTCGGGCGCCAGGGTGAAGGCCTCGGCGCGCGCCGGCCCCACCTGGTTCGAGGGCGAGAGGAACAGCGTCACCCCCGCGTCCGAGAGCAGCACCTGACCGTCGGGCGTGAGCATCACGTTCGAGGCGCAGAGGTCGCCGTGCACCACCGGCGTCGCGCGGGCGTGCAGGTGCTGCAGGAGCGCCGCCACCTGCCCCACCACGCCCAGGCCTTCCGAGGGAGAAATGAACCCCTTCTGCGCCGCGAGCGCGTTCATCACGGTGCGCAGCGACTCGCCTTCGGTGAGCGCCTGCACCAGCCAGGTCGACTCGCGGCCGGTGCCGACCTCGACCCAGTCGGGCAGGCCTTCGGCGCGCGGCGAACGCAGCGAGGCCAGGGTGCGCACGAAGCGGGGGCCGAAGGCCGCGCTTTCCTTGACCCACGGAGGCACCAGCCGCTTGGCGATGACCGGTCGGTCACTCGAGCTCTCGACGCCGATGAAGGACTCGAGCACGCCAGCCGCGGCGCTGATGCGTCGGGCGATGCGGTAGGTGGCCATGTGGTTCGAGGCGCTCCAAAGCCTGCGGAAAAATCAGGTGTCAGTGTAGTTCGACGGAAGCGACAGGACCCAAGAAAATGTGCGTGAATGGCCACTGGCCGAAGTGGCACCAGTTCCCCGTTCACGAAAGGTACCCCCCATGTCGAAGCGACTGTCGAAGGCGCTCGCCGTTCCCATCTTTCTGCTGGCCTGTGGTCCGCTCGAGGTCCGGGTGGACCAGACCAAGGGCCTGCCCAGCATCACCGGCTCGGTGACGGTCGACGTGCCCGCGAACTTCACCTGCGGCAAGACCATCACCCAGGACGCGTACACAGTGACCACCACCAAGACGGCAACCGGCTGTTCGTTCGCGGCTGATCAAGACGTGGTGCTGCTCAAGGCCAGCGACTACCAGGGCATTCCCGAGCTCAGCGGCGCCACCAACCTGGTGCAGCGCATCGAGCTGACCGTCACCCAGTTGACCTTTTCCGACGCCACCACCACCCCGGTCACCGTGCTCGACCCGACCAACCGCGTGACCAGCGCGACGCTGTCGGTCAACGCGCAGGCGCTCATCACCAGCAAGACCCAACTGACCTCGCTGCCCACCACGGTCACTCTGTCGGGCACCTCGCTCACCTCGCTCAAGACGGCCATCGACGCGCGCATGGCGGCCAGCGTGCACGCCTCGGCGGTGGTCGAATTGCCCGACACCCCGGTGCCGCCCGCCAAGCTGAAGATCGACTACGCCGTGCAGCCCGCCATCATTCTGGGGCCCGGGAAGATCTGATCAGTCGCGCACGAACAGCGCCCGCAGCAACAGCCACGAGTGCACCAGCGGCGCGAGCACCACGCCGCTGAGCACGCCCGAGAGCAGCTCGCCCACCAGCGCGTCGCCCACCGCCGAGACCAGCAGCCACCCCAGCACCCCCAGCAACATCAGCGCGCCCTGCGCCGCCAGCCAGGTCAGCGCGCTCTTCGAGAGCACCGACCAGGTCAGCTTCAACCCGTCGACCGGGTTCGCCCGCGCCAGCGAGGCGTCGACCCACGGCACGAAGAGCAGGGCCAGGCACAGCAGCCCGCCCGTCACGTTCCACGACAGCAGGGTCGAACCGAAGACCACCGTCGGCCCCACCCAGGCGAACCCGCGCAGCCGCTCGCGCGCCGGGTCCACCGGACGGGCCGCCCATTCCAGCAGCGCCGCCACCACCACCCCGCGCACGAAGCCGGCGATGAGCAGCAGCCACCACGCGCGCCCCGACACCAGCCCTTCGACCAGCCCCTGCCCCGCCAACAGGCCGATGGGCAGCAGGAACGACGAGACGTGGCCCAGCGCCACCTCGCGAAGCTTCGCCAGCAGCCCCGTCACCCGCGCCAGGTCGAGCTCGTTCCACGGAATCGCGGTCTGGGGCGTGGGGTCGTGCTCCTCGGGAGCTGCGCCCTCGTGGGTGTCGCCCTCGTCGAAGACCGGCTCGGGGCCGGGGTCGGTGAGGTCTTCGGGGAACGGGTCGCGACGCTTGACGGCCATGTCGCCGGCCAGCCTCTCACGACGAGCGGGTCGTCGAAACCGGTTCGCTCGTCGCCGCGCAGGCGTACATTTCGCGCGCCTTCACCCCCAAGCCGACCCAGGAGCCACCATGGCCGCCCCCCTTCCCGTCAAACCGCACCTCGCCGCCTCGGCGAAGGTGAAGTCGCTCGAGGCGTACCGCGAATTGCACGCCGCCAGCCTGAAGGACCCCGAGGGCTTCTGGCTGCGCGAAGCGAAGGAACGCCTGACCTGGTTCCACGAACCCGAATCGGCGCTCGACGTCGACTACGAAGAAGTCGACTTCTCGTGGTTCGGCGGCGGCCGGCTCAACGTGGCCTTCAACTGCGTCGACCGGCACGCGGCGAAGACGCCCGACAAGGTCGCGCTCATCTGGGCGAAGAACGAGCCGGGCGAATACGAGCGCATCACCTACCGCGACCTGAAGCACCGCGTGGGCCGCATGGCGAACGCGCTCAAGGACCTGGGCGTGCAGAAGGGCGACCGGGTGTGCCTGTACCTGCCGATGATTCCCGAGCTCGCCGTGGCCATGCTGGCCTGCGCCCGCATCGGCGCGGTGCATTCGGTGGTCTTCGCCGGCTTCTCGGCCGAGTCGTTGCGGGACCGGGTGCTCGACGCGGGCGCGAAGGTGGTCATCACCGCCAACGAGGCCATGCGCGGCAACAAGCGGGTGGGGCTCAAGGCCATCGTCGACGACGCGGTGGCGGGCCTGGCGGTGGTGCAGACCGTGCTGGTGGCGCGCCGTACCGACACCGTGGTGCCGATGAAGCAGGGGCGCGACCGCTGGCTCGACGACGAGACCGCGCGGCAGCGCTCGACCTGCCCGGTGGAATGGATGGCGTCGGAAGACCCGCTCTTCATCCTCTACACCTCGGGCAGCACCGGCAAACCCAAGGGCGTACTGCACACCAGCGCGGGCTACCTGCTCTACGCGTCGATGACCTACGAGTACGTCTTCGACATTCGCCCCGACGACGTGCACTTCTGCACCGCCGACCTGGGCTGGGTCACCGGGCATTCGTACATCGTGTACGGGCCGCTCGCGCTGGGCTCGACCTCGGTGCTCTTCGAGGGCACGCCCAACTACCCCGACTCGTCGCGCCTGTGGCAGGTGGCCGACGACCTGAAGGCCACCACCGTCTACACCAGCCCCACCGCGCTGCGGGCGCTGATGCGGGAAGGCGACGGGCCGGTGAAGAAGACCCGGCGCGATTCGATTCGCATTCTGGGGAGCGTGGGTGAGCCCATCAACCCCGAGGTCTGGCAGTGGTTCCACGACGTGGTGGGTGATGGCCGCTGTCCGGTGGTCGACACCTGGTGGCAGACCGAGACCGGCGGCATTCTCATCGCGCCGCTGCCGGGAGCCGTGCCACCCAAGCCCGGCTCGGCGACCCTGCCCTTCTTCGGCATCGAGCCCTTGCTGCTCGACGAGGAAGGCAAGGTGCTGACCGGCAACGACGTGCGCGGCAACCTGTGTCTGAAGGGCACCTGGCCCGGGCAGGCGCGCACCATCTACGGCGACCACCGGCGCTTCAAGGACACCTACTTCACCCGCTTCCCCGGGCTGTACTTCACCGGCGACGGCTGTCTGCGCGACGAAGACGGGTATTACTGGATCACCGGGCGCGTCGACGACGTGCTCAACGTCTCGGGGCACCGACTGGGCACGGCCGAAATCGAGAGCGCGTTGGTGGCACACGGCGCGGTGGCTGAGTCGGCGGTGGTGGGCATTCCCCACGACCTCAAGGGGCAGGGCATCTGCGCGTGGGTGGTGCTGCGCAGCGACGCCGACCAGCCCAGCCAGCAGCTCATCGGCGCGCTCAAGGAACAGGTGCGTCGGGTCATCGGCCCCATCGCCACGCCCGACGTCATTCACCTGGTGCCCGGGCTGCCCAAGACGCGCTCGGGTAAAATCATGCGGCGCCTGTTGCGGAAGATTGCCGAAGGCCAACGCACCGAGTTGGGCGACACCTCGACCCTGGCCGAGCCGCAGGTGGTCGAGCAGTTGATCGCCATCGCCGACGTGGCGAAGCGCTAGCGGGTTGGCGTGTGACGGTGCTTTCCGCTACAGCCCGCTTCCATGCTCTGGCGAGTGACGTGCGTTCTTCTGCTGGCGACCGCGTGCTCGCGGCAGCCCAAACAGACGCAGGACCCCAACGTCATCGCCACCGTCAACGGCGAGCCGGTCGAACGCGACGACTTCGAGAAGCAACTGGCCCGCGAGGCGCAGGCCATGGAAGGCGGCGCGCGCACGCCCGAGCAACTGGCGCCCTACAAGCAGGCGCTGCTCGACACCATGGTCGACCACCTGCTGGTGCTGCAGGCCGCCCGCACCGCCGCAGTGACGGTCACCAGCGAAGAGGTGGACCGGCGCGTACTGGCCCTGGGCAGTGAGTACCCCGCAGGCTCGTTCGACGAAGCCCTGGCACAGAGCCAGACGTCCCGCGCCGCGCTGGTGCGCTCGACCCGCGAGGCGTTGATCATCGAGAAGCTCTTCCAGCAACAGGTGTTCTCTCGGCTGGCGGTGACCGAAGAGCAGATTCGCTCGTACTACGACGAACACGCCGACGAATACGCCGAGCCCGAGCAGGTGCACGCGCAGCAAATCGTGGTCAAGGGGCTCGACGAGGCGCGCCGCATTCAGCAGCAACTGTGGCAGGGCAAGAAGTTCTCGGACCTCGCGCGCCGCTTCTCGCTGTCGGCCGACGCGAAGGTGGGCGGCGACCTGGGCTTCTTCGCCCGCGGCACCATGCCTCCGGCCTTCGACGACGTGGTCTTCAAGCTCTCGGTCGGCGGTACCAGCGAAGTGGTGTCGACCGATTACGGCTTCCACCTCTTCCGGGTGCTCGAGAAGAAGCCGGCCCGCAAGCGCGAGCTCAACGACGTGCGCGCGGTCATCGAGCAGAAGCTGCTGGTCGGCCTGCGCACCGACGCCCAGCGGGCCTTCACCGAAGGGCTGCGCGCCAAGGCACAGGTGGTCATCAACACCGAGGCCTTTCAAGCGGTGACCGGGCATTCGCTGGCCGGTCAGTCGCCCGAGCCCTGACGCGCTTCAGGGAATGGTCGCGGCGAAGTCGCCGTGCGAGACCTTCAGCGGGCCGCTCAGGTTCCACGCGCCCGCCTTCACCAGGTCTTCGAACACGCCCACGCGATCGACCGAGCCCGCCCATTCCTTCCGGGTGGCAGGGTCGTGCGCGTGCGAGAGGTCCTTGCGGCGCTCGGCCAGAAAGCAGCCCAGCCAGACCTTCTCGTCCACGCCCGACGCCGGCGTTCCCTTCGCGGCCTTCGTCGCGCGGGCGATGAGCGCCGGCAACCCGTCGGGGTCGGTGCCGTCACCGTGCTGGATGATGGCGTCGGCCAACTGCGCGCGGGCCAGGGGCGTGCGCAACCCCAACTGGTCGGCGTGCCGCTGCGAGGGCAGGAAGTACGTGGCGTCGACCTCGGCGTCCTGCGCGGCGCGAAAGACCGGGTCCTTCGCGGCCTTCGCCCACGCCGCCTCGAAGCCGTCGAGCCCCTTCGTGCTGGCGCGCCCCGCCGAGTCGTCGGGCAGCCGCGAAATCGCCTCGAGGGCAGGCACGAAGGAGGCCAGCGGGTTGCCCGGCACCTGCTTCGTGTAGCGGCGAATGACGGCGAGCGCGTCGTCGGTGCCGGTGGTGAAGCCGGCGCGACCGGCGGTGATGCCGCGGCCGTCGCCCAACCGCTCGGTGTACGCGTACTGCAATTGCGTGGTGCCGTTCTCGAACAGGCTGGTCAACGCTTCGGCACGACGCTTCTGCGCGGGTGACAACTGGGGCAGTGCCGGGGTGCTCGCAACGGGCCGACTCGCGGTGACGCGCATGACGCAGAGTGTAGCCGAACCGCTGCGCCCCGGTGACCCGAAGCCTGGGGGGGTGGCCCCTCCGCTGTGCAGGAGGCCGGCTGAGGTCGCGGGCGAGTGTGGTGGGGGCCAAGCCTTCGGGGGAAGGCTTGCCCGGTGGGCGGGGCGAGGCTCAGTGCGAGTTCTGCATGGCCAGGCGCGAGCCGCGGTGCAGGTAGTCGCTGAAGGCCTGGAACAACACCGGCGAGAGGTTCAGCTCGTTCATCGCCCCATGCAGGTGCTCGACCCACCGCTCGCGTTGCGCTTCGGAAATGGCGAGCCCCTGGTGGGCCCGCACCATCTGCCCGAAGCCGCCGCGGGTCTGGGAATGCACGCGAGGCCCGACGAAGAGTTCGGTGAGGAACTGCCCCATGCGCTCGGCATGCGGCTCGCTCGGGTCGTGGAACAACGGAAGCAGCAGCGGGTCACGCAGCACGCGGTCGTAGAAGCGCTCGGCCAGTTGGTGAACGCCCGCGCTTGCGCCAGCGAGCTCGTACAGCGAATGAATCGGGGTCGTCTTCATGCCACGCAAGGTAGGTCCCGCGAGCGGGCGCACAAGACGTGGCACGGCTGACACCAGGTGTCGAAACGGGAACCGTGAAAGACTGTGGGCCCCGTGAGAGCTCCCTGTCCCAGCACCCGCACCATTCGCCTCATCTCGAACAAGTGGGCGGTCGAGATTCTGTTCGCGCTCGCCGAGCGACCGGTGACCCGCTTCACCGACCTGCGGCGCTCGCTCGGCCGACTGACGGCGAAGGACCTCACCCGCCAACTGCGCAAGCTCGAGGCGGCGGGGTTGATCAGCCGGCGTGTGCACGCCGAAGTGCCTCCACGCGTCGACTATTCACTGCAGCCGATGGGGCGCACGCTGCTCGCCCCGCTCGAGGCGCTGGGGCGGTGGAGCGAAGGCTGGAATCAGGAACTGCTGGGGGGCTGACTACCAGTCGAACCCGGGCGTGAACGCGCGCTCGACCAGCGGCACCAGCGCCGGGGTGAGCAGCGCGCGCGCCTGCTCGAGCGTCGCCCACTGCGCGCGGTCGACCTCGGGAAAGCGAATGCGCCGCCCGGAGCGCGGCGGGTACTCGAGCTCGACCTGGTTGCTGACCAGTTGCGCGCAGTCGAAGTCACCCCGTGCGGCGAAGGCCTGCACCCGCTTGCCGCTTCGCATGTTGACCGCGCCCAGGTCGACGAGCGGCCCCAGGTCGCCCCGGTGACCGGTTTCCTCGGCGAACTCGCGGCGCGCGGCCGCCTCCACCGGTTCGCCCGGCTCGACCAGGCCCTTGGGCAGACTCCAGCAGCCCAGGTCCTTCTTCGCGAAGAAGGGGCCGCCGGGGTGCACCAACAACACCTCGCGCGTCTGCGCCGTCTGTCGCACCAGGGCGATGCCCGCTGAAAGCTGCACGGTGAACTCCTCGAGCAAGCGACTGTGCCACCAAACACGTGCGTTGCCCCGACCTCGCGGCGTGCCTACGCTCTGGCCCACTCGTCGAAGGGGGAGCGCACCGCCCATGGAAGTCGCCTGCACACTCTTCCTCGTCATCGCCTTCATTCTCATCGCGCTGCGCCGCTCGGGAATGTCGGGGCTGATGAAGAAGGGCCTGCCCGCGCGAGGCATTCTGCTGCAGGTCAGCTCGCTGGCCACCCGGGTGCCCAACTCGAACCCGCGCGTCGAACGCCGCCAGGTGACGCTCGACGTCGAGGTGCCAGGGCAGCCGCCCTACGAAGTGTCGACGCAGGTGCTGGTGTTGGCCAACCTGCGCGCCGACGTGATGCCGGGAGCGACCGTCGAGCTGCGCGTCGACCCCAAGAACAAGAAGAACCTCGCCATCGTGGGGCCGGGGTCTGGCTTCGCGGTGACGGGCCTGGTCACCCAACCGCCTCAGGGAAAGCCGTCATGAGTACTGCCCAGCAACAACGCTGCGCCAATTGCGGCGCGATGATGACCCCGCAGAGCGACGGCCGCACGCTCGCCTGCCCGTACTGCAACGCACAGGTGCAGACCGCCATCGACTCGCAGCAGCTCGCCCAGGGCCTCACGCTGGACCTGGCCAACGCCGACGAGTTCCTGCACCAACTGGCCAGCTCGCTGCACACCCACCTGGGCACGCGTACCAAGGTGCAGCTCGAGGGCACGCGGGTGGTGCACTTCGAAATCAACCTCGACCCCGACCTCTTCGTGGCCAGGCGCGAAGCCACCGGCGTCATCGCCCAGTACAAGAAGCTGGTGCGGGGCATCGCCCTCAAGACCCACACCCACCCGCTGGACAAGTGGGTCGAGCTGCTCACGAAAGCGCTGGCCGCTCACGCCAACGAGAACGCCCGCGTCGCGCAGGTGCTCTCGCAGCTCAAGCCCTGACCTCTCGCTTCTCCACCGCTTCGAAGGAGTTCGCATGGACCCGCAGGTGCCGCACCAGCGCCCCGTTCTCGACGACCTGCCGCAGCACGCGCGTGAGCGCCTCGCGGGCATGGTCGAGCACCACTTCTTCACCAGCGACCTCTCGGTCAACGAGTTCCTGCTGGTCAAGCAGGCCGGGTTCCAGCCGCTGGGCCTGGTGATGGGCAGCAGCATCTACCACGTGGGGTACCAGCCGGTTCGGCAGGGCGTGAGCGAAGAGCTGACCCTGCTGACCCAGGCCATGTACTCGGCGCGCGAGCTGGCCATGGTGCGCATGGAAGAAGAGGCCGACGCGCTGGGCGCCGACGGCGTGGTGGCGGTGCGGCTGACCTTGAACATGCATGCGTGGGGCGCGAACGTCATCGAGTTCCTGGCCATCGGCACCGCGGTCAAGAGCCTCGAGGGGTCGTTCCGTGGGCCGCAGAACCGCCCCTTCACCAGCGACCTCTCGGGCCAGGACTTCTGGACCCTGCTCAACGCCGGCTACCGCCCCTTGAGCTTCGTGATGGGCAACTGCGTCTATTACGTGGCGGGCGGGCCGCAGCAGGGCGCGGCGCCGAAGAACGTCGAGCTGACCGGCCCCACCCAGGCGCTCTACGACGCGCGCGAACTGGCCATGGAGCGCATGCAGGTCGAAGCCGAAGAGGCAGGCGCGGCCGGCATCGTGGGCGTGCTCATCGACGAGAACAACCACACCTGGGGCCCGAACGTGCTCGAGTTCAGCGCGGTGGGCACGGCGGTGGTGCCGATTCGCGAAGACCACACCATTCCCCGACCCTCGTTGGTGCTGACCGTGGGCGACTGACATGGCGCACGCTCCCATCGACCTGAAGGCGTCGCTGCGCGCCGTCGAGCAGGGCGGCATTCCCCTGCGCGCGAAGCAGCGCCTGGCGGAAGAGGCCGGCGACGACCGCAAGCTCTTCACCAGCGACCTGTCGGTCAGCGAGTTCCTGCTCACGCGCCGCGCGAACTGCGAGCCCATTTCGCAGGTGATGGGCTCGAGCATCTTCCACGTCGGCCAAATCCCCGACTACAAGGGCAAGACCTCGGAAATCACCATCATCAGCGACGCGCACCGCACCTCGCGGCAGCTCGCCCTCAGCCGGCTGGCCCAGGAAGCCGCGCTGGTCGGCGCCGACGCGGTGGTGGGCGTGCACCTGAAGGACCGCATGGTCACCATGGGCTCGCGCGGCAAGGGCGGCGACGACGGCGGCGAGGTGCTCGAGTTCACCGTGGTGGGCACGGCGGTGAAGGCCCCGTGGATGAGCCACGCCCCCGGCAAGCCCATCATCACCGACCTCTCGGGGCAGGACCTGTGGGTGCTCGAGCAGGACGGCTTCGAGCCCTGCGGCTTCCTCTTCGAGTTCTGCCGCTACCACGTGTGGCACGTCACCAAGGGCGTCTCGACCCAGGGCGCCCAGGAATTGCGGCAGGCCAGCGACGCGGTCGAGCAGGCCCGCCGCATCGCCAGCACCAGGCTGCTGGCCCAGGCCGCGGCCCACGGCGCCGAATACGTCATCGGCAGCGACGTGGAGATTTCGGTGAAGGAAGTGCCGTGCGGGTACGGCGGCTGCGAGCTCGACGACCTCGACGTCGACGTCAGTTGGTTCGGCACCGGCGTGCGGCGCATTCCTGGAGACAAGCCGCACCAGCACCAGACCCCGAACCTGATTCTGTCGATGATGCCGCTGGGGCGCTCGCGCGGGCCCACCATCGACGCCGAGGACGACAGCCGCGACGTGGAAATCGCCGCGGAAGAAGCCGAAGAGGCCGCGCTCGAGCGCGACGAGGCGACTGGCGAATGAGCGCCCCGACCGACCTCAGAGACGACCTGAAGGACCTGCCGGCCCACGCGCGCGAGCGCCTGGCCGACATGAAGCAGCGCAAGCTCTTCACCAGCGACCTGTCGGTCAACGAGTTCCTGCTGCTCAAGGAAGCGGGCTTCGAGCCGCTGGGCCTGGTGATGGGCAGCTCGCTGTACCAGGTCAGCCCCACCATTCCGTCGATTCCCAAAGGGCAGCCCGGCGTGGAACTGACCGAGCTGTCGAACTCGCTGGGCCACGCGCGCCAGTTGGCCATGAACCGCATGGAAGAAGAGGCCGCCGCGCTGGGCGCCGACGGCATCGTGGGCGTGCGGCTGACGGTCAACCTCTCGCTCAACCCGCAGCGGCTCGAGTACCAGCAGTTCCGCGAGTGGACCGAGTGGACGAAGAAGCACGGCTTTCGCCGCCCGCCCACGCAGACGGTGCAGACCGGCTGGTTCCAGGGCTGGCAGAAGCTGGCCGCCCAGCAGTGGGACACGTGGTGCCGGCAGCTGGGGTGGACGTGGATTCCCGTACCCCCGTGGGCGCAGCCGCGCGGGCAGGCCTCGTATTCGCTGGGCACCAACACCGCCGAGTTCATCGCCATCGGCACCGCGGTCAGGCACCGCGGAGACGGCGCGCCGTTCCGCAACAAGCACGGCAAGCCCTTCCAGTCGGACCTCTCGGGTCAGGACTTCTGGTTGCTCATTCGCTCGGGCTACCGCCCGGTGGGGTTCGTGATGGGCAACTGCGTGTACTACGTACCGCCGGCGCTGCTGCAGGCCTCGCCCAGTCAGAGCGTCGAGCTGACCGCGTACACCCACGCGCTGTACGACGCGCGCGAACTGGCCATCGAGCGCCTGCAGGACGAAGCCGAAGACCTGGGCGCCACCGGGGTGGTGGGCGTGACGGTGAGCGAGAGCGGGCATTCGTGGCGCGCCGCGCCCTGGAACATCGGCAACGCCGCGCTGCAGACCGGCGAGCTCATCGAGCTGTTCGTCATCGGCACCGCGGTGGTTCCCACCGGAGCGCACCTCGACGAGGTGGGCGACGCCGAGCTCGTCTTTTCGGCCAACGACGTGGTGGTCGGCGCCCCGGCCGAAGGCGGAGGTGACGAATGACGCCGGCCTTGAGTGAGCTGTCGGTGACCGAGTTCGTGGCGCTCGCGCGAATCGGCTTCGCGCCCTGCGGGCTGGTGGTGGGCTCGTGCGTGACGTCGGCGGGCTCGCAGTACGACTGGCGGGTGAGCACCGGCGAAATCGTCGGCTTGAGCCAGGCCCTGCGCGACGCGCGGCGGGTGGCAGTCGAGCGCATGCGGCAGCAGGCGAAGGCCCTGGGTGCCGAGGGCGTGGTCGACGTGCGGCTCGACGTCGAGCACCACGTGTGGCGCGGCGCCAGGCAGGTGGCCAAGTGCGTGGTGTACGGCACCGCGGTCCGTCACGACGCGCACAACGCGCCGCGCTCGCTCGAGCAGGCGCCCAGCCTGAAGCTGGCCAACGGGGCGCCGTTCGACAGCGACCTGACCGCGGCGGACTTCGTCACGCTGCTGACCGCCGGCTACCGGCCGGTGACCGTGGCCATGGGCAACTGCGTCTACGGGCTCGACCCGCGCACCCTGCGCAAGCACCGCGGGAAGGACGAAGAACTGCCCGAATACACCCAGGCCTTCTTCGACGCGCGCGAGTCGGCCATGCAGCGGCTGCAGGACGACCTGTTCAAGCACTGGCCGCCAGGCACGCCCGACACTCCGGTGGGCATCGTCGGCATGACGGTCAGCGAGTCGACCTACGGCGGGCAGGTGTCGAGCGGGCCCCCCATCGTGGAGTTCACGGCGTTGGGCACGGCCATCGCCCGGCTCGCGCCCGGTGACCCGCGACAGGCGAAGGACTTGCCGGCGCCGAAGCTGGTGGTCGCGCTCGATCGCTGAGCGGTCGCAGGGCAGCCGCCCGGCGAGCCTCGTCGGCACGCACCTCGTGAACGGGTCGTGCGACGCGAACCTTCAGCCCGTGCCGACCTCACCGACTGCGAAGCCCTCCACCTCGCCCGCGCGCCGCCTCAGCCGCGGCGTTCGAGGGCGTACAGCGTCGTCGTCTCCTTCGAGCGCGCTTCGTGCAGCGGGTCACCGCGGTCCTTCGCGCGGCCGTGCTTCGCGCGCACGTCGCGGCGCCAGGCCACCACCAGGCCGGCCTCGGCGATGCGCTGCTCGAGCCAGGTGGCTTCACGCAGGTGCAGGTGCACCGCCAGGTCGCTCATCAGCAGCAACACCTGCCCCCGGGGCGTCAGTCGTTCGCTCGCGCCCGAGAGCAGCGTGCGCACGAACCGGTTGTCCTCGTCGAACACCGCACGGTCGACCCGGTTCTTCGGCGCCTCGGGAATCCACGGCGGGTTGCTGACGATGAGGTCGAAGCGCGCGTCACCCGGCGGGAACAGGTCGGCCTCGAGCGCCTCGAACTTCGCCTCGAGCTTCAGCTTCTTCGCGTTGGCCCGCGCGCAGGCCAGGGCCCGCGGGTCGCAGTCGGTGCCGATGGCGTGCGCCGCGCCCCGCTGCAGCAGCAACAGCGCCAGCACGCCGGTGCCCGTGCCCACGTCGAGCACCCGCTGGCCAGCCACGTCCTTCACGGCGCCAGCGAGCAATTCGACGTAATCGGTGCGGGTCGGCACATAGACGCCCCAATGCGGCGTGAGCGTGCCCTTGAGCCCCGGCACCGCCAGCCCCTTCGAGCGCCACTGCGCGGCGCCGAGCATGCCCAGCAGGGTCTTGAGCGGGACCAGCGTGACGCCTTCGGCCCGACCCCACACCTCCCCACAGACCGCGGCGACGTCGGGAGCCCGCGCCAAGTGCAGCCGCCAGCGGTCGTCGAGCGCCACCAGCACCCGCGACAGCGTGTCGTGCTCGAGCGCACGCGCGCGCCGTTCCGCCCGAAATCGATCACCCGCGCTCGCCCCGCGCACGTACGTCGAGGGCAGCCGGCGACCCATCGCTCCCAGCAATTGCTTCGCGTTGTGAAAATCGCCCGTGTAGAGCAGGAACGCGCCGCCCCGCACCTGCCGCAGCGCGGCGTCGGCGGTCAGACGGTCGTCGACTTCGACCAACCGCGTCGGAGCGGCCTCGTCGCTCTCGGACCGGAAGCGGTACGCGGCAGGAATCACCGGCCCCACCCTACCCAAGCGCGCTGACGAGCGGGTGACAGCCGGTGCGCCAGACTCGCCGCATGACGAAATTGATGGAACC
>CAIWFK010000198.1 GCA_903911905.1 uncultured Myxococcales bacterium
AGGGCACGAAGGCGCCGGCGCGAGCGTCGACTCCCCAGCGCACGTGGCCGACCTGCGCGGGCAGCGCTTCAGACAGTGCCTGGGCGAACGACGCAGCGAGGACGGCGGCGAGGGCGAGCGAGTGGAGCATGAAGACTGGTTGCCGCCAGCGTCCCGGGCGATCCACCTGGCGCTTCACCCTGGCGCTTCTGCACCGTGCCCGTGCTTGAATGCCGCGCACGATGCACGAGGTCATCGAAGCGCTGAAGGCCGCGACCTGGGTGCCGGCGGGAAGCCGGGGGCGAGCCCTGGCGCGGGCCACCCTGGCTGGCGAGCCCGAGCGTCGGCTGCTGGGCGAGGTCATCGAGGCGCGCTCGGTGGCCGGGGTGGAGTGCTGGGTGGACCTGATGGTGCTGGTGTTGCCGAAGGACCCGCGTCGGCAGCTCGACGAGCGCTCGCTGCGCAAGGCCTTGAGCCTGGCGGCCGCGAAGACGCTCAAGCCGGCGAAGTTGAGAGCGCTGCTGCTGGCCATCGCCGACGCCTCGCCAGCGACCCTGCCCGACGCCCGAGCGGCCCTGCTCGAGGTCGATGCGCTGGTGGGCGTGTCGCTGGCCAAAGCGCACGGCATCTACCTCGCCGCAGCGCGTTCGGCGCCGGTGACGGCGCTGCCGAAGACGCCTCCTCACCTCGACGGGCCGACGCCCGAGCTGAGCGTGCTCGAGACGGTGGAGGTCGCGGTGTCGCTGGCTCGCAGCTCGCTCGACCGGGAACCGGGGCACGCGGGAGAAGCGCTGCTGGCGCTGGCCCGAGCCGAGCTCGCGTGGGTGCGCCAGGGCCGCCAGGGGCCCGAGCCCACCACCTGGGAAGACGAGCCGAAGACCAGCAAGGCGAAGGGTCGGGCGTGGGGGGTGGCGCGGGCCGCGTTGATCGAATCGCGCAACACCGACCACGTCAGTGGGCGGGGCACCTCGCTCAAGAGCGCGGCGGTGTCGGGCATGCCCGAGGGTGGCGAAGCCGAATGGCTCACGCGCATCGACGAGGCAGTGATGTTGGGTGACGCCCGCACCTGGTGGGAGCGCCGGAACCTTCGAACCTCGTCACCCATCGCGAAGCTGGTGTGGCGCGGCGGCGACGCGTCGACCCGGCTGTGGCTGGTGCAGCTCGAGCAGGGGCCCTACGCGCTGCTGGCCAAGCTGGGCGCGCGGTGGGCCTCGAACGAAGGCGGTCTCGAGGAAGTGTGCGCGACGCTGCCCGATGGCTGGTTCGCGCGCGCCATGCCACACGTCGAAGCGAGGCGCTGAAGCGCGTTACCGCCAGATGGTGACCGGGCAGTGCGCATGCCGCGCCACCTGGTCCGACACCGAGCCGGTGAGCAGCCGCATGGCCGGGTTCTGCCCCCGGGCCCCGACCACGATGAGGTCGGCATTCACGCGGCGAGCGACCTCGCAGATGGTGTCGCTGACCGGGCCAGTCTCGACCAGCAGGGTGCTCTTCACCGCGGGGTGCTCGGCGGCGATGCCACCGAGCAGCTCGTGCACCTGCTTCGTGTAGGCCTCGGTCGCGGGCGGCGAGAGCTCGAGGTACCCCGACAGCGGCCCCACCGGAATGATTTCAGGCGGGCGCAGCACCGAGACCAGCGTGACCTGCGACTTCGTCTGCTCGGCCAGCCCGTAGCCGAACAGCGCCGCGCGACGGGAAGGAGCCGAACCATCGACGGCGATGACCAGGTGGGTGAGCATGCAGCAGTGGTAGCAGCGCGAGCGTCGCGTCGCCCGACTGTCCACGAAACGTGACCCAGGTCAGGCCGCGTTGGCCTGGCGGGCCTGAAGGAGCATCGCGCGCACCTCGGTGGCGCTCTGCGGCCGGTCCTTCGGGTTCTTGGCCAGCAGCGCCCGCACGGCGGCGTCGACGGCGGCGGGCACGGGCTCGGACACCAGTTCCTTCAAGCTGGGCACCGGCGTCATCATGGTCAATTGCGCCAATTCGAACTCGTCGCGCGCCACGAAGGGGCGCCGGCCACTGATGAGCTCGAAGAGGATGATGCCGACCGCGTACAGGTCGGTGGCGAAGGTGACCTCCATGCCCAGCAACTGCTCGGGGGCCATGTAGCCGGGCGTGCCCACCACGGTGCCGATGCGGGTCTGCCCTCCGCGCTTCATGCCTTCGACCAGCTTGGCGATGCCGAAGTCGACCAGCTTCACCAGCGAGCTGCCGTCCTTGAGCGTGGTCAGCAGCACGTTCGACGGCTTCAGGTCGCGGTGAATGATGTCGTGGCCGTGCGCTTCGGCCAGGCCGCCGAGCAACTGCAGCACCAGGTCGATGGCGCGGGTGACGCCCAGGTGCTCTTCGCGCTTGAGCAGGGCGCGCAGGTCGCCGCCTTCGACGTATTCCATGACCATGTAGAGCGTGCCGTCGTCGCTGCGGCCGACGTCGAGCACGCTGACGATGTTGGGGTGGCGCAGGGTGGCGAGCGCGATGCCTTCGTCGTGGAAGCGGTCGGCGAGCGCCGGGTCGTGGGCGAACTCGTCGCGCAGCAACTTCACGCACACCGTGCGGCGCAGGCTCTTCTGGGTGGCCTTGTAGACCACGCTCATGCCGCCCTCGCCGACGCGCTCGCCGATTTCGATGCCGGGAATGAGCAGGCCACCGGGGCTGGCGGGCGCGGCGATGGCCACGATCGCCGGCGGCGGCACGGGCTCGATCTTCAAGATGCCCGGCCGCAGACTGGTGGCCTCGAGCTCGGGCGACTGCATGATCTGCCGGGCGGCCTCGACCACCGCAGGCGCCGCGCGGGTCGCGACCCTGGTGTCGATGGGCGGAGGCGCCGCGACCGGTTCCCGCACGATGGCCAGCGCGGACATGCGCGACTCGCCGAAGGCATTGGCCCAGTCGACCAGCTCGTCGAGCTTCTCTTGATCGTCGGGGGTCAGCGAGAGGTCGAGCGTGCACTGCGCCGAGAGCGCCAGCATGCGCGTGAGCTCGCTTTCGATCGAGTGCCGCAAGGTCCACCAGTAGAGGTTCTTGAACTCGGGGGGCCCGTCGAAGTGCAGCGCGCGCACCTTGCGGTCGCCCGAGAGCGCGGCGCCCGCTCGCACCGCGCGCACCACCTGCAGAATTCGGCCCTGGTCTCGCCGCGAGACCCCGGCGTGGAAGACGGTGACGTCGGGCAGTTCGCTGGTGTCGTCGGGCAGCAGGCGTACCAGCGCGGCATGGGGGTCGCGCTGCGAGATGATGTCGCCCAGCGCTTCGGCTTCGTCGGCCTGGGCCTCGACCGACACGCCGGGCAGCACGCCCACGAAGACCAGTTGATGGGGGCGCGCCGCGCATTCGGGCACCGCGGTCATCTCGTCGACGTGGTCCAGCCCGTCGGTGCTGGCGATGGCGTCGCGCAGGGCCTGGGCCAGGTCTTCGTCGCGATCGACCAGGGCCACGTCGCTCTTCGAGCGGTGAATGGTGCTGAAGTCGAGCCCGGTGGCCTGCTGCAGCGCGCGCCGCACCTGCGGCTCGCGGAAGGGCTTGAGCAGGTAGTCCTTCGCGCCCAGCTTGAAGGCGTTGAGAATTTCGCTGCTCGAGTCACTCGAGGTGATGAGCACGATGGGAATCTTGAGCTTGCGCTCCTTGACCGCCAGCAACACGCCGACGCCGTCGAGCCTGGGCATCTGCAGGTCGAGGAACATCACGTCGTAGCTGCGCGCCGCGAGCGCCGCGAGGGCCTGCTCGCCGTCGCTCACCTCGACCACCGCACAGCCGTCGCGCTCGAGCAACCCTCGCATGTGGCGCCGCACGACCGGGTTGTCGTCCACCACCAGGACGTTCTTCATGAGCTCTCCCCTGGGATCACCTAACTGCACCGGGCCCCCCCCGCAGCGTCATGATTCTGACGGCGCGAGGGGCCCGAAAATGTCAGGGTTTCGAGCCAGCACCATGGGCTCCCCGGACCAGACCCCACTCACCGCGCTGCCGATCATCACGGGCCCGGCCACGCCCGAATCGAGCGAGGTCTGGCCGCTGACGCTCTTCCGGGTCGACGGCGGGCTGTGTCTGGGGCTGGTGGCGCCGCACGGCACGCAGGCCATCGCCGGCATTCACGAGGCGCTGCTGCCCACGCTCGAGAAGGTGACGACGGGCACCGAGCTGCCCTACCTGTGTCGCACCGCGCCGGGCACCGACTACAACGTCCGCACGCTGCACGCGGTGGCCTTCGCCACGCGCGATGGGCGAATGCAGCGCATCGCGCAGGTGTTGCCCGACGACCTCGTCCGCTCCACCCCGCGCCTGCTGCTGGCGCGGGCCCGCCAGCGACTGGAAGCGAACGACGTGCCGCACGGGCTCGAGGACCTGACGCAGGCGATGGCGCAGAACGCCGAGCAGGTCGACGCGGTGTGGAGCACGGTGCCGGTCGAACACCGCGCGTCGCTGCTGCCCGGGCTCGCCGCGTGGGCCGAACGACAGTCGCTGCCCCGCGCCCGACTGCTCGCGCTCCCCTTCGAGGCGTGGCCGACGGCCGAGCTGTCGAAGGGCCTCGACGAGACCTGGAACACCGAGCGGCCCCGCGGCGCCGACCCGCTGGCCTTCGGCGACCTGTTGGCCGAAGCGACCCGGCGCGGCGACGAACTGGGCGCGCAGTGGCAGGCCAAGGTGGCGCACCGGGCGCGGCTCGACGAGGCCAGCACGCCACGGAATCTGCGCCCCGAGCTGCTGCCGCAGGTACTCGCTCGACGCGACAGCGCGAGCCTCGGCATCTACGCCGACGCGCTCAGCGAAGCCGGGCACCCGTACGGTGAATTCCTGACGCTCTCGCTGAAGGCCACCAAGGCCTCGCTCAAGGCGGCCAAGGCGTTGGCCGGTCACTCGAGCCGGGCGTGGCTGGGCCCGTTGACCGACGTGCTGGACGACGTCGAGTACGAGCTGGGCCTGCCGGTGGGCGCGCACCTGGTGAGCAGCAAGCCCATCGACCTGACTTCCCCGTTGCTGCCGTGCTTCCGCAGGCTGCTCGTCTCGCGGCGGGGAGCGCAGCGCTGGCCACGCATCGACGTCAAGCGCTACCTCGAGATGGTGCGGGTGATGCAGTTGACCGAGCTCGATGCCGGGCCCGGCGTCATCGACCACCTGCCCACGCTCGACGGCGCGAAGGTCACCCACCTGCACGGGCTCGACGTGCTGGCCGGGGTGGACCTCGAGGCGCGCGCGTGGCCGGTGGTGCAATGGGTCGAGGTGCCCATCGCCGCGGGGACGTCGTTGCGGGTGCTCGATGCGTTGCTGCGTGACGTGGGTGGGTTGTTCGCGGCCAGGAGGCCGGCGCTCGCGCTGCGCATGTCGGGGAAGGCGTCGACGGCCGAGTTGGCGAACGTGCGGGCGGCGCTGCCGAAGCTGCGGTCGCGCGAGGTGACGGTGAACGGGAAGGTGTTCTGAAGGGCGTGCGGTCTCGGTGACGGCGTACGGAACGCGAGGCGACTCGTGCAACCCACGCCGCTCGCGCTCAGACCCGCCGCCGCGCCGAGACCGTGATCTCGTCGCGGTCATGGTACAACTGCCGCATCTGCACCCGCGTCCAGCCGCCCTCTTCGAGCGTGTGGCGCACCCGGGCCAGCGTGGGCAGCTTGTCCTTCATCGGCAGCTTGATGTTCGAGACCAACTGCGTGGCCCACCGGTTGCGCGCCCACTTGGCGAGCAACTGCGCGACCTCGAGCGGTCGCCACGCCATGTCGCAGAACAGCCAGTCGGCGGGCTCGGGCGGGGCGAACTCGAAGGCGCTGGTGGTGAAGTGCCGGACCTTGCCGTGACTGGCGAGGTCGGGCGCGAGCTTCGCGGGGTCGACGCTCCACACGCGCGCGCCTCGCTCGACCAGGCGACGGGTCCACCCGCCGGGCGCGCTGCCCAGATCGACGCAGACGTCACCGGTGCCTGGAGAGACGCCGTACCACTCGAGCGCTTCGTCCAGCTTCATCGCGGCGCGAGACGGCGCTTCGCCGGTGCGCTTCATGCGCGCGCGGCCACCGGCCGACAGGCTGTGCGCGTCGCGGGCGCGCACCTTGCCGACCAGCGCCACGCGGTCGCCGAGCAGACAGACCTGCCCCAGCCACGCGCCCGCTTCCCACGCCTTCCACGGCGTCGCGACGTCGGGGAAGCCCGCCTCGGCGCGCAACGCACTGATGGTGTCGTCCCACGCCGAACAGGCCGCAGCGCGGGCGTTGCCGGCGTCGGTGTCGGGCGACCAGACCTGGAGCTTGAGCGCTTCGCCCTGCGGCAGCGCCTCGAACGCCGCGCGCGGTGATTCGGCGACCGCGTCGACGCAGAACCCGGTGCGCGCAAAGGTGGGGCGCGCGTCACCAGGCGGCAGCGAGGTGATGATGGCGTGCGAGACCAGCGTGGGGCGCAGCTCGAGCCACGCCAGCTCTTCGAACAGTTGCGCCTCGAACCCGGCGCGGCAGGTCCACACCCAGGTTCCCGGCTCGGGCGGCACCACGTGGGTCGGCATGGGCGGCAGTCGCACCCGCTTGGGCACCTCGAGGCGCTCGGGCGTGTTGGGGCGCTTGGCGGGCAGGGGCTTCCAACTGCGACGGTCTTTCTGAGCGGGACGCCGCTGGCGCATGGACGACGGCTAGCACGAGTTGGCCTGCGCGGCGCCGTCGACCGGTGAGCCGAATTCGCATGGGCGTGGTCGACGAAGGTCGGCAGCCGGGGTGGAGCAGGGCCCTGACGGCCCCACTGGCCGTCTTCGTGCGAGACCTGAAGGCCGGCCTCGAGCTTCCACAGAAAGTGGAAGAAGCGCCCTCGCCCGCCGCGCCCCCCATCGAGCTCGCGGTCGCGGTCGCCGTCGCGGCCCCCGATGCCCCCCGCAGGGTGACGCTTCAGCCCAGCCCCGAGGCGCGGCAGGCGGTCGAGCTGGTCGCCACGCCTGCAGCCAGGGTCGCGCGCGTGGCACCGTGGGTCTTCGTCGGTGGAGCGGTCGCGACAGCGTCGACCGCCATCACCCTCGACGTGATGTCGAGCAGGACCAGGGC
>CAIWFK010000199.1 GCA_903911905.1 uncultured Myxococcales bacterium
CCAGGGCGCCAGCGGCGGCGGCGGCGAGCACCAGGTCGGTCGAGGCCAACTGGGTCTTCACCTTCTCGATCGACGCCGGCGCCTTCGTTTCCGCCAGCAGTTCGACCGCGACCAGCTTCACCTTCGGGTCGGCGTGGAAGACGTAGCTGCCCACCTCGGCGGCGCGGCGCCCCGGGTCGGCGGCCGGCACGGTGGCCAATTCGCGCAGGCCCAGCGACAGACGGCGGGGCTCGTCGACGAGCCCGTTGCCGCAGGTGAGCACCTCGGCCAGAGAGCCGTTCAGGCGATCGATCGCCGCGGCCAGCCGGCAGTCGAGGTTCGCCACGTCTTGCCGCACCCGCTGGTCGGGCGCGGTCTTGCCGACGGCCAACTGGTTGCGGAGGCTGACCAGCAGCGGCTTCGCGATCGCGGGCAGCGGCGCCTGCGCGAGCGCGAGCAGGGGCTGGCCACCGCCCGCCGAGTCACCACGCACCAGGCGCTCGGCGCGCGACGAGAGGTCGCTCAGCGCGCCCACCGCCGGGCACGCCGCGCTCTTGCACTTGAGCGCGAGGCGCGCGAGCGACCGGGTCGCTTCCACCGCCACCCGGTAGTCGGGGTCGTCGATCAGCTTCTTGAGCGTGACCGCGTCGACGTCGGTGCCGACCTCACCCAGGCCCTTGGCGCACAGCGCGCGCACCTCACTGGCGTCGTCGGTGGTGCCCGCCAGCAGCGTGGCGCGGGCCAGCGGGTTCTTCGACTGCACCAGCGCGAAGGCCGCGCCGTAGCGGGTGGCGGTGGGCAGGTCCTTCTTGAGCAGCGCGTTGAGCGAGTTGAAGGTGCGGGGCGGAATGGGCGTGCCGTTCTTCGCAGCCACCCCCAGCGACAACACCGCGCGCGCCTGCACCTCGCCCGACGACTCGACCCGCACGCCCAGCCGCTCGACCGCCGGCGCGCCGCCCAGTCGACCCAGGGCCTCGAGCAGCGCCAGCTTCACCACCGCGTCGGGCTCGGCGCTCTCGGCGTCGAGCACCGCGTCGGTCAGCGGGGTGCGGGCGGCCTCGGGCAGCGGCACCCACGAGAGCCCCATCAGGCCCGCGGCGAAGGCCACGTCGCTGCGCGTGCCGGGGTCGGGGTCGCCCAGCCCCTTGACCAGGGTGGGAATGGTCGAGGGCTCCTGAATGCGGCCCAGGGCCACGAAGGCCCGGCGCCGAATCGAGGGGTCGCTGGCGGTGAGCGCCAGGGCCTCGAGGCGGCCCTCTCCGAGCGCGCGGCGGTCTTCGAGGTCGGCGATGGCCACCTCGTCCGACGACTGGGGGGCAGCGGCCGTGGCGCGAGCGGGCCCGTTCTGGGGGGGCTGCGAGGGGCGCGAGGGGCCGGCGCTCCCGGTCCACGAGGGGGCGCAGGCCAGCGACGACAGCACGGCGAAGAGCACACAGGAACGCATGAGGTGGAGATAGGAACCCCACGCCGGGTTGTCGAGTGCAAACCCCGCGCGTCGGGTACAGTGCCCGCGCGATGATGTGCCCCTCCTGTAACCAGACCGTGGCTGACGACGCGGCGGTGTGCCCGAAGTGCGACACCGTGCTCGACCCTTCCCTTCTCGACGCGTCTCCGCCGGAATACGACGACGCCGGCGAGGACACCGGTGCCGGCGCGCCTCCCCCCCGGCCGGTGGCCCGGCCCGCGCCCCGGCCTGGCGGCGCGAAGCGCCCGGCCGGCGGCGCCCGCAAGCCCGCCTCCAAGCGCCCCGCCCGCCGACCCGAAGCCGGCCCGCCGGCGTCGGCGAAGCCGCGCGACTGGCGCGACGATCTGTCCGAAGAAGACAAGCTGGCCATGGCGCGCGTGCCCGAATCGGCGGTCTTCGTGCCCGACAAGGCGCTCGACCCCGACGACGTGATGGGCGAGGCCAAGCGCTTCATCGTCGACCTGTCGGTGGCCGACAAGTTGGCCTTCTTCGGTTCGGTCTCGATGTTCCTCTCGTGCTTCTTCCCCTGGAAGGAAACGGTGCGCGAAGGCGAC
>CAIWFK010000200.1 GCA_903911905.1 uncultured Myxococcales bacterium
CACCGACACCACCAGGTCGAGATCCTTCGCGACCCGCGTGACGCTCTTCCCTTCCTTGATCACCAGCGCGACCGCACCCGCCTTGAACTCGTCGCTAAAATTCCGCCGCGGCCGTTGCGTCCTCTTCGCCTTCTGGTCCGTATCCATGGAACACCCATACTTTCTTCAAAAGGTGTCCACCAAACCGGATCAAGCCCAGGCCTGCATCGGTGCCGGCCCCGGTGGCAAGATCGCGTCGGCGCTGAGCCTGGGGGACGAGGTCGTGCTGCGGGGTACCAGCGCCCGAGGCCGACTGACGGCCGCGGTGCGCACGGCCCGCACCAACTCGCTCGCCAGACCCTCCAGATGGGTGTCGACGTTGAGTTCGCTCTTGGCGAAGACGGCCACGGCGCCGGCCGCGAGCGCTTCCATGCTGGTCGCCGCACCGGCCTGGGTCAGGGTCGAGCAGACGATGGTCGGCGTCGGTCGCTCGGCCATGACCTTGCGCAGAAACGCCAGGCCGTCCATTCGAGGCATCTCGAGGTCCAACACGATCACGTCCGGCCAGTGCTTCCGCATCTTCTCGAGCGCGAAGATCGGGTCGAGGGCGGTGTCGAGCACCAGGTCCTTCGCCGTGCTCAAGATCTGCCTCATGGCCTGCCGCACGGTGGCGCTGTCGTCGACGATGAGCACGTGAATCATGAAGCCCTCCTGGGGCGCTTGCGGTGCACGGTCTGCACGACGGGCTCGAGGTCGGGGTGAAGTCCAGTCACCGACTCGGCGTGCCCATTGAGCAGCAGTCCACCCACGAGCAGCCGGTCGACCACATGATGCACCATGACCCGCTTCTCGGCCGGCTCGAGGTAGATGAGCACGTTGCGCAGCAGCGCCACGTCGAATTGACCCAGCGTCGGCGGCGGTGGCTCGCACAGATTGAGCGCCAGGAAGCTCACGTGCTGACGCAGCATGGGCTCGATGATGAAGCTGCCCTCGTACGCGCCCGTGCCCTTGCGGCAGTAGCGGCGGAGCAGTTCGGGGGGAATCGTGCTCGCCCGTTCGAGCGGGTACAGCGCCCGCTGCGCGGCCTCGACCGAGGGCACCGACACGTCGGTGCCGATGACCTCGAAGGTGCCGGGCGCCAGGAGGTCGGCGAGCACCATCGCGACGCTGAAGGCCTCTTCGCCGGTCGAACACGCGGCGCTCCACACCCGGAAGCGTCGCGGCGCACGGTGGCGTCGGGCGTGTTCGATGAGTGACGGGAAGTGCTTCGATTCGCGGAAGAACGAGGTCTCGTGGGTGGTCAACGCGTCGATGGCCCACTCGCGTTCCGGCCCCGGCGCGCCCGTCGTCACCAACTGCACGTAGTCTTCGAACGAGCGCAGCTCGAGCGCGCGCAATCGGGACCACAGCCGTGAGGCCACCAGGTACGGCTTGCTCGGGGCCAGGCGAATGCCCGTCGCCTCATGCACGAAGGCGCGAAGCCGTTCGAAGTCTCCAGGAGTGAGCGGTGGGACGCGATCCTCCACGACGTCCATGTCAGTGGGCTCCCGAGAGCCCCGCGAGCTCGGCCACGCTGAGCACGTGGGCGACGTCGAGCACGATGGTGAAGCCTGACTCTCGCTTCGCTACGCCGCGCACGAAGTCTGGCCGAACTGACGACCCGAAGGTCGGGGCCGGTCCGATGGCGTCCTGGTGCAGCTCGAGCACCTCGTTGACCTGGTCGACCAGCACCCCCAACACCACCCGCTCGTCTTCTGCCGGCACCTCGAGAATCACGACGCAGGTTCGCTTGGCGACCGACGTGGGCGCCCGACCGAAGCGAACCGAGAGGTCGATGACCGGCACCACCGCGCCTCGTACGTTGAGCACGCCGCGAACGTAGGTCGGCGTCAGCGGCACCTCGGTCAGCGACTCGAACTGCAGAATCTCGCGAATGTGGCCGATGGAAATGGCAAACAGGTCCTTTCCCAGGCCGAACGTCAGGTGTTGCTCGCCGGTGCCCCGGTTCACCTGGACCGGACTGCCCTGGCGCGGTGATGAAGCCGAACACGTCGTAGCCTGCGCTGGTGAGCGTCTCGCGAACGAACTGCCTGGTGGTTCGCGAGTCATCGATGACGAGGACCGTCTTGGCCATGTACGGGGGCGCTGCAGTTCTTGCTTCGCCGATCACCGGAACCGCTTGTGGCCGGTCAACCGCATCGGAAGGGACCCCCGTGGAATCCCTCAGAGGCCGATAACGACCTCTGTTTCGGTGGTGAAGGCGCAGCGCGTGCCCCAACGGCTCGTGGCAGGCCCCGGACGCAGCCGTCG
>CAIWFK010000201.1 GCA_903911905.1 uncultured Myxococcales bacterium
CCGAGCCATCTTCCATTTCGATGATGGTCTGCACGCTGCCCTTGCCGAAGGTGGGAGTGCCCAGAATGACCGCGCGGCGGTTGTCCTGCAGGGCGCCGGCGACGATTTCCGACGCGCTCGCGCTGCCCGCGTTGACCAGCACGACGATGGGGTAATTGTGCTCGGTGTCGCGGTCGCGCGACTTCTCTTCGGTGACCTGCGCGCCGTTGCGGCCGCGGGTGCTGACGATGCCGAGGCCTCCGGGCAGGAAGCGGTCGCTCAAGGCCACCGCCTGGTCGAGCAGCCCGCCGGGGTTGTTGCGCAGGTCGAGCACCAGGCCGCGAAGTTCCTTGCCGCCGTTGAGCCCCCGCAGGCGGTCGAGCTCGCGCGCCAGCGACGCGTCGGTGCGCTCCTGGAAGTTCTTCACCTTCACGTGCCCGAAGCCGCCGAGCAATTCGCCTTCGACCGAGGCCACGCGAATGTGGTCGCGAATGATGGCGAACTCGCGCGGCGCGGTGAAGCCTTCGCGCATGATGGTCAGCAGCACCTTCTTGCCCGCCGGCCCGTGCATCTTCTGAATGGCGCGGGCCAGGTCCATCGAGCGGGTGGGCTCGTCGTCGATCTTCAGCAACTGGTCGCCCGGCTTGATGCCCGCGCGCTGCGCCGGCGTGTCGTCGATGGGCGCGACCACCACCAGCATGTCGTTCTTGCGCGCGATCTCGATGCCCAGGCCGCCGAACTCGCCCGAGGTCTCGATCTTCAGTTCCTTGAACACGTCGGGCGGCATGAACTGCGTGTGCGGGTCGAGCGTGTCGAGCATGCCCTTGATGGCGCCGTGCATCAGTTGCTGCTCGTCGACCTGCTCGACGTAGTTGTTCTGCACGTACGAGAGCACCCGGGCGAAGAGCTCGAGCTGCTTGTAGGTGCTCTCGGCGTGGTTGGCGGTCGGCGGCGTGGCAGGTGGAGTCGGAGGTGCGGCAAGAGCGCGCCAACCCACCAGCGCGACGACGAGCAGACGACGCATGAGGCCAAGTCTAGGAGACAACTGCGCGTTCGGCACCTCGACCTTCGTGCCTACGTTGTCCGACAGCAGAACGCCTTGGATTGCAGTCGCTTGCGCCGCCGTGCTTAAGGGCAGGTCCATGCGTCGGCTGCTGCTTGCCCTGGTGCTCGTTGGTTGCGGTACCCCGGGCGTGGGGGGCGATGCGGGCGTCGACGCGGGCGATCACGACGCAGGCCAGGCTGATGCCAGCTCGTCGGGTGACGCAGGTCCGACCGATGCGGGCAGCGTCGATGCCGGGCGAGCCGACGCCGGTCAGGTCGATGCCGGGCGTGACGCGGGGCCGGGCGATGCAGGCGCCACCACCGCCGATGCCGGAACGGCGACCCTGGTGACCGTCAACGCTCCCCGGGAAATGCGCGGCGTGTGGGTCGCCACCGTTTCCAACCTCGACTGGCCGGCCAGCACGGGCCTCTCTGCCGCCGCCGGGCGTGCGTCACTCGAGGCGATGGTGGGCGGGCTCGCCGATGCCGGGCTCAACGCCATCTTCTTCCAGGTGCGCCCCGAGTCCGACGCGCTCTACGCCTCGACGCTCGAGCCCTGGAGCCGTGTGCTGACGGGCACCCAGGGCGGCGACCCGGGGTGGGACCCGCTGGCGGTGTTGATTTCGGCGGCCCATGCCCAGGGCGTCGAAGTGCACGCGTGGATGAACCCGTACCGCGCGCTGCTGACCGCCGGTGCGCAGACCGCCAGCACCTCGGTGGTGCACACGCTCGCCGCCGACGCCATCACCTACAACGGCCAGGTGGTGATGAACCCGGCCTCGACCGCGGTGCGTACCCACGTGGTCGACGTGGTGAAGGACCTGCTGGCCCACTACGACGTCGACGGGCTCCACTTCGACGATTACTTCTACCCGTACCCCGACGCCGCCAACACGCCGTTCCCCGACTCGGCGCAGTACCAGGCGTACACCTCGGGAGGCGGCACGCTGAACCTGGCCGACTGGCGCCGCGGCAACGTCGACGCGCTGGTCAGCTCGGTGATGAACACCGTCACCACCCTGCACCCCACGGTGCGCTTCGGCATCGCGCCCTTCGGCATCTACCGCTCGGGCACGCCCTCGGGCATCAGCGGGCTGTCGGGCGTCGACGTCTTGTACTGCGACGCGGTGAAGTGGATGAACCAGGGCTGGGTCGACTACCTCGCTCCGCAGCTCTACTGGCCCACCACTCAGAGCGCGCAGTCGTACACCACGCTGGCCACCTGGTGGGCCAACGGCACCATGGGCGGTCGACACCTGTTTCCCGGGCACGCCACGTACCAACTGGGCACGTCGAGCTCGTGGACGCTGGCCGAATACGAAGCGCAGGTGGCGGTCACCCGCTCGCTGTCGGCACACGACGCGTTGGGCGACCTCCATTTCCGCGCGGCGAACGTGCTCGCCAATCGCTCGGGCGTGCTGACCGCGTTCAAGACCTCGCTGTATTCGACGCCGGCGCTGGTGCCCGAGCTGCCTCGCACGGGCGCTTCCCTCGTCCCTCCCGTGCCGCAGGTCACCCTGTCGGCGGGGGTGGCGACCCTGGCCGCGGTGCCTGGTTCCACCCGCTTCTTCGGGCTCTACCGCCAGGCCGTCGGCGGCTGGGAATTGCAGCGGGTGGTCGGTGCGAGCACCGCGAGCGTGACGCTGGGCAGCGGCACCTGGGCCGTGACGGCGGTGGCGCCTGGCGGGGCCGAGAGTCAGGGCGTCGAGCTCGTCGTTCCCTGAGTCGAGCTGAAAAGACGAGCGGCCGGGCGCTCGGCATCGAGTGCCCGGCCGGCTGGTCTGCTCACCGCAAATTCACCTGGGAATGATGACCGAATCGATGACGTGAATGAGGCCGTTGCTGGCTTCGATGTCGGTCTTGGTCACGTTCGCGCCGTCGACGGTGACCTTGCCGTCCTTCAGGCCGATGGTGATTTCGCGACCCTCGACGGTCTTGACCTTCGTTCCGTCCTTCAGCTTGAGCACGTCGGCCGCAGCGACCTTGCCGGGAACCACGTGGTAGGTCAGCACGGCGGTCAGCTTCTTCTTGTCCTTGATGAGCGCGTCGAGATCCTTCTTGGCGATCTTGGCGAACGCCTCGTCGGTGGGCGCGAAGACCGTGAACGGCCCCTTGCCCTTGAGGGTGTCGATGAGCCCGGCCTCGGTCAGCGCGGCGGCGAGGGTCTTGAACGAGCCAGCGGCGACCGCGGTGTCGACGATGTCCTTCTTGGCCTCGGCGGCGGGCTTCATCTCGGCGGCGGGCTTGGCCGCGGGCTTCTTGTCTTCAGCGAAGGCGGTGAACGACAGGGCGACGAGCACACTGATGATCAGCTTCTTCATGAGCAGAACCTCGGGAAGGGTGAATGAAAGGGGTACGGGCGAACCAGAATCTTGTTTCGCGCGCAGTGAGTAACGACGCCCCGGTGAGGCGCAACAAAACCGAAGCGCCCTGCGATGCCTTCTCCAGGCGCGTCGGCTTGCTACACTTCGATTCCCTCATTTCTGGAGTGCTCGTTGACCAATTCCATCAAGCCGCCCCCTGGTTTCACCGGCCCCAAGACCGCGCTGCAGGACCACGTCTCGGCCTTCGACCCGAACAAGACCGGGCTGGTGACCACGAGGACGACCGCCGAAGGCCTGCAGAAGATGGGCGTCTCGGCTGGCTGGTCGAAGTTCATCGCGACCGTGATCAACGCGGGCCTGGGGCCCAAGTCGGGCGGAGACCTGTCGACCACCGTGGTGCCGACCATCGCCAGGGCCGAGCACGAAGGAGACACCGGCGTCTTCGACCCGTCGGGCAAGTTCTCACCCGACCGCCTCAACCAGATCATGACCAGCTTCGACCGCAACAAGGACCAGGCGCTCTCGCTCGACGAGATTCACCAGATGCAGTTCAACAACGCCAAGACCCCGGTCGGCGCGGCCACCACCAAGCTCGAGTTCGGGCTGCTGCTGGCGATGTTCTCGGACACCACCGTCAAGGGGAAGGACGGCACGAGCCAGCCCGCGCTCTCGAAGGGCCAGCTGACGAAGTTCTACGACGGCTCGCTGTTCAAGGAAGCGCTCAAGAACGGCAACGTGAAGCTGAACACCGCGCTCTTCTCGCGCGAGCTGGTGGGGGCCGCGTCGTCGGCCGTGAAGGCGGCCATCGGGTGGACGCCGAAGTGACCTGAGCCTTGAAGTGCGCATTGGTGGCGCGCGGGGGCGGGGCGGTTAGCCCTGACCAGAAGGAGGCGACCCATGCCCGTCGCCCAGCAGACCAACCTCGTTCAGTTCCTCGACGCCTCGGTGGCGCGCTGGCCAGACCGACCCTTCCTCGGCACGCGGGTCTCGACGGGGCCGCGCTACGAGTGGGTGACCTACCGCGCCTTCGGGCAACGGGTCGACCGGGTGCGCGCGGGGCTGGCGCAGCTGCAGGTCACGCGCGGCACCATGGTGGGCATCATCTCGAACAACCGGCTCGAGTGGGCCGTGGCGCACTTCGCGGCGCTGGGCCGCGGCGCCTGCTGGGTGCCGATGTACGAGGCCGAGCTGCCCGCGACCTGGGAACACATTCTTCGCGACAGCGGCGTCGAGGTGCTCTTCGTCTCGCGAGCGGCCGTCCTCGAGAAGGTGAAAGACGCGCTCTCGCGCTTGCCGACGGTGCGCACCGTGGTGTTGCTGGAAGGCGAGGGCGAGGGCACCCTGGCCGCGCTCGAGGCTCGAGGGGCGGCGAGCCCGGTGCCCACGGTGCAGCCCGAGGCCGAGGACCTGGCGGTGCTCATCTACACCTCGGGGACCACCGGAGACGCCAAGGGCGTCGAGCTGACCCACGGCAACCTGGTGTCGAACCACTTCGGTCGCCGCGCGAAGTTCCCCGCCTTCGACGAGCAGTCGCGCACGCTCTCGATTCTGCCCTGGGCGCACCTGTACGGCCTGGGCGAGCTGCACACCTGGACCGAGCTGGGCGGCTCGGTGGGCCTGGTCGGGGGCGTCGACACGCTGCTGGGCGACTTCGCCCTGGTGCAGCCGACCTTCCTGTTGGCCGTGCCGCGGGTCTTCAACCGAATCCATGCCGCGCTGTGGGCCCGCGTGAACGAGGAAGGTGGTCTCTCTCGCGCGCTGTTCGTGGCCACCGTGAACGCCGCACGGAAACGCCGCGCGCTGGCGGCTGTGGGGCGGCGCTCGTGGCTGACCGAGCTGCAGCTGGCGGTGGGTGACCGCCTGGTCTTCGCGAAGGTGCGCTCGCGCTTCGGGGGCAAGCTGACCGGCGTGATGACGGGCAGCGCGGCGATGAACGCCGAGCTCTCGGAGTTCTTCTTCGACGTCGGAATACCGCTCTACGACGCGTACGGCATGACCGAGACCTCGCCGGGCGTGACCCTCAACAGCCCTGCCGCGCATCGGTCGGGGAGCGTCGGTCGACCCATGGCCGGGGTGCGGGTGGAGATCGACCAGTCGGCGGTCGAGGCGGGCGCGAACGACGGGGAGATCGTGGTGTACGGGCCCAACGTGATGCGCGGGTACCACCACAAGCCCGAGGCCACCGCGGCGATGATGACCTCGACCGGCGGGCTGCGCACCGGCGATCGCGGGCGCTTCGACGCCGACGGCTACCTGTTCATCACCGGTCGGCTGAAAGATCAGTTCAAGCTCGAGAACGGGAAATATGTGTTCCCCGCGGCGCTGGAAGAGGCGATCGACCTCCACCCACTGATTGCCACCTCGTGCGTGTTCGGCGACGGGCGGCCACACACGGTGGCCTTGCTGGTCCTCGACCCCGACGCCACCCAGTCGTGGGCCCGCCACCACGGCGTCGAGGGCACGCACGAGGCGCTGGTCGCCCGGGAAGACCTGCAAGCGCAGGTGAGCCGGGAAGTCACCGCGGCGCTCAAGGGGCACTTCGGCTCGTACGAGGTGCCGCGGAAGTTCGCCTTCCTCGCTGAGCCGTTCACCGTGGCCAACGGGCTGCTGACCCAGACCATGAAGGTCAAGCGGCGGCAGATTGCGCTGGCGTGGCGCGACCGCCTCGAGGCGCTCTGCGCCTAGCACCCGACCTCACTTCGCGAGGCGCCATTCGAGCCACATCACGAAGGCCAGGGAAATCCACACGCCGGCGTGAAGGCCGATCTGCGGGCTGCCGGTGCCGAGGCTGATGACGCCGCATGCGCCGACGAAGAAACCGAACCCACCCAGGAGCAGCTTCGTCGAGCGGCGCATCAGGCTTCCAAGAATGCCAGAAGGTCAGGCCCCGTGGCGCGCCCAGTGCGCGAGCAGCACCTCGCTCGCGGCCGCGGCGTGGGTCAGCGGCGCCATGTGGCCCGCCTTCTCGAGTTCGGTGACCGCGGCGTGCGGGTTGACCCGGGCCAGCTCGTCGACCATCGCGCGCGAGGCCTTCGGCGAGCGGCCACCCTTGACCAGGGTGAGCGGCACCTTCGTCGCGTACGCCTCGAAGGGCGTCTCGTCGCGGAACACCCAGCGCACCTCCTGGAACATCTTCCACCCCAGCTCACGCGAGAAGTCCTTCATCGGCTCGGGCAGGCGCGCCCACGAGCCCGGGCGGTTCCAGTAGTCGATGAAGCCCTCGAGCCAGGCCTCACCGCCGCCCAGCCCTTCGTCGGTCAGGAACGTCGGGTGGTCGCGGAAGGTGTTGGCCTCGCGCACCGCCTCGGGGTCGGCGTGGCTCGAGCGGGCGAGCGAGCCGAAGTGCACCGGCTCGAAGAGCACCATCGAGCGCAGCCGGGCGCCCAGGCGCGGCGCCAGCTTGGCGGCCACCAGCCCCCCGTACGAGTGCGCGACCAGGTGCACCGGCCCCTCGGCCGGCAGCTGGGCCCACAGGTGGTCGACCTCCTGCTCGAGCTGGAAGGGCGTGCCCCGCGCCATCGGGTCGTGCGGCGGGTAGCCCAGGTTCGAGGGCATCAGCGCGGTCGCGCCGGTGAGCCGTTCGGTCGGCACCGAGGCCCACATCATCGGCGAGGTGCCCGTGGAGTGGAGGAAGCAGACGGTCGTCATGGGTGGACCGTGGCATCGTGAGTTGTAAAATGCAACTCAGGGTGGCACGCTGGCCGAATGAAGACGCGGAAAGCCCGGCCTGGGTGTTCGGTGATGCGCGCGCTCGAGATCGTCGGCGAGCGGTGGACGCTGCTGGTGCTTCGCGAGGCCTTCTACGGCGTGCGGCGCTTCGACCTGATGCTCGAGAACGTGGGCTGCGCCCGCAACCTGCTGGCCGACCGGCTGGCCACCCTGGTGGCTCACGGCGTGCTGGCGAAGACCCCCTACGTCGACCAGGGCCAGCGCGAGCGCTTCGAGTACCGGCTGACCGAGAAGGGGCTGGCGCTGTTCCCGGTCATCGTCTCGTTGATGGACTGGGGCGACCAGTGGCTGCGCGGTGAGCCCCCGGTGCGGGTGCTGCACCGCGAGTGTGGCGCCGCGGTGCACGCCGAACTGCGCTGCACCGAGGGGCATCTGGTGCCATCGGCGCGCCAGACCGAGCCGCGCTTCACCGCGCGCCGCGCCAGGGCGTGAATGCGGCCCGGGGCCCCGGGTACTCCCTGAGCATGAACCCGAGGGGGCTGGCCGTGTTCGCCGCGCTGGTTGCATTCGCCGCGCAGGCAGGTGATTCGTCGTCGTCTTCTCGAACCTCGCTGGTGCGCGAAGCGTGGGGCGAGCATCACCCCTTCGCCATCGGCGAGCGCACCAACGTGCGGGTCGGCGAGGGCTATTCGATGGTCTCGGTCGGCGGTCACGCCCGCCTGGCGCCGTGGGAGCGGCTGCACCTCGAGCTGTTCTGGGACAACTACCTGGCCGTGGGCGGCCCAGCGGGCATGCCCATCGGCAACCGGCACGACCATGAGATCGGCTTCACCCTGCAGGCGCCGCTGGTGACCGGCCGCAAGTTCACCGTCTTCCCCATGCTGGGCGCGTGCGCGATGTGGTCGTTCTCGGGCAACACCAGCGACGTGCGGTTCGGCGTGCACGGCGGCGTCGGCGCGCAGGTGAGCCTCGGGCAGGGCCTGGCGGTGCACCTCGAACTCGAGGCCATCGCCTACAACGGGCACCAGCTGCGGGCCTGGGGCTTCTCGGAATCGGTCTCGCCGAACCTCTCGTGGTTCGGGGTCGCGCAGACCAGCCTGGGCTTCGAGTATTGGTTCTGAGGGTCAGCGCCGTCGCGACGCTGCTCCTCGCGTGCGGCGGCGTGCCCGGCGCGGCGACGACGGACTGCGCCAGCTGTCACGCCGAGGTCGCTGCCGGCTTCGCGAGCTCCAGACACGCCAGCGCCGGTACCGGCGTGGTCTACCGCGCGCTGCTCGGCACCAGACCCGCCTCGGAAAGGCCCTTCTGCGAGGGCTGTCATTCGCGCGGCGGCACCGGGGTGACCTGCGCCGATTGCCACGCCGCCGTCGGCAATGAGGTGACCGCGAATGGGTTGCTGCGCGTCGGCGCGCCCGAGCTGGTGGGGACCAGCCGCGCAGTGACGGCGCCGCACCAGACCGAGGTGCGGCCGTTCCTGTCGTCGAGCGAGCTGTGCGGCACCTGTCACGAGGTGCACGGGCCGGCCTTCTTCGTCGAGACCCCCTTCACCGAATGGAGCGCGGGCGCTCGCGCGAAGACCTGCGCGCAGTGCCACTTCGAGGCCCGCACCCACTCGCTCTCGGGGGTCCACGACCCGGTCCCAGCGGTGCTGACCGACGCGGTGTCTGTGGCGCTGGTGCCCGACGGGAGTGAGCTGGTGCTGCGACTGACGTCGAACGTGTCAGGCCATGCGTTCCCCTCGGGGTCGACCTTCGCCAGGCGGGTCGAGGTGCTGGTTGGCAGCACGGTGGTGAACCTGGACGACCGACCACTCCAGGCCGGGGAGACGCGGGCCTGGCGGGTCGCTGCGTCGTCGTGTGTTCGGGCGACGGTGCGCTTCTGGCGCTATCGCCCCGAGCTGCTCTCCTCGTTGGGCGTCGCGCTCGACAATCAGCCGGTCACGTTGACGACCGCGAGCCTGGGGTGCGGGGAAGAAATCGCGGCGACGGCGGTTGCGGAGCCATGACCTGTCCCGGGTGTGTGGTGCGTTGGGTGACCCGCGCCGGTCGCGTGGTCCGACCTGCCGGGCCGACTGGTGCCCGATGGAGCACGAGCCGGTGCGTCCACGCTTCATGGCGCCGCGCTCGTTTCGTCGTCCAGCGCGGAGGTCAGCCCCGCTGGACTCGAGAAGCTGGCCAGGGAGAAAGTCAGGCCGCGAGCGGTCTGGGCGTCGGCACCGTCGCCATGTCGAAGATCTTCGCCATCGTGACGCCCACCTCGCTCGCCCTGCGTGAGGCCGTGGTGCGTACGGCGGCCGACCGCGCCGCGCGCTACCGCCGGGTCTTCGAGGCTCCCAACGACCTCGAGCATCGCCGCGTGCTGGCCGACTGGCTCATCGAGCAGGGCGACCCGCACGGTGAATTCATCGCCGTGCAGTTCGAGCACTCGCGCAAGGCTCGGCTGCGCGCCGGCAAGCTGCTCCACCGCCACCGGGCACATTTCCTGGGGCCGCTCTCTGCGTGGGTCGAGCCGCGCGATGACGAGCGCTGGGAGCACGGCTTCCTCACGCACGGTGCGCTGCGCTGGAGCGCGACGTTGGCCCACGAGCCGGCGCTCGCCACTCTGCGCTCGGTGCGACTGGTCGCCACCGACCTCTCGGCCGTCGAGTCGCGGTGGCTGCACGACGTGGTGGTGACGCCCACGGCGCGCGCCAGCTTTCACACGTGAACGGGGCGGGGTGGCCCAGCGCGCCGAGCATCAGCGCGAGGAGCTTGCTGCGAGGAGTCACTCCAGAAAGCTCCTTCCTCGTCCACGCCTACTTCACGAAGATGGCCGAGGGGTGCACGAACTGTCCGGTGCCCGAGCCGTCGATGCCGAAGGCCGCGAAGCCAGCGCCATGCATGTCGTCGAAGCGCACCAGGCGATGGTTCTTCGTGTCGGTCACGTACATGTGGCCGTCTGAGCCGAAGGCGATGCCGGTGGGGCGATTGAAGTAGCCCTGAATCAGTTGAGGGGCGAACGTGGTCCACCCGGTAGCGCTCGGGAGCCCACCAGCCGGTGGCGCAGTGATGCGAACCACGCGGTTGTTGCCGGTGTCGAGCACCAGCAAACCGCCATCGGGCGTGAGGGTGAGGTCGGTCGGGCCATTGAAGTTGCCAGTCGACGTTCCGCCATCGAGCGAACCGAGCGTGGTGGCGTTGAGGGTCGAGAGGTCGATGGCGACCACTTGATTGTTGCCGGTGTCCGCAAGGTAGACCTCACCGGTGGCGGGGTTGACCTCGAGGCGGCGAGGCCGAAGCCCGAGACGAGCAAGGTGAGTCCCAACAGCGTTGGAAGGCGCGACATGAGTCCTCGAAGGTGAGCGGAGCGGTGACGAGCGTACGTCAGCAAACCTTCGACCCAAGAAGGAATCAGGGTGGGAGATTGACCCACGTCTGTCGCTCGTTGATTTCGCGGGCGAGGCGATCAACCCCAACGCGACATCAGCCGCTCGCGATCGAACAGCCGCTGCGCTGCCAGCAGAATCACCACGTCGAGCGCCAGCACGATGCCCGCGATCAGCCCGTAGTAGCCGAGCCCCGCCTTGAGGAACCCGCCGAACTGCCCGGCGGCCAGCCCCACCAGCGGCAACACGAACAGCCCCGCGAACTGCTGCGCCTGCCGCGAGTCACCGACCCGCGCGCTGATGAGCACCGCCACGCCGTTGCCGAAGAAGGCGAAGAGCGGGCTGATGACGATGACCCCGAAGGTCCACATGGTGTTGGGCAGCACCGGCGAGTGCGTCAGCGGCCAGGCCACCACGTCGACCCCGATGCACAGCGCCACGAAGGCGATGAGGCAGATGATGACCGAGGGAATGAGCGAGGCCAGCGACTTGCCCACCACCAGCTCGAGCGCCGTGATGGGCGAGGCCAGCAGCGGCTCGAGGGTGCGCTTTTCCTTCTCACCCGCCACCGCGTGCGACGAGATGAGAATCGGCACGAAGACCGGCATCACCAGGTACAGCACGAACCAGTCGTTGAGCACCTTCTCGACCAGGAAGCGCGTCGCGTTCTCGGCGTTGACGGTGAGGTCGTAGTACTGCGCCATCAACTTGAGGTTCGGGTCGTCGGGCCGCGCCACGTAGGTCGCCACCACGCCAATGGGCATCACCACGATGACCGCGGGCAACGCGAGCATCGAATACAGCATGCCCTTGTTCTTGCGCAGGTCGAGCAGGTCCTTCCACACCACCGCCAGCGCGCGCGCGAACGAGAAGCTCATGCGTCGTCCTCCTCACGGACCAGCTCGAGGTACGCCTCTTCCAGCGGCCGCACCGCGCGGGTCACGGAGTGGACGCGCGCGCCGGCGCGCACCAGCGCGGCCACCACGTCGGGCGCGTGCGAGGGGTCGGTCAGGTTCACCCGCAGCTTCACGCCCTCGGTCGTCACGGCCGGCGCAAAGGGCAGGTGGCTCAGCGCGGCCACGTACGGCGTCGCGTCGCTCTCGAGCGTCACCTCGAGCGAGAGCCCCTCGCGGCGCAGGTCGGCCAGCGTCGAGACCGTGCGCAGCCGGTTCTTCACCACCGCCACCCGCGTGCACAGCCGCTCGACCTCGGCCAGGTTGTGACTGCAGAGCACCAGGGTGCGCCCTTCACCCGAGAGCTCGGCGACCGCGTCACGCACCGTGCGCGCCGACTGCGGGTCCAGCCCGCTGGTGGGCTCGTCGAGGAAGATGACTTCGGGCTCGTGCACCAGCGCCCGCACGATGGCCAGCTTCTGCCGCATGCCCTTGCTGAAGCCGCCCACCGGCTCGTCTTCACGGCCCGAAAGCCCGAAGCGCGCAAGGTAGCGCTGCGCCAGCGCCCACGCCTTCGGCTCGTCGAGCTCATGCAGGCGAATGAAGAAGCGCAGGTTCTCGCGCGCGGTGAGCCGGTCGTACAGGCCAGGCTGCTCGGTCAGCAGGCCCACCTTCTTGCGCAGCGCCACCCCTTCGTCGGTCGACGGCAGCTCGACGCCGCACACCACCGCGCGGCCGCCCGAGGGCACCAGCAGCCCGGTCAGCATGCGCACGGTGGTGGTCTTGCCCGCGCCGTTGGGGCCCAGCAACCCGAAGACCTCACCGGGCTTCACCTCGAACGACAGGCCCTCGACCGCCACCCGGGCGCCGAACTGTTTCTTCAGACCTTCGACGACGATGCTCACGCTTCGCTCCCGACGTTGCCAATCTGTCAACGCAGCTCCCTGGAGAAGGGCCGCGTCAGGCGCAGGTGAAGCACGCGGAGTGCCAGCGGAGCGCTACTCGATGGTGACGAGCACGAACTTGTTGTTCAGGTCTTTGTCGACCAGCGTCACCGTCTTGTCGGGGCCCACCGCCTGCTTGAGAATCGAGAGGCGGTTGTGTTCGACCAGGCTCCATTCGCGGCCTGGCTGCGCGGCGTACTGCTGCATGCCGACGTTGGGGTTGTCCTTGATCTGCTTGACGGTGTTGCGCGAGTAGAACGTCTCGCCGCGCCAGTTCATGAGGAACGCGGCGATGGGTTCGCCCGGCTTGCGCATCGTGTAGTAGCGCCAGAACTGGTCGCGCTGCGTCCAGTGGTGCGACAGGTCGACCCAGTGCGACCAGTTGAACCACAGCGCGAAGGCCAGCACGCCGGCCAGCGACGAGCCGAACACGCCCACCTTCGAGCGCAGCATGGCGAAGATCGCTACCGCCAGGCCCACCAGCACCATGCCGTTGCGCAGCAGGCCCTGCACCCCGAAGCGCTCGACGACCTCCTTCTGCGGGTACGGGCGGTCGTAGTTGTAGACGAAGAGGTCGGTGAAGTTCTTGGGCGTGGCGACCAGGTCCTTGCCGATGAGAATGAACAGCGGCACCCCGAACAACAGCACCAGCAAGTGCGCGTCGAGCCCCTCTTCCCACAGCTTGTCGACGAAGAGGCCGATCGCGATGGCCATCGGCGGGAGAATGGGGAAGACGTAGTGGTGGAACTTGGTGGCCGACGAGCCGAGCAGCGCGAACGAGAAGGCGAACCACAGCGTGGCCACCAGCGCGACGCCGTCGAAGCCGGTGCCGCCGCGCGGCTTGGCGCGGGCGAGCGTGGCGATGGCGCCGGGAATCAGCGCGACCCAGGGGAACATCGCGTAGCCACCCTGCAAGATGAAGTACGTGAAGTCGCCACCGGGGGTGGTGGTGTGCACGCCCGAGCCCAGGCGCGCGAAGTGGTCGTGAATGATGAAGCGGAACCAGAACGACTTCGATTCGTCGTCCAGCCGCCAGAAGGTGAACATCTCGTAGTACCAGGGCAGGCACACCGCGAGGAAGAGGAGGATGCCGGTGCCCAGCCGCATGTCGTACGCCATCGCGAACAGCTCGGGCGGGCGCTCGGTGACCTGCGACGCGTTGCGGCCCAGCACGAAGGTGGTGACCGCCCAGAAGGCCAGCGAGCCCCACATGATGCCCAGCCAGCCTGCCGCGCTGATGAGCGGTTGATCGTTGATGATGGGCACCGCCATGAAGGTGGTGGCCCAGCGCACGCCCAACTGCCAGGCGATGACGCCCGCCACGCCGCCGGCCACCAGGCCGTTGAGCATCGGTGTGGTCAGATGTTTGAGCGCCCACCGCGCGTGCGCCATCAACGAAGCGCTGGTCCACGGACTGCGCGCGAGCGCGGCCCACAGCATGTACACCACCATCGGCACGCCGAAGCCCAGCAGGCCCTTGGCCAGGGTCGCGATGGCGAAGAAGACGTAGCTGCCGTACCACCACTCGCTGCGGTACTTCGTGGTCTTGTCGAACAGCCCGACCATCGCGCACGCCACGCCCGCGACGGTCGCGGCGACCACCGGGGTGTCGGTGACGGCCTGGCGCGAGAGCAGGAAGTAGAGCGGCATGGTCACCAGCGCGAAGCCCGTCGCCAGCCCGGCGCGAGCGCTCACCGCCACGGTGATGGCGTAGGTCAACAGGCCCACCGCCAGAATCGAGAAGCCCGCGAAGGGCAGCCGCACGCCCCATTCGGTGAACAGCGGCAGGGCGCCATCACCGCCGGTGACGTCGGCGAACTTCCACTGCACGTTCACCGTCTTGCTCCACACGAAGAGCACCAGCGCGAACGCGCCGGCCAGCGAGAGCAGCGCGCCCCAGAATTCCTTCGTCGCTCCCGGCTTGCCCAGCCTGCCCAGGAAGAGCGCCACGCCCGTGCCGGTCAGCAGCAACCCCAGCACCAGCGCCAGCAGCGGGCCCGCTTCGGCCAGTTGCAGGCCGGTCGCTTCCATCCACAGAGTGAAGGCGGGCTTCGAGAAGAACCACGCGTTTTCCCAGAAGGGGTGCACGTAGTCGTTGCGCTGAATCATCTCGCGCGCCGCTTCGCCGTAGTGCACTTCCCAGCAGTCCCACAGGCCGACCGCACCGAGGAAGGGCAGGAAGACGATGCCGGCGAACACGCTGGCCACGAAGGCCGCGCGCAGCTCCGCGGGCCAGGCGCGCACCTTCGCCAGCAGTGGCGTGGTGAGGAACTCCTTGCCCAGCAGGGCCTCGGTCAGCGTCTGGGGCTCGGCGGTCTGGGCCTGCGTCGCAGGGGGTGCGTTGGTCGCCACGAAATGATCTCCACTCCAAGGTGAATCGGGGGAGGTCGTCGCACGCTTTGGCACTCGAGACAACTGCCCGGTGGGGCTTCAGCGCGTGGCGGCGGCCGCGCCACCGAACCAACTGAGCACGTCCTGCAGCGCTTCGACCGTGACGGGCTTGGGCAGGTAGGCGTCCATGCCCGCGGCCAGGCAGAGCACGTCGTCGCCCTTCATCGCGTTGGCGGTGAGGGCGACGATGGGCAGGTGGCGCTTTCCGCCGCGCTCGGCCTGGCGAATGACCCGCGTCGCCGCCAGGCCGTCGAGCACCGGCATCTCGACGTCCATGATGACCAGGTCGAAGGTGTGGGCGCCGATGGCGTCGACCGCGGCCTGCCCGTCGGTGACGACCTGCACGTGGTGCCCCAGCTTGCCGATGAGCGCGCTGGTCATCGCCGCGTTGACCTGGTTGTCCTCGGCCAGCAGCACGGCCAACGGGCGCGGCGGCGGGGTGGTGCTCCAGGGCTGCGCGGTCGGTTCGCGCTCGAGCGAGACGAAGGGCAGGGCCAGGGTGACCACGAAGGTGGCCCCGCGCCCAGGCTCGCTCTCGAGCCGCACGTCGCCGCCCATCAACCGCGCCAGCCGCCGGGTGATGGACAGGCCCAGGCCCGTGCCGCCATACCGCCGCTGGGTGCCCTCGACCTGCACGAAGGGCTCGAACACGCGGGCCTGCTGGTCCTTCGCCAGACCCGGCCCGGTGTCGATGACGCTCAGGCAGACCAGGTCGGGGTCGAGCCGCTCGAGCCGCACCGAGACCTGGCCCGCCTCGGTGAACTTCACCGCGTTGCTCACCAGGTTGTTGACGATCTGCTGCAGGCGGCTCGCGTCGCCCCGAACCGCGCCCTTGAGCTGGGTGTCGACCGTCAGCTTGAGCCCCTTCTTCTGCGCCTGGGGCAGGAAGGTGCGCACCGCGGCCTGCACCGCGCGCTCGGCGTCGAAGGTGCGCACCTCGAGCTCGAGGCGGTTGGCTTCGATCTTCGAGAGGTCGAGCACGTCGTTGACGATGGCCAGCAGCGCCTCGCCCGAGGTCTGCAACACGTCGAGGTACTCGCCGGTCTCGGGCGGCAGGTCCCAGGTGCGCAACAACTGGGTGACTCCCAGAATGCCGTTGAGCGGGGTGCGAATCTCGTGGCTCACGTTGGCCAGGAAGCGGGTCTTGTGCTCGCTGCTCTCGAGCGCCGCTTCCCGAGCCGCCACCAGCGCGGCCTGCGCGGCCTTGGTCTGGGTCACGTCGCGCACCACGATCAATGTGTCGCCATGCTCCATCGGCACCGCCCTCGCTTCGAAGTCGCAGAGCACTGCGTCGATGGGCATGCGGTACTCGAACGACACCGGGCGACGCAGGTCCTGGGCCGAAGCCAGGGCGGCCATCGCGGCGTCGGCGATGTCGGGTGGCAGCACCTCGCTCATCAACCGGCCCACGAAGAGCGACGGCGGCTGCGCGAGTCGGGCCCCTGCCGGCGCGTGGTAGCCCACGAAGCGGCCCTCGTGGTTGACCTGGAAGAAGAGGTCGGGAATGGCGGCCAGCAGCGCGCCGGTGTGCGCCTCGAGCCGCTCGAGCGCGGCCGCCGACCCGCCGGCGGGTACCGCGACGCCCACCATGCCCACCCGCACGCCGTCCACCAGCCGGGGGCGCACGACCATGGTGAAGGGGTGGGCCTTCGAGTCGACGACCATGCGGAAATCGAGCGAGACGTCACCCTCGGCCCGCCGCAGCGTCGCCATCACCCGCGTCAGGTCGTCGGGGTGCGTGAAGCGGGCCCAGCCGTAGTCCTTCGCGTCAGCTTCGGTCTGGCCGGTCAGCCGCGACCATTCGGCGCTCACCCAACCGAGCGAACCGCTCGTGTCGAGCTCGAACACGAGCGCTGGAAGTTCGTCGAGGTTGGTGCGAGCCCCCACGGCCGCAACGTACCACGTCTCGCGTGGTGCGTTGACGATGCCAGCACCCCGTCAGGCCGCGGCCTTCTCGCAGGCCGCCGCGCACTTGCCGCAGCCGTCCATGCACGCCTTGCATTCCACGTGGTGGGCTGCGTGCTTCTTGCAGGCCGCTTCGCAGTCCCGGCAGGCCTTGGCGCAGATGGCCGCCAGCGCCTTGAGGTGCGCCGAGTTCTGCAGCGCCAGCGCCGAGGTCGCCTCGCACAGCGGAAGCATGGCGCGCACCGTGGCCGCGCACTCGGCCATCATCTTGTCGCCGGTCGACAGCGAGCGCACGCAGTGGTCGAGGCAGATGATGCCCACCCGCAGGCATTCGCGGGCCGCGTCGAAGAGCTCGGTGTTGTACTCGTACTTCGCGGGCGCGGTGCCCGTCGCAGGAGCGGCCTTGGCCTGGTCGGCCAGCGCGGCGAACGAGAGGGCAGCGACCGAGCCAGCAGCCGAAATGATGACGTCACGACGGTTCATGGGGAACTCCGCAGCAAGAAGGTCTGTGCGACCGGGTACCACGCTTCTAGGCACCAGCCGCCCCGGCGTGACAGCCCTCTGGAGAGAAAGGTGAAGACGTCAGAGCCGAACGCGCTGCCCCGACGGCGCCAACCACACCGATTCGAGGAAGGCCTTCGCGTTCTTCTCGTGGTCGTCGAAGGTGGTGGCCAGCCGCAAGAGCCCCAGGTGCGCGACGAGCGCCACGGCCAGCACCAGCGGCCGGGCTCCCGAGGTGCTGAACCTGGCCGCCACCCACGCCACCGCGGCCACCAGCAGGCCCACCAGCACCGCGCCCGAGGCCGGGTTGGGCACCAGCACCGCCAGCACGCTCACCGGCCAGAAGCCGTCGGCCAGCAACGGCACCGCCAGCCCGAACACCGAGGTCGACACGTCGTCGGGCACGTAATTGACGAAGCAGACCAGCCCCGTCACCCCCACCGCGCTCACGCACAGGCCGGCGACGACCGAGCGGGTCACCGTTCCCGCCTGGGCCAGCACCAGCCCCACCGGCAACAGCAGGAAGGGCAGCATCGGCGTCAGGTGACGCGGGCCCACCGTCCACCCCCACGAGTCGTAGGCGAAGCTCGAGGTGAAGTAGGCGTTGGCCACCGACAACACGGTGGTGAAGACGAAGAGCGGCCGGTCCTTCGCGGCGAGCGAGCGCAGGCCCGGCAGGCTGGCCATCAGGAACGGCGAGAGCGCGAAGAGCCCCCGCAGCGGCGAGAAGAGCGAGAGCACGAAGGCCCGCCCGTCGGGCACCTTGATGCCCAGGAAGCCACCCTGGTGCCAGCCCTGGTAGTTCGCGTCGTTGAGGAACTTGTACCCGCTGAGCCACGCGCTGCCGAAGCACGCGTGGTGGTAGGCCAGCAACCCGGCCAGCAGGGGCGCCGCGCCGAAGAGCACCAACACCACCGCCCGGCCCAGCGCCGGCCACTGCTTCCAGCGTGAAGCGACCACGTAGCTCGACACGCACACCACGCCGAGCGCGCCGGTGTACTCGCAGGCCACCACCGCGCCGGCCAGCAGCCCCGCGAGCAGCCAGCCGCGCTCGCCCCAGTCCTTCCGCTCGATCTTCCACGCGCAGAAGAACGCGGCGAAGAGCAGCACCGCGGTCAGTTGATGGCTCATGAACGACTCGGCGTACGAGAACGCCATGGTGCCCAGCGCGTAGACCACCACCAGCACGTCGGCGAGCGCCGGGTCGAGGTACGCCTGCAGGAAAAGACGCAGCAGCCACAGCAGCGCGAGCGCGGGCAGAATGGTGACCACCAGCCGAGAGAAGAGCACCTGCGAGACCTCGCTCACCTGGCCGAAGCGCTCGAGCACCCAGTACACCGGCGCTGCGAGGAACGCGGTCAGCGGGGCCTTCGACGGGTAGTAGCGAATCGCCGTCACCAGTTGACGGGCCGGCGCGTCGGGGCCCACGCAGGGCCTGAAGCTGCCGTCGGCCAGCACCGCCACGCACGAGAGGTCGCCCACCATGCCGCGCTGGGCAATGGTGCCGTTGATGTCGAGCGTGCCGAAGTCGACCAGCGCGCGGGCCTGCCACAACCGACACAGCTCGTTCGGTGAGCGCAGACCCGGGTGGTAGGGAAAGGACAGCAGGTAGAGCGCGGCGACGAGCGCGAAACCGACCCGGGGCGTGAGCAGGCGCTCCATCACCCCGCGGTGTCTAGCAGCAGGCCCGCCGCTGACGACCGGAATGTGTCGTTCGGTGCCACCACGGAATGCCGACGTGCCGGGCGCTCCCGCTGCTCGACGGGAGCGCCACCTGCACGGTCGCCGGAGGAAGGCTCCCGACGTCGGGACACGAACTTCCCGACGTCGAGGTCGCCGGCCTACTGTCGGCGACGGCGCAACAGCAGCATCAGGCCCATCACCGGGGCGAACATCGAGCCCACGTCGGCCGCCGAGGTGCAACCGCACCCGCTGCCGCCGGTGATCGACCCGCCGCCGGTCGCCGTGCCGCCGCCGGTCGCGATGCCGCCGCCCGTGATGAAGCCGCCGCCCGTCGCGGTGCCGCCGCCAGTCGC
>CAIWFK010000202.1 GCA_903911905.1 uncultured Myxococcales bacterium
TCGGCCCCTGCGGCGGTCAGCAGGCGCCTCGAGAAGAAGCCCGTCTGCAGCGAATTCTGGATTCGCGAGAAGTCGAGCTGCAGCGACGCGTTGCGGAACAACTGGGCCAGGCGACCGCGGTCACCAGCCATTGCGGCCTCGGTCATCGGCGAGAGCTGCCCGCCCAGCCGGTCCATCAGCCAGACGATCATCTTGAGCTCGTCGCCCTCGAGCAGCCCCTGCTCGGTGATGCGCGCCAGCAGCGACTTTTCGATGTTCTCGAGCGTCTTCGACGCCCCCGAGAAGAAGAAGTCGAAGGCCTTGTCGAACACCGCGACGTCGGCGGCGCGCTTGCAGAGCGTGGCCTTGAGCGCGGCGCGGGTGGTCTCGAGCTCGTCGACCCCCAGCCCGGCGAGCGCGCGCACCGCGTCCTGCGTCTCGCTGACGGCGACCCGAAGGCCGTTCTGACGCAACACTTCGGTGAACTCGACGACCCGCTGTTCCACGGGGCCGGTTGTACCGTCAGTTCGAAGCCGCCGTCACGTCGCTCGCGGCAGGCCGATTCTTCGGGGGCGCGGCCGAGGCAGGAAGTACCATCGCCCCTTCAAAGGGAGGGAACGCATGTACGAAGGCATCGTGGTCCTGATTGGGGCCTTGCTGGCAGTCGGAGCGTTGTGGTTCTTCATCACCCGCTGGGCCGTGAACGTCGGGCCCACGCAGATCGCGATCGTCGAGCGCCGGTACTTCGGCGCCAAGCTGAGCGCGGGGCGGGTCTTCGCCGCCAACGGTGAGGTCGGCATTCAGGCCCGCTACCTGAGCCCCGGCCTGCACTTCGTCGCCTGGCCCTTCGTCTCGGTGGTGCAGCGGGTCGACTTCGTCACCATCGGCTCGGATGAACTGGGCGTGGTCACCGCCACCGACGGCGAGCCCATGCCCTCGGGCCGCATCTTCGCCGAAGACAAGGCCGGCGAGACCCACGACAACTTCCAGGACCCGGTCGGCTTCCTGACCAAGGGGGGCGTGCGTGGCAAGCAACTGCGCTTCCTCACCAACGGCACGTACAAGATTCACCCGCGGCTCTTCCAGGTGCAGTTGATCAAGAAGACCCGCGTGCCCGAAGGCAGCATCGGCATCGTCACCGCCGCCGACGGCCTGGCGCTCGCTCCTGGCCAGTTGCTCGCACGCAGCGTGCAGGGCCACGACAACTTCCAGAAGGCCGAGGTGTTCCTCAAGAACAGCGGCCAGAAGGGCCCGCAGATCGATTACCTGCGCCCCGGCACGTACAACATCTTCGCCGACATGTTCCAGATTCGGCTCAGTGAGGCCGTGCAGATCACCGAGAACCAGATCGGCGTCGTGGAAGCGATGGACGGCCAGCCGATGCCCACTGGCGACGTGGTCGCGCTCACGCCCGACATGGCGCTGCACAACAGCTACCAGGACGGCCAGGCCTTCCTCAGCAACGGCGGCCTGCGGGGGCCCCAGACCACCGTGCTGCGCCCCGGTCGGTATTACGTGAACCCCTACCTCTTCAACGTCACCGTCAAGCCGGTCACCATCGTGCGGCAGGGCGAGGTGGGCGTGCTGATCTCGAACATCGGGCAGGACCCCGACCTGAGCTCGATCGTCGCCAAGGACGAGGTGCCCGGTGCGCAGCGCTACGTGGTGCCCGACGGGTATCGCGGCA
>CAIWFK010000203.1 GCA_903911905.1 uncultured Myxococcales bacterium
CCACCGCCAGCGCCTGGCTCACGGCTGCGCGGTAGGCCACCCCGTCGCGCTCCCTCGCCGCCGTCACCTCGAGAATCGTCTTCAGCCCGGCCAGCGGCGTGCGCAGCTCGTGACTGACGTCGGCGTTGAAGGCGCGCAGGCGGGTGAAGGCGTCGTCCAGCCGGGCCAGCAACCCGTTGACCGTGTCCACCGTCGGCAGCAGCTCGTCGGGAGCGCCCTCGGCCGACACCCGTTCGCGCAGCCGCGTCGCATCGAGCGCGTCGAGCCGGGCCACCACCTGGGCCAGGGGCCGCAGCCCGCGGCGCACCGCCACCCAGGCCGCCAGCCCCGAACACAACAGCGCCGTCGCCGCGCCCAGGGCGAGAAGTTCGTCGAGCGTGGTCAGTGACGCTTCGAGCGTGTCGGTCGCGCGCGCCACCGCCACCTGCACCATCAGCCCCGACGCCACCGCGCCCGGGTCGTCTTCCGACAGCCGCGGGCTCCACACGCCCACCCGAACCCGACCGGGCCGGCCGTCGCGCAACGTGGTGGGGCCGCTCACCTTCGGCAGGTCGGCGCCCTCGAGCGAGGGGGAGCGCAGCGCCTGTCCGTCACCCAGCCACAGCTCGTAGTACGCGGCGTCGCGACCTGGCGCGAAGGCCTCGAGCCCGCCGCCTTCGAATTCCCACGCCGCCCCGGGGTGCTCTTCCACCATGCCGGCCAGGGTGTGGCCTTCTCCCTCGAGCCGCGCGTCGAAGGCCTCGGTGAGCGCGCGGCGGTAGGCGACCTTGGTGACCAGCGCGAACGCGGTCAACGTCACGCCCAACACCAGCGCCACGCTCCACACCAGGCGGGCGCGCAGCGAGCTCACGGCTCGACGCCCAACAGGTAGCCGAGGCCCCGACGGGTGTGAATGAGCTTGAGCGCGTGGTCGTGGTCGATCTTCTTGCGCAGGTAGCCGATGTACACGTCGACCACGTTGCTCGAGGGCGAGCTGGCGAAGTCGTACACGTGCTCCCAGATTTCGGCGCGCGTCACCACCTGACCCTGCCGCAGCGCCAGGTATTCGAGCAGCGCGAACTCGGTCGCCGACAGCGCGATGGACACGCCGTCGCGACGCACCGAGCGCCCGGCGGTGTCGACCTCGAGCGGCCCCACGGTGATGACGCTGGTCGCCCCGTCGTAGCGACGGCGAATGATGGCCCGCAGGCGCGCCAGCAATTCGGTGAAGGCGAAGGGCTTGGCGAGGTAGTCGTCGGCGCCCAGGTCCAGCCCCTTCACCCGGTCCTCCAGTTCGCCCTTCGCGGTCAGCAGCAGCACCGGCACCAGGCTCTTCGCCGCGCGCAGGCGGGTCAGCACGCTGAACCCGTCGAGCCCCGGCAGCATCACGTCGAGCACCACGGCATCGGGCGGCGTGTCGAGCGCAATGGCCAACCCGTCGGCGCCATCGTGCGCGAGCTCGACGGTGTACCCGGCCTCGTCGAGCCCCTGCGCCAGGGAGTTCGCCAACGGGAGATAGTCTTCGACCACCAGCACGCGCATGACGGCGTCGACCCTACTGCGCCCGGGCGACCGCTCGCACCGCTCTCATTCATGGCTCATCGGCCTTCGATACGGTGGTGGTGTGGTGGCGGGCCGTTACAGGCCTGTCGCACGTCGAAAGCCACCACACCTCCTGCAGCAGTCGTGCAGAAGGGAGCCGCGCATGCCTCGCCCCCAGCCCCCCTCGTCGCGCCGGTGGAACGCCGCGCTGCTCGCGTGCGTGGTGGCGGCGTCGTGGGCGCGGGGCGAGCCGCTCACGCTGGCCGAGGCCCGAGCGCGCGCCGCGCAGAATGGGCCCGAGGTGCTGCTGGCGGTCAAGCGCGCCGAGCTCGCGCACACCCAGGTCGCCGCCGCCACGCCGCTGCCCAACCCCACCCTGGCCGTCACCAGCGCCCGGCAGACCGCGAAGCTGGGCACCACGGTGAGTCTGCCGTTGCAGCTCTTCGGCCAGCGCGGCACGCAGCGCGACGCGCTCGAGCGCGAGGCCACCAGCGCCGAGCTCGACACCACCGCGCTGCGCACCGACGCCCGGTGGACCGCCACGCTCGCCTGGGTCGACCTGTGGGAAGCGCAGCGGCGCACCGCGCTGCTCGACGACGCGGTGGTCGATGCGAAGCGCGTGGCGCAGGTGGCGGCTGAGAAGTTCGGCGCCGGCTCGAGCCCCCGCGTCGACGTGCTGCGCACCGCTGCCGAGCTGGCCCGCATCGGCGCCGAGGCCGCCGCCGCGCGGCAGACCACGCTCGCGGCCGCCGAGCGACTGGCGCTGACGGTCGGGGTGGAGCAGCAACTCGAGGCCCAGGGCGCCCTGCACTTCGTCGACGAGGTACCCACCGTGGACCAGTTGCTCTTGCGAATCGGAGAGCACCCCACGCTCGCACGCGACCGCGCGCGCATCGACGCCGCCGACCTGCACCTGACCGCCGAGCGCCGCGGGCGCTGGCCGCAGGTGACGCCGCAGGTGACCG
>CAIWFK010000204.1 GCA_903911905.1 uncultured Myxococcales bacterium
GCCTACAAGGACCTCGGCCCGCAGCATTTTGACCGGCACGACACGAGCAAAACCATCGGCCGCCTGGTGAAGCGCCTCGAAGCTTTGGGCTGCGAGGTCGACATCAAGAGCGCCGCATAAGCCGGCGAGATCTGCCCGAAACGGGACGAGCTTCTTAGTAGATGTTCATCGGCTTGCGCCGTCCCCGAGTGATGAAGCTTGGGAGGCGGCGCGGTATCCTGACCCCGCGATGACGGCGCAGAGGTCGGTACACCCTTGGTGCGATGGAGCCCGATCAGTAGATGGACCCGGAGTCCCGCGACTACCCCGAACTGTGACGACGGGCGGCAACGCCCGCGAGCACGATTAGTAGAATTCGAACACGGGGACTCCATGCCGGCATCGCGTGAAAGGAGCGTCACGCGTGGAGGTACTTCATCCGAGGTGCGCCGGAATCGATGTGCACAAGGACGTCGTGGTTGCGGCGATCCGGTGCGTGTCTGAGCCGGTGCATCGAGAGGTCCGGAGCTTCGGCACGACGACCAGCGAGCTGATGTCGCTGGCGGAGTGGCTGGAGCACCATCACTGCACGCACGTCGTGATGGAGGCGACGGGCGTGTACTGGAAGCCGGTGTGGCACCTGCTCGAGGAAACCTTCGAGCTGGTCCTGGTCAATGCCCAGCACGTGAAGGCGGTGCCAGGGCGAAAGACCGACGTCGGCGATGCGCAGTGGCTGGCGGAGTTGCTCGCACATGGGTTGGTGCGCAGCAGCTTCGTGCCGCCAGCGAGGATTCAGGAACTGCGAGACCTGACGCGCACGCGCAAGCAACTGGTGCGAGAACTCTCGCAGCACACGCTGCGCATCCAGAAGGTGCTCGAAGACGCCAACCTGAAGCTGGGGAGCGTGCTCTCGAGCGTGGTCGGGAAGAGCGGCCGGGCCATCTTGAAGGCCATCGTGGCCGGCGAGACGAACCCTGAAATGCTCGCCGAGCTCGCGCAGGGCGCGGCGCGCAAGAAGCGAGCGGAACTCGTCGAGGCGCTGCGCGGCCGCGTGACCGAGCACCATCGACGGCTCATCAAGCTTCACCTCGGGCTCATCGACACCCTGGAGGTGGCGATGAAGGAGGTGGATGACAGCGTGGGAAAAACCTTGGAGCCGATCCAGGCGCGCGCCCAACTGCTGACGACGATGCCGGGCATCAGTGACATCGCGGCCAGCGTGATTGTGGCGGAGATCGGTGTGGACATGACGCGCTTTCCAAGCCCCGGCCACCTCGTGTCCTGGGCTGGGATGTGCCCTCGGAATGACGAGAGCGCCGGCAAACGTCGCTCGACTCGACTGAGGAAGGGCGGAACCTGGCTGAAGACGACGCTCGTGACCTGTGCCTGGACCGCGGTGCGGAAGAAGGACAGCTACCTCAAGGCGCAATTCATGAGGCTCAAGGCCCGCCGCGGGGCGAAGAAAGCCATCATGGCGATCGCCGCCTCGATGCTGACCGCCTGCTACTTCATGCTGCGCGACGAGCAGGCCTACAAGGACCTCGGCCCGCAGCATTTTGACCGGCACGACACGAGCAAAACCATCGGCCGCCTGGTGAAGCGCCTCGAAGCTTTGGGCTGCGAGGTCGACATCAAGCGCGCCGCATAAGCCGGCGAGATCTGCCCGAAACGGGACGAGCTTCTTAGTAGCGCGACGGACTCGTGCCAGCCGCAGATGGTGCTGCGCGCCACGTCGTAGCCCTCGCGGCCATACGAGCGCTCCATTCGGTGCAGCGGCTGGTGCTCGACCCACCGCTTCACGATGGTGTCGGCCAGCAGGCCGGGGCCCGCGATGCCGCGCGGAATCGGCAGCTCGACGGCCGGTGCCTGCAGCACGGGTGTCGACTCGCCCACCTTCAGCGCGTCGACCTTCTCCTTCGAGACGTACTTGCCGCGCACCGTGCGCACCACCACCACCGATGCCGGCCGCTTCTCGACCGTCTCGCACACGTCTTCGCCGATGCGGTCGAAGGCCTCGGTGCCCTCGCGCTGCACATCCAGAGGCAGCACCTCGATGACGACGCGCGGCAGCTTCTCAGGCAGCGGCTTGCGGCCCGTCGGCTTGGTCCGCTCGTGCGTCTCCACCGTCGTCGAAGGCGCGGGCGAGGCTTCGGGTGCCGTCACCAGCATCGATACCACGTCGAGCGTCAGCTGCTCCGACGACGCGATGTGGCGCTCTCGCTTCTGCCCGACGAGGCCGGCCTCGAGGCGGCGCATTTGCTCCAGCATCGAGACGTACTGCGTGTTCCACGGGATCTCGATCACCGATTCCACGGCAACCCGATCACCGATTCCACGGGAAGCCGATCACCTGTTCCACGCGAAGTCGATCACCCGTTCCACGGGAAGTCGATCACC
>CAIWFK010000205.1 GCA_903911905.1 uncultured Myxococcales bacterium
CCGATGTTGCCTTCCTGCACCAGGTCGAGCAGCGAGAGTGGGTTGCGGTGGTATTCGTGGGCCAGCTTGACCACCAGCCGCAGGTTCGAGGCCACCAGGGTGTACGCGGCGCGGTTGTCGCCGGCGTCGCGGTAGCGTCGGGCGAGGTCGATTTCCTGCTCGCGGGTCAGCAGCGGGTGCCGCGTCACCTCGTGCATGTACGCCTGCAGCGGGTCGCGGCGAACCCCGCTGTCCTTCGAGGCCCGGGCAGGCACCAGCGCCACCACGTCGTCGGCGTTGATGTCTTCGAGCTCGGCGGCGTCGGGCTCGATGGTGGCGCCGTCGAGCTCGGCAGGCCCCTCGTCCTTCTCTTCGGTGTCGGCCTCGTCCTCGGGCGCGCTCTTCGCCTCGACCACGGCCGGCTTCTTCGCGCGCGGCTTCTTCGCCCGCGGCTCGACGGGCGTGGCCTCGACGAACTCGGCGTCGACCACCTCGGTGGGCGCGACCCGGGGCACCGAGCGCTCGCCACCTGGCAGTTCGGGCTCGGGGGTCACCTCGACCACGGGCGTGGCGTCGCCGTCGATCGGAGACGACCCGGTCTTTCGCTTCCGCGTGGCCATGCCCTTCACATAACACCGAGCCGGCCCGATGCGTGCAGGCTCACCGTCCCAGGCCGCGCACCAGCACCCCCATCGCGGTCTTCGCCTGGGGCACGCTCAGGTGCTGGCCCACGCGCAGGGTGTTCCAGGTTTCCCAACTGGTGGCCACCTCGAGCGCGGCCAGCGCGCCGGGAACAGCCCCGGCGGAAAGGGCACACTGATTCATTGCCGCCCCGTGTGAGAAGGGGCTACACGCGTGAGCCATGAACGAGCCTCAACCGACCGAGCTCCCCACTGGCACGGCGGACCGCCCGCAGGAATACATCTCTGACGTCAGCTTCGACGAGCTGGGGTTGTCTCCCGAGCTGCGCCGCGCGGTGACCGAGCGAGGCTACACCTCGCCGACGCCCGTGCAGGCCCAGGCCTGGAAGGCGGCCCGCGCCGGCCGCGACCTCATCGTGCGTTCGAAGACCGGCACCGGCAAGACGGCGGCCTTCGGCATGCCGCTCATCGACCAGATTCCGGTGGGCACGCGCGAGTGCAAGGCCATCATCCTCTGCCCGACGCGTGAACTGGCGCTGCAGGTCAACCAGGAACTCGAGGCGCTCGCCAAGTACCGCGACATCGTGGTGACCCCCATCTACGGCGGCGCGTCGATGCAGCAGCAAATCGACACACTCAAGGCGGGCGCGGCCATCATCGTGGGCACCCCGGGCCGGGTGCACGACCACATTCGCCGCGGCAACCTGAAGCTCGAGCACTGCACGCACGCGGTGCTCGACGAAGCCGACGAAATGCTGAACCAGGGCTTCTACGAAGAGGTGACCCGCATTCTCGAGCAGCTGCCGGCGAAGAAGCAGGTGATGCTCTTCTCGGCCACGGTGCCCGAAGACATTCAGCGGCTGATTTCCCGCTACACCACCGAGCCCGAGACGCTGCTGCTGTCGGGCGACGTGTTCACCGTCGACCACATCCACCACGTTCGGTACGAGCTGAGCGACGCGTACCCGAAGCCGCGCAACCTGCTGTACATGCTCGAGCTCGAGAACCCCGACAACGCCATCATCTTCTGCAACACCCGCGACGACACCGAGCTGGTGACGGCGGTGCTCAACCGCAACGGGTTCGACGCCGAGATGCTCAACGGCGACCTGCAGCAGAAGGAACGCGAGCGCGTCATGGGGCGCGTGAAGCGCGGCGAGCTGGCCTTCATGGTGGCAACCGACATCGCGGCCCGCGGCATCGACATCTCGGACCTGGGTCACGTCATCAACTACTCGCTGCCCGAAGACGCAGCCGTGTACCTGCACCGCGTGGGCCGCACCGGCCGCATCGGCAAGAAGGGCACCGCGCTCAACCTGACCTCGGGGCGCGAACTGGCGACGCTGACCACGCTCGAGAAGAAGTTCAACATCAAGTTCGACCGCCGCTCGATGCCCACCGCCGAAGAGGCGAACCGCATGTGGACCGAGCGCCACGTGAAGGAAATCAAGGAAGCGTCGCAGGGGTCGATCTACGAAGGCTTCCTGACGCTGGCGAACTCGCTCAAGACGCGGCCCGACGCCGACGACCTCATCGCGTTCATGCTGCGCTTCTTCTTCACCCACCGCCGCATGGAGCGCGCCGCGCAGCCGCACCTCGAAGACGCCAAGCCGCGCGAGTTCCCGAAGGACGGGGGCTCGTCGGGCGGTGGCGGTCGTCGCGGTGACAAGGGCCCGCGCCGCGAAGGCCGGTCGGAACGTGGAGAGCGCGGCGACCGTGGCCCGCGCCGCGAAGGCCGCGAGAGCCGCGAGCCCCGCACCCAGCCCGACGTGCCGGCCGTGGCCCGCGAAGGGGCGACCGAGCAGGTCAGCGCGGTGAAGAGCGACCGCGCGGCCTTCGAGGCGCATCAGGCGAACGCAGCGGCGAACCCGGCGGCTCCCGTCGAACGCCCCAGGCGCGAAGAGCGCAAGCCGCGCACCGAGGGCGCCAAGAAGCTGAGCGACCGCGAGCTGTTCGAGCTGCTGCAGGCCGGCAAGCCGCTGCCGCCCGTGGAAGACCCGACGGCCGATGCAGGTGGCAGTCCCGACGAGGCCCCGCGGGAGCGTGGCGAGCGCCGCGAACGCCGCGAGCGTCGGCCCCGCCGCGAAGAAGCGCCGGTCGAGGTCGCGCCCGGCCTGACCCGGCTGTGGCTCAACCTGGGGAAGATCGACAAGGTCGCCGACGAGTCGGCCCTGGTCACCATGCTCGAGACCCTGGGCGCCCCCGCCGGCAAGGTCGCGAAGACCGAGCTGCGCGGTTCGTTCTCGTACGTGCACGTGGCGGAAGCCGATGCGTCGGCCTTCGAGGCGCTCGCCGGCAAGCAGGCCAACGAGAAGTCGCTGAAGATCGAACGCGCCCGCAAGTAGGGCGTGGTGGCCCTCGCGGGGCGTCGTCAGGGCCCCTCGTCGGCGGTGCGTTCTTCCAGAAGACCTCGAGCGCGAGTGGCGAGCCGGGCGCTTCGTCACCTCGAGCGCTCTCGTCGCGGCGGCGAAGGCCCCCCGAGGCTCGACTCGTCGGACGTTCCGTCGCGCGCCTCAGGCAGTCAGAGGCCCTGTCGCTCGTCGGCCTCGGGCGAGGTCACTGCGTGGCGGCGCGGCACCGATTTCCGCTCGCGTCCCTCGTGGAGACGCTTCGTCGCAACCGCGCGCGCGTCGACGACCTCGACCGACGGGCAGCTTCGGCGAAGACCCAGCCTCGCCACCAGTCACCGCCGAGCGCCGTGACCACCAGCGCTCGAGCCGCGGTCACGCGCTGGGCGTCAGAAGTTGCGCAGGTCGTCGTGGTCTTCGTTCTTCTTCTTGCGCTCGTCCTCTTCCTTCGTGCGCTTCTCGTCTTCGAGGCGACGGCGCTCGTCGTCTTCCTTCTTGCGCTTCTCTTCGGCGGCCCGGCGCGCGGCGGCGTCGTCGTCACCTGACTTCTTCTCGTCGGGCTTCGCCTCGTCGACCTTCTTCTCGTCGGGCTTCTTCTCGTCGGCCTTCTTCGCCGCCGCGTCCTTCTTCGCCTTCGCCTCGTCGGCCTGGCGCTTCTTCTCTTCGGCGGCAGCGCGGGCCTCTTCTTCCTTCCTGGCCTTCGCCTCGTCGGCCTGCCGCTTCTTCTCTTCGGCGGCGGCGCGCGCCTCGTCTTCGCGGCGCTTGCGCTCTTCTTCCTGCTGCTGCTTCTTCGTCAGCTTCTTCTTCGAGGGCGACTCGTCGTCGTCGGGCTTCTTCTTGTCGTCGTCGGCCTTCTTCTTCTCGTCGTCGGCCCGCTTCGCGGCGGCGGCCTCGTCGGCCTTGCGGCGCTCGTCGTCGCGCTTCGCCGCGGCGTCGGCGTCGGACTTTCGGCGGGCCTCGTCGGCACGGGCACGGTCTTCCGAGGCCTTTCGCTCGGCGTCGCGGCGCCTGGCGGCCTCTTCCTTCTTCGCCGCCGCGGCCGCAGCAGCGCCGTCGTCGCTCGCCGGCGAGCCGTTGCCGACGTTGGTCACCAGCAGCACGGTGCCAGTCGCGGCCGAGGCCAGCCCGATGAGGAACGAGATGTCGGCGACCACCGCGTAGGCCTGCCCCGAGGTCCGCAATTGGGTCGACTTGACCACGTCGGTCTGCACGGTCTGCTTGAAGGCCGAGGCCTGGTTGCTGGCCATGAAGCCGAACACGCCGCCCGTCACCAGACCGGCCGCGCCCAGCCCCAACAGGCCGATGGCGACGTTGGTGCGCATGCCGCCGGCGCCGCCGCTGCTCTTGAAGTTGGTGACCGGGTCTCGGCCCGAGCGCAGGGTGTCCTTGAGCAGCAGGCCGTCGAAGAAGGCCGCAGCACCGTCGGCCCGCACCGTGAGGGCGCGGTAGCTCCAGTTGTGGCCGTCGCGGGTGTCGAGGCGCTCGGCGATGAGGTCGAGCTGGTCGCCGGCCAGGCTCTTGCGCGCGATGACCAGCAACACCTGGTCGACGCCCAGCGCCTTGCCCAGTTCCCGAGCGCCCTGGTCGCGACCGGGCCCTTCGGGGTCGGCCGACACGCGCGCGGTGGCGCGGGTGTATTCGGCGCTCAGCTCGGCGGGCTCGAGCGCGACCTGGCCGTCACCCGGCGGCAGCTCGGCCTGGGCCAGCGCCGACCCGCTCGCTGCGGCGGCGACGAAGTGCTTGCCGGGCCCCAGGTTGCTGGCGGTGGCGGGGCTGGGGCCCAGGTACGCGCCGTCGACCCAGACCCGCGCGCCCGAGGGCTCGGTGCGCACGGTCAGCTCGCCGCGCGCCGCCAGCGCGCCCTTGCGCTGCGCCTCGGCGTACTTCACCAGGTCGGGGGGGAAGAACGTGGGGCTGAATTCGGCACGGGCGTCGAAGGCCAGCGCGGCGTCGATGCCCTTCTTCGCGGGGCCGGTCTCGCCGCCGGTCGCGTGCGAGGCGGCCTTGAGCACCAGCGCGTCGAGGTATTCGCGGGCCACCTGGGTGGTGTCGGCCTGCTTGTAGAGCGCGAGGGCGTCGACGAAGGCGCCCGTGGCCTTCACGTTGTCGAGGTCGTCGAGCGCCTTCTGCCCCTGCGCCACCTTCTCCCGCGCGCTGGCGAGCGCCTGGGCGCGCTTCTTCGCCGCGTCGGGGTTGAACGCGTCGTGCCCGGTCACCAGCGCCAGTCGCCCCGAGCGGGTGACGGCGGCCTCGGCCTCGGCCTCGAGCAGCCCTGCCTGGGCGCGCGCCTTGAGGTCGAGCGTCACCACCACCACCGCCACCGACGGGCCCGAGGCACCGGCCACCAGCTCCGGCAGGAACTGGGCGGGCAGCGCGGTCGCGACCGGCGGCCGCACCAGGCCCGCGACGAGGGCCGCGATCAGCAGGTGCGCGGACAGGCTCCGCATCGGGTGGCGCGCCATCGTTTCCCCTCGAGTTCAGACGTCGGCGAACAGTTCGCTCATGCGCACCCGCAGCGCGCTGGCGATTCGGTAGAGCGAGCTGATCGAGGCCGACGACTCGGCGCGTTCGATCTGCGAGAGCAGCGAGACCGAAAGGCCCGTGCGCCGCGCCAACTGCTTGAGCGTGAGGTTCTGGCGGGTGCGGCCTTCACGAATGAAGCGACCGATGCCGCGATGGGCCAGCGCGCCGAATGCGTGATGCTGAACAAGGGGCCG